>WHSP01000114.1 GCA_009380025.1 Gemmatimonas sp. | reverse complement strand
CGGCTCGTCGCGCGCCTTGACCTGCACGATTTCTCTTCGGCCTTCGCGCAACCTGCTTTTCAACAGCCTTCTAGGGTCGCGCTTTCGGCCTTCTGGGGTCGTACGTACCGCAGACGGCACTTTGGCCGCTCATTTCCACGCGGATCTCGCCGGCGTGGCACTCCCGGTTCTCGTTGTGGGAGCAGTCCGTCGCGCTACAGGAAGCGACGGCTGAGGTCACCGTTGCTCTCTTCTCCTGGGGATTCGCCATGGGAAGCCATCTCCGGTTGCGTGGGAAGTTCGGCCTACACGCGCTACGGGGCAAGATAGGGGCCAGTCAGCCGGGCCCGCAAGTGCCGTCGCATCAACGATTTGCGAATGATTCTCAATCGACGGGTCCAGACGAGCCGCACCGCCGATTCTGTTGCCGTGTCAGACGATACCGGCATGACGCTGGAGAAACCGAATGTACGCGACGATTTCGGCCACATCCTCGTTGTCGAGCGACGGGATAGGAGGCATATCGCCGAACTGCCAGTGGTGGGCCCGGACCCCGCGCCGAACGGCCATGAGGAACGCGACGTCGGCGTGGTGCGACGGTTCGTAGATGATATGGACCAGAGGCGGGCCCTGCTCGGTGCCGAGGCCGCGCTCGCCATGGCAGGCGGAGCAGTTGTCTGCGAAGAGAGAGACGCCGGTGGCGAGCTCGACCGGGACCTCGGCCTGCATCACGGCGTTGGTGAATTCCGACTCGCTCGGTGCCGGTGGGGTGTCGCTGCAGCCGAAAAGCAGAGCGACGAGGGCCGGGATGAGCAGTGTTTTAGGGAGTGAAGCGGTCATGGTCGAAAAGGGAGTCGTTGAGAAGTGATTCGATGTGCATCAGCGGGGCCAAGGCGGCCCGGGGGTGGTTGGGCAAACAGAGGGGTGGGGGTGGGGGATCTGTTCGGGGGCGTGGCGTGCCCGGCATGAGCAGTGCAACCGCCCCACTTGCAAGCTGTTGTAATTCAAGCACATACGCCTGACATACCGGTTCGACGGTAGAGACGGGAAGTAAAGGCTGTGTGGACCCGAGGAGGTAGACGATGAAGGCTATCGCACGCTTTACCGCAGTCACGGCGGTCGTGTTCCTTGTCGGCGGATGTGCCGCGACAGGCGGTTCGCAGCGGGCGTCGAGCAACGGGCCGCTGCCGCCGGACGCACGCAAGACGACGGTGGAAGTCGAGAACCACAACTGGTCGGATATGGTGGTGTACGCCGTCCGCTACACCTCGCGGGTCCGCCTGGGGATGGTGACGAGCATGGAGAAGCGGGAGTTCAAGGTGCCGAGCTCGTTCAGCCTGGGTGTGGGGGGATTGGAGTTGGTGGCGGAGGCGATCGGATCGAGGGAGCGATATTTGACGGGGCCGATCAACTTGAATCAGGGGCAGCGAGTGGAGTTGAGGCTGGAAAACCAGTTGCCGATCTCCACCTGGTCGGTCTGGTAACGGAATCGACAAACGAGCTGGGCTTGGCACGGGGCGGCCGCTCAGAAGGGCGGCCGCGAACTATTTTGCCGGCTGTAGGTCTGAAGCATTCGATCGAGACGGGCCGCTGCGAAGCTGCTCCAGGTTGGCCTGAAGGATCAGTGGGGCGAGTCGTTCAGCGAAGCGGGAGGAGAAGGACGGATAATGAGCAGCGAGGAGCCGGAAGTCTTCGCCGACGAGGCGCGACTTGGCCGCGTCGGTCAGAAGGACGGGCTGCTTGCGGTCAACGGCGGCGAGCTCGGCCGAGGAATCGGCAGTGACGAGGCGAACCCCGGAACGCTTGGCTGGTGGAATCGAAAACAGGACGCGGTCGGCGAACGCCCGATCGACGCAGACTACGACGAGCTCGCCGGCGGCAGCGAGCCGGCGGGCGCCGGCCGTAGAAGATTCCTCGTCGAGCGTAGCCACGATGAGTGGTAGTCCGAGGCGTTCGGTGATGCGACCTACCTCGGGTGCGTGGAAGGGCGTGGTGACAATAATGTGGGACGAGGAGATGATCCGTTCGCCGTCCGGCCCGAGCGGCTGCGAGCCGAGTTCGGCGGTGCTCGGAGCGATGGCGACACAGACGGAATCGAGGCCGAACTGACTACGAATCTCGTCGGCGAGAGCGGCGCGATAGTCTTCGCTGGATTCAACGCAAGCGCAGCGGATGGTGGTCGAAGCCGTCCACCGGCGGATGAGGCCAGGAAGTGATGGAACCTTGACCTTGTGTTGGTAGCTCTCGGTGAGCACACGGCCGAGCCATCGCGCGGTCTCGGGGAGGTGCGGTGCGGGGGCCTCGCCGAGGGATGCGACGTAGACGCCCGATCGGTGGCGAGTTTCGACGATCCCTTCGGACTCCAGCGTTCGGTACGCCTGCAGGACGGAGTACCGCGTTGAGCCGATGCGATCGGCGACCTCTCGAATGCTGGGTAGACGGGTGCCCGCTTCGGCCAATCCCTGATGTACGGAAGCCAGGATGCCATTTCTCAGGGCGGTGGCCAGCCGTCCGTTCGGTGCTTCCCACAGAAGCGCCGAAACCGGGAGCATGTTGGACGCGGATGGCTCCGGGACTTCATCCACAGGAGTGGAGGCACTCTGAATCCGAAGATAGATCCCTTCTGCGGCCGCGCTTGCGATGGCGGCGAGAAGCTGACGGTCGCGGCGACTCCAGAGTCGGGTATTGGGTTCGACGACCCAAAGAGTACCGTACTCGTCGCCGTCCTCGTTGGCGATGGGAGCACCGAGCGCCACGGACGGGTCGCGCGACTCGAGGGCGGCGTCTCCGGGGAAGGCATCTTGGATGTCCGACGGAAGGTCGACAACGTCCTTCACGGAACGGCCGTGGGAGGCGGTCAGTACTGGCTGCCGTCGCGGACCCAGAACCGCGTACGCTTCCGGCGCCTGCAGGGCGAGCGAGGCGACCCGTGCGTGACGCCGAAGCGCTCGCTTCAGCCGTGGATCGGCGATCGACCTGACCGCCCGGACCGTTGCGCTTTCCGCGAAGATGGCGGATTCATGAAACCGCATCTTCTTCCCCCTTTTCTCTACACATCTACACAGGATCGGGCGCCGCTGCCCGGGCCGCTCCGAGTGGCACTTCGGAAAAGGCCTTCGAGCCACCGCCGAACACGGTAGAAAGACGCCCGATCGAGTGTTATGCACCGATCATTCCCGAGCATCGACGGTGTCCGGACCGAATCCGATTTCGGCCTTCACGAAAGCCGATGCCGTCGGGTCTGATCAAGAGATCACTTCGTCCGTACGACCGTCACCCTGAGCTTCGCGGGGGGCGTCTCCCCGCCCGAGTCGATCGAGAGCTGCGCCGCGCCATTGGCCGGGCTGCGGAACTGGACGTATCCGCTCGTGCCCGAGACGACGTCGAACTCGAGGGTGCCACTTCCGGAGAGAGTTCGGACGAAGAGTGGGAAGTCGCCGAAGAGCTCGGGGAGGAGGCTTCGGAAGTCCCAGCTCGGCTGCTGGAAGGCCGAGTCCGCGGCCGCCGTCACGAGATCATCTGCGTAGACGCTGACGCCCCACTGTTGGAGCCAGTCGACCGGATCGCCCTCTACCACGGACGCGAGGTTGTCGAAGCCCGCGTCCTGGGAATTGACGAGGTCGTGGAAGAACTCAGGGTCGGACCGCGGCTGGTGGTCCGCGAGGTAGCGGAGGAAGGCCCAGGTCGCGCCGCGGGTCCCGAGTGCGTCTCCCGCGCCGGTCGGCGAGTCGTTCGTGACCTCCTCCAGGTAGAGCCCGTAGCGGATCAGGTTCTGGATCCCGAACTGGTTGATTGCGTTCAGCAGCTGCGTGCTGCCGAAAATGTCGTCCAGGGAGACGTTGGAATGCCGCGACAGCCCGGCGTCCGCATAGAAGAGGAGCTCCTCGGCGATATGGCTGAGCCCCTCGTCGAGCCACGTCTCTTCGAAGCTGTTCGCCTGGTTGACCCAGATCCGGCGGCTGGCGTTGATCAGGTGCTGGTACTCGTGTCCGATCGTGCCGAGGGCACCGGCGAAGACCCCGTCGCGAGTGTGGGGGATGTGGCTCGCCACGGCGGCCGGATCGGGGACGAGGACGTAGAAGAGCTCGCCCTGGTTACTCGCCGGGCATGGATCTGCAGGCGTATCCGGGAAGAGGTCCCGGGAATAGAAGAACCCCCCGACGAACCCTTCATCGGTGGGCCGGGTCAGCTCGTTGACGGCGCGGGTGAAGAAGACGACGACACGGCCGTTGTCGTCGATGTCCGTCGGCTCGCCGAAGGCGCCGGTGATGGTCGGCTCGATCAACGAGTCGAAGCGTTCGGCGAAGACCTCATAGTCCGAGCGGGTGAAGCCGTCCTTGGGGTTGTCGACATCGGCGACGACAACGGCGCCGCTGGAGATCGCCTCCACCCGTCCGGTCCGGACGTCGAGGTCCGCACAGAAGTCGCCGTCCGTGTCAGTGTTCAGCTCGACGAGCTGATCGACGGCGAGGTCGCCGCCTCGCAGGTCCGAGGATGGGACGAGGTTGGCGAGGGCCTGCGGGCCAAGCCCGCTCGGGAGCTTCGAGCGCGCAGCTTCGGCCCCGGTCCGGAACCTGGCCAACATCGATTCGTGCATCTCCCAGCCGGGAAGCGAGCTTTCCGGGACGGTCCATCCGCCACGAGGGTCAGGAGCCCGTTGCGACGGCCCCGGAGTTCCGAGGTCGGTCCCGCCAAGCCCAACCGCGAGTTCTGCCCCCTGTTCCCGCGAAGCGTGGAAGGGGATCAGGATGAAGTCCCCGGCCGACTCGGACCCGCCCAGGACCACCTCAGCCGCGGCCTCGCCGCTCAACGACAGCGATTCCCCTATCTCCAACCCGCCCAGCGCGGTGACCACCCGTTGCTCGAGGAGGGCGGACGTCGGCGTATCGGTCTCCTGGCACGCCGAGAGGGCGACCAGCGCGACGGCGGCGGGCAGATAGCGATAGATCATGATCCTACTTCCCATGTCAGAGTCGAAACGCCAGGCCGACGTCCAGCGTGAATGCCGTGACGTCGACGTCGCGGTCCGGGTAGAGCTCGAATTCGAGGTTGGCTGGCATATTGAGGTAGCGGAGGCCCGGTTCGATTGCGAAGCGACTCGCGATCGGGATCGTCACCCCTGCTCCCGCGCTGAAGCCGAAGTCCGCATCCGAAGCGAGGGTATGATTGCCATCGGAGAATCCTAGCGTCTGTCGGACCAGGGTGCCCTCCACCCACGGAGACAGGCGGAATGCGGGAACGGGCAGGGCGTACCGCATGCCGCCCCCGATCGATTCCAGCACGGCCCGGTCGTCCAAGCCGACGATTGTACAATCATCGCACCCGAAGCGGCTTTGCTCGTATTGGACGAAGAGGCCGACGGACGGAATCGGGTGTACGCGTGCGCCGATCGAGAAGGTCGGTCCCGTGGACGCACTGAAGCCGCCTTCCGAGGCCGCGACGTCGCCTCGTGGCACGGCGATGCCGAGGCCTGCCTGGAGGTAGACGGGAATGGGAAGTTGAGCCGCGAGCGGCAATGGCGTCGCGAGAGCCACGAGGGCAAGGAGCGAAGCAGCGAAGCGCATGTCGACCGAACCTGAAAGAGGCGGAATCGCGATGCGCCACACCGGAGCGCTTCGCGCAAATGCCTTCACGACCGTACGCATGGAAGGCGCAGTCATGGACCAGCTTCCACTGGAAACGAATCCTGCGGTCCTGCCGGATCGGGACTGCTGCGAAAGCCGTTCCTTCGTCATTCGTCTCCCGCGGCTCGACGCCCGGAAAGGAGGGTGAGGCAGTCGTGCCCGCGTCTGCCGGAGGGTGGACTATCGCGGCCAAGCGATTTGTTGACCCGGCGGCGGCCTTGCCCTACACCGCCCCCAGGTGTAAGGGCGGACATGGCAAGGAGGAGGGGCAGCCTACTCCTCGGAGACGCGAGCGACCTCGAGTCTCAGGATTCGTTCGACCGCTTCGGCGAAGGAAAGCCGTTCCTCCATCGCCACGCTCTGAGCTTCCAACCAAACCTCGCGAAGGACAACGTCCAGGATTCGGATCGAGAGGCCCTCACGGTCGATGCGCAGCTCGGCGGCCCGGGTGGCGATCTCGAAGAGCTCCTCGGGGATGTCCGTCTGCGGGGGTGGTCTGGCAGCCCCGGAGGTTTCTTCCGTACGTCCGTCGCCGTTCGGCCCGGGAGGTGGTGCGATGCGCGGAAGCACGCTCGGGCGGTCCGCGATGCGGCATGCAAGGGTCCCGGGAGTAAAGTCCTGCCACCAGGCGATCAGCTTTCCTTCCAGCTCGGTGAGCAACTTGGCGACGGCAACGGCGACCGGCGCTGGCCTGCGCCCCGGTCGGCGCCCCCGTTCCACGATGAGCAGCAACTCTTCACCCGGCGTCTCGTGGGCTCGGGACTGGATCCAGTGGAGCGCGATCTCCCGGGCGGCCCGCGGCCCCTCACCATGAAGGTCGAGCTGCCGGTGCGCTGGGAACCTCGCTCGCTCGTATTCCCGCGTAAGATCTCCCATTCCCGGCATCGTTCCCCCAGATCGTAGGTCAAGCTGCTTCGGGAACACGAGTTACACCAGCCTAGCCGAAAGGAGCCACTTCCTGGGACCGGAACGTGGATTGCACAGGATAGAACGCTGCGGGAAGCCGCGGAGAGATTACGCTGAGCGACCAGCCAGACGAGGTGACTGCGATGGCGCGATACGACTATGGCCTCAGGGGCCCCGCCGATACTTCGGACCCACGCGTACGATGGCGGACGAACATGGAGTACGACGTCGACTTCTCGCACCCCGACTTGCGTCCCGGTCCGAGTCGGGTGACGGCTCGCTACAATATCGAATACGTTCGCAACTGGGGGCCGCGGTACACGCGGAACTCGAACTCGTTTGCTGGGGCCTGGGAAGGACAGATCGGGGGGGCGCAGTCCTACAGGCGTCCATACCTCACCCAGGGTGGGACACGAACCTACCGCGGCACGCCTCGACCTCTCCGTTATGACTACCGGGATTTCGGCCCCGACTATGGCGGCCGCTACCCTGACGAGATCTAGGCCTTCGATAAATCGCACAGCTCTTCGTTGCATTCCTCGCCGCTCCCTGCGGCGTACAAAAGTACGCCTCGGTCGCGGCTCGTCGTGCGCCTCGATCTGCACGACTTCTCTTCGGCCTATCGCTGAAGCTGATCGACCGGTTCTCGCCTTCGGCAAAATGGCACATCTCGGCGTGGAACGGAGGCTTCTTTCGGGCGCTCGGCACGTCAGCCACCCTGCCCCATGGCTGCAGTTATGCTGCTCGCCCTCTCGCCATCCGCATGCCCCCCCTTCGGTCCACGCGAAGCCTCTTCCGCCTGGGCCGTTTCTTCCACTGATCGAAGCTGAGGACGTCCGTGTGGACATCCCGTCGCGCCGCTTCGGCGACCGCGTCGAGTATGGATCCCGGTTCGAGGGCGGAGCCGGTGAGCGCCCGCTTCAGTTCTCGCTCCGCGACCTCACCCGGGACCCGCCAGCGGAGGGAAAGCAGGCTGACCAACCTTGCGCCGAGCTGTTCGAGCGGCTCGTCCAGGCGAAGCGCGGACGGCTCGGAGCGGCGACCGGGGAGGACGCAGCTCGGCCCGCCCGTGGAGCGTTCCCCGCGCCGAATTGTCTCCAACCGGCCGGCCGCCGCATGGACCGCTCGCCGGGCGGCGTAGCGCCTACGGTGCAGCAGCCGTCCCCGGCAGAGTCGCCGGGCTTCGCGCTTCCATTCCGGGCCAAGGTCCGCGCATTCGGTGATGATTGCCACAGCGACGTACAGCTCAGCGTAGACCCGTGGATCGATTTCGCGAATGCTCTCGGGGGATAGGGAGGACAGGTAATCCAGAAAGGAAGAGATCCGGCGGGGCCGATCGAGCAGGAATGGCACGAAATCGCGACATCCGCGACGATGGTTGCACCGCGCGCACGCCGCCACGATGATCCTCACGTCCTTTCGCCCACCACCCTTCGCCCGTGCAATCACGTGCTCGCGGGTCAGCGGCGCGCTCGGCCGGGCGGGCCAGCGGCAGTAGGCGCACCGACCGGTGCGAAGCTCTCGATACAGCTCGGCGGTGAGCGCTGAGGCAAGCTGTCTCCTCGCTGCTCTTCGTCCTGAAGGTCTACCCACTTCTCCTCCCGGGTTGAGGCACGCAGAGGGGATTGTGTTCGTATCAGCGTATGGAGTTCCTGTAGTTCGACTTGAAGAGATATGGCCGGGAGAGGCGTGGAACGCCCGTTGCACCTCGGCCGGAGGGGACCACTGACCCGCTTGGGAGCACTCCGGAACGACTTGACGACGGAGGTACCGATGAACCGACGATACGGTGGATGGGACCGTGCGGACGCGATGCGCCCAGGGTGGCGAGGAGGATTCGACCGCTCGCCTCGATACGGCTGGAGCGAGCGCGGACAACATCCAGTGTGCGGCCGCGATTTCAAGGCCTACCGCGACTGGTGGATGGGTGAACGCGCGATTCCCGAGTCCGCATTCCGCGATCGATACGACGACGCCTACCGGCGCTTCGGCGAACGAACGCATCCGAGGTATTCGCCCGTAGGCGGGATGCAGTCCGGGATCGGGGCGGGCGAGCGCTCCCGGCTGACCGCGCGCGAGAACCGTTGGTTCAGTGACTGGACGCGCTGGTTCTGAGCCGTAGCGCCAGTCGAAAAAACAGAGGCCCCGGCATCGATACCGGGGCCTTCGCCCTGCAAGGGAACCGAGTCCCACACGACCGCTGGCCGCGTCTATCTCATTGCCGGTCGTCGAAGGGCGATGCAACGCTTTGGGTCACGCTCGGGTCAAGGACTTCTCATCACGACGGTACTCTGAATATTCGACCTGTGCAAGTGGAGTTCCCGCCGCCGTGCGACCTGTCGCCAGATCGTTACGGCCTCGTGTACCGCGCGTCGATTCGCGGGACGGAGGGGCTGGACTCACCGGGACTCGGTATCCGATCTGCGTTCGATGGGCGCACCCTGAGGCCAAAGTCGGTAGCGACCCTTGAGGAGGGGGGCCAGCGCCGCCAGGAGGCCGGAGACGGTCTGGAAGCGATGGGCGGGATCTGGATGGAGGCAGCGCAGAAGGATCCGTTCCAACTCCGGGTCGATGTGGGAAAGATGCTCGCGGGGCGGGGTAGGCGGGTAGCTGAGTTGAGGGTAGCGCCAGAGAAGCTCCACTTCGGAGAGTGGGGCGTCGCCGCCCGACTCGGTCCGGGCCCTCCCTTCTTCGTCATCCGACCATTCGTTCCATTCGTCTTCCTCCGACGGATCGTCGGTCGGCCAGTGCCCGGTGACCATCTCGTAGAGGAGACAGCCGAGCCCGTAGACGTCAGCCGCCGGGGTGAGCGGCTCCCTGCGCACCTGCTCGGGGGCCATGTAGGGAGCGGTGCCGAGACGATCCGCGGGCCGGCGCCGGTCGATTTTCCGCACCACGTCGAAGTCCACGAGGATCGGAATTCCCTCCCGCAACAGAACGTTGCCCGGCTTGAGGTCGCGGTAGAGGTAGCCCTGTCGGTGGAGGTAGTGGACGGCTGCGCCGATATGCATGAGCGCGCGGATTGCATCGGGTATGTGCAGGCGTCGATGAAACAGAGACTCGAGTACCTCGTACAGCGATGGGCCGGAGAAGAACTCGAGAAGGAGGTAAGCCCGACCGCCGGCGACTCCGCTTCCATAGAGCCGGACAACGTTGGGGTGCTTCAGCTTTTTGAGAACCCGCGCTTCGCGCCTGAACGACGCCGGCACTTCGTCGTCCGCGTGCTCTGGCGAAACCACCTTACCGGTCAGAGCACACCAGTGCTCTGTGCTCCACACCTGATAGAGCTCGGTAACGCGTCCCCTGGCGAGGTGGCCGATCACGGTCAACTCGCCAAGACGATCCCCCACGGCGAGAGAGAAGTCCTCACGAGGCCTCGCGGGGGCCTGCTGCCAACGCCGGGCCGCGGCCAGTCCCTGGTAGCGCGGGCGGGAGATTCCCGAGTCGGACATTGCTATTGCGTCGAAGGTATTCTTTCCGCTTGGCGCGGGTGGTGCTGCAACCCGCGTACCCGGCGCGTAGCGGTGGAAGAGGCACGCATGCCGGAACTCGTGTGACGACCGAAGGGTAGCTAGAGAGCGGCGATCACCAACCGCTGTACAGGAGTATCGTCCATGACACGCATCGTTGTCGTCGCGTTCGCGGTGCTGTTCTTGTCGGCAGCAGGGACTTCTGCGAGTGCGCAGGACTACCGCCCATCATGGCGGCGGATGCCGCAGATGCCCGCCATGTCCGAGCTCGCCGGCGATTGGCTCGGACCTCGCTCCAACTGGTTCAACGGTACGGCACGGGTTTCGGGAGTCCCGCCGTCGGACCTCACTCCCGTAGGGCAGGCACGAGGGGGAGGTCGGCAGGCTCAGGTCGTGCACTTCAATAGCGGCCCCGTGCCCGCTGTCGTTTGGCAGGACCGCAACGGCGACGGCAACGCCGACATTGTCGAGATCTATCGTGGTGGAGGCGTAAGCGTCCAGGTGGTCGACGCCGACTACGACGGAACGGCGAACGTACTGCGCATCTACGACGCAGGCGGCGCGCTGACCCGCGAAGAACGGCTGTAGTCCTCCCCCGTTGCGGGCGGTCTGTCGCGACCGCCCGCTCGCGGCGGGCCCCACCCCGTCCCCGGACACCCTATGCTCGTACGCAACTGCATGAGTCGGGAGCTGATTACCGTCACGCCCGACGACACTCTTGCGACCGCTCTTGTGCTCACCCGTCGACACCGGGTGAGGCATCTCCCCGTGGTTCTCCTTGGCGGCGATCTGGTGGGCATTCTGTCCGATCGCGACATCCGGCTTGCTATGCCGTCACCCCTGACCACGCCGGATGCGGAGCGGTCGGATTTTCTGGAGCGGACGGCGATCGCGGGGATCATGTCTCGCGATGTGGTGACTGTCGGCCCGGACGACACGATAGAAG
The DNA here is from genome assembly GCA_009380025.1 of Gemmatimonas sp. Classification (GTDB taxonomy): domain Bacteria; phylum Gemmatimonadota; class Gemmatimonadetes; order Longimicrobiales; family Longimicrobiaceae; genus WHSP01. The sequence continues at coordinate 3,884 of WHSP01000114.1, read as the reverse complement.
ACGCGGCGAAGCTTCTCTACCGGCACCGGATCGGCGCTCTTCCCGTCGTCGATCCCCAGCAGCAGCTTCGCGGGATTCTTTCCGAGACGGACATCTTGCACGCGTTCGTCCGAATCCTGGGGGTCGCGGAGCCCTCCTCGCGAATCGAGGTGGAGCTGCCGGACCGCCCCGGCGAACTGGGCAAGGCGATGACGATGATGAGCGAGGCGACGGGAGTAAACGTCGTCAGCATCATCCTTCCTTCGCTCGGACGTGACGAAAACAAGACTGCAGTGCTGCACCTGGCGACGATCGATCCGCGCGAAGCTATCCAGGTGCTCGAACAGGGAGGGTACACGGTCGGGTGGCCTTCCCTCGCCCGGAAAGTGCCTAAGCTGGGGGAGCTGCGGGTCACCGGATGAAGGCAGCGCTGATCTGGGATTCTTCGTTCGCCAGCTATCGATTCCGGCCCGACCACCCCTTCAACCCGAAGCGCCTGGAGCTCACAGCCTCCCTGATTCAGGCGATGGGGCTCCTCGATGGCGACCGTTTCCGCCTCGTTAGCCCAAGGGTAGCTACGGACGCCGAGCTCCAGCGGGTCCATTCCGCGCAGTTCGTTCGCGCCGTCCACAGGCTCAGCGAACGGGACGCGGACGAGGGAGGCGCACAGCGCTGGGGGCTTGGCACCGAGGACAATCCCGTCTTCCGTCGCATGCACGAAGCGACGGCGACGGTCGTCGGGGGGACGCTGGTCGCGGCGGAGATGGTGATGGGGGGGCAGGTGGACCGGGCCTTTGCTCTGGCGGGCGGCCTCCACCACGCCCACCGCGAGCGAGCTTCCGGGTTCTGCATCTACAGCGATCTTGGCGCCGCCATTGCGTGGATCCGCGAACGTTACGGCTGCCGCGTCCTTTATGTCGACTACGACGCGCACCACGGCGATGGTGTGCAGGGGCTCTTTTACTCAGACCCCGAAGTCCTGACCCTGTCGATCCACGAATCGGGTCGGTTCCTCTTTCCCGGAACGGGATTTCCAGATGAGCTCGGCGAAGGGGATGGGTACGGGTATTCCCTCAACCTCCCGATGCATCCCCAGACAGAGGATGATTCGTGGCTGGACGTCTACTCGGAGGTACTCCACGAGGCCGCGGAGGCATTTCGCCCCGAGATCATCGTGCTTCAGAGCGGGTGCGACGCGCACGTCCTCGACCCCCTGACACATCTGCGCTGCACCACTCGTATCTACGAGGAGACGACGCGGATCACATGCGAGGTGGCGGAGCGGTTCTGTGGGGGCCGTATCATCGTCACCGGTGGCGGCGGCTACGCGATCTGGAGGGTTGTACCGCGGGCGTGGACCCTGGTCTGGGCTGTCCTCACGGGACAGGCGGTCTCGTCGGACATCCCTCACCACTGGCTCGAGCGGTGGCAGGGCGAAAGTCCCTGCTTGCTCCCCGACCGGCTCCACGACGAACCGGGCAGTTTTGCACCCGTACTTCGGCCGGCCGAGGTAGCTGCGACGAATCGCCGCGGGGTCGAGGCCCTGCGTAGGACAGCCTTCCCTATCCTGAGGGGTTGGAGCCTCGGATTCTAGCAGGCCTTCGATAGATCGCGCAGCTCTGCGTTTCGCTTCCTCGCCGCTCCCTGCGGCGTACGGTCGTACGCCTCACTCGCGGCTCGTCGCGCGCCTTGATCTGCACGATTTCTCTTCGACCTTCGCTCAGCGTGTTTTTCCTCAGCCCTCCAAAGGGATCATGGGTACCATAACGGCAGCCTTCACGCCGAAACTCGGCGAAGCGACTACGCTCCGTGACAAAGCAGGCGTACCCTTCGTCGTGCGTGCCTACGACCCGCGGTTCCGCGATGAGCTGCAGAGATTCTACGAGGAGTTCGAGCCGAAGCGCGCCGCGCAGGGCCTGCCGCCTTCCCACCCGGAGCGAATCCGCGACTGGCTCGATGACGTCCTCGGCAAGGGTATCAACCTCATCGCTCTGCGCCATGACGAGCTGGCGGGACACGCTTTGGTGATGCCGACCTCGCGAGACGGAATCGGCGAGTATGCAATCTTCCTCCGTGAGGACCTTCGCGGGCGTGGGGTCGGATCGGAGTTCGGGCGCGTGGTCGTCGCAGCGGCGCGAGCGAATGACCTTCGGGGACTGTGGCTTACGGTCGAACCGGGCAAGCGAGCCGCGATCCGTACATACGAAAAAGCTGGTTTCCGCTTCATCCCGCAGACCGTGCTCTCGGTCGAGGCGGAGATGGAGATCGACTTCACCGACGTCGAAGGGAAGGACGAGTAGGCCGTCCCGACACTCGGCACCCGGCTTGGGGTGCCCACCTCGATACCTGCCGCGCTTCATCCAGCCCTTCCCAACCAGTTCTCCATACCTGAGACGGGGCCTACCCTTCGTGGCATGCGCCGGCTTGCTGCTGCGCGCCGCAGGTTGCCCCTCCTCCGAATCGGCAGCCCTTGTAGCGGACCTTCTGCGGAGGAAACTCCGGAAGAACCCACCAATCCTACCGGCCGATGTCTTGCCGGGGTAGCTTTCTGTTGCTCGCCTCCTGCGGGCAACAGCTTTCACCCCGAGCCGTCTTCGAATGAACAGGGCCTCGATCGGTAGCCTGGCGGTAGCCATGGCGGCGGCTGGCTGTGGGTCGATCGGCGGCGGGAGCGTGGCACCTTCCGTACCGGAGCCTCCGGTCATCTCCGTCGACGCTGCAACGCGCCCGATGCTTCGCGAGATTCCGGTGCCCGACTTCTACCGTCAGGGGCTGGAGGCGGGCACCCGCTCGGCGAACGGAGCACCGGGACCAGCCTACTGGCAGAACAGCGTCTCGTATACGATCGACGCGGAGCTGATCCCGGAGAGCGCGACACTGCGTGGCTCAGAGCGGATCGTGTATCGCAACAGGTCGCCAGTCGCGATGCCTAGCCTCGTTCTCAACCTCTCGCAGAACATCTACTCGGAGGGTGTGCCGAGGAATCGCTACGCTCCGATCACCGGGGGTGTGACGCTGGCGCGGGTGGCCGCTCAGGGTCGGACGTTGCAGCAGCGTCCGACCAATCAGATCCCGATCGGCGCGGACGTGCCGAACGCGGAGGCGGGCTACTCGGTGCAGGGCACGCTGGCGAGGGTGCGGCTTCCTCGGGCCGTCGAGCCGGGCGACAGTGTGATTCTGGAGATCGACTGGCAACATCGTGTCCCGCCGGCAACGAGCTTCCGGACGGCCTGGGAGGACGCGCTCGATGCCCGGGCCTTCCACGTCGCCCAATGGTATCCGCAGATCGCCACCTATGACGACCTCCACGGCTGGGCGACGACACCGTACCTCGGGGATGGCGAATTCTATCTCGAGTATGGCGACTTCGAGGTCGCGATCACGGTTCCCATCGGGTATCTCGTCGGGGCAACCGGGGAGCTGACGAATCCGCAGGACGTGTTGACCGAGGAAGCGCGCCAGAGACTTCGCACCGCCCTGACGTCGGACTCGACTACCCAAGTCGTCACGGAGGCCGATCACTTCGCGGAGAACGCTACCCAGGCACGCCAGGGGGACCGGCTTACCTGGCGATTTTCTGCCTCCGACGTGCGGGATTTCGCGTTCGTGACATCCGATAGGTACGTCTGGGATGCGACCGCTGCCACAATCCCCGACGGGGCCGGTGGCACTCGTACCGTTGCGGTTCACGCGCTCTACCGCCCGGGTGCCCCGAATTGGAGCTCCGCGGCCGAGTACGGCCGGCACTCGACCGACTTGTTCAGCGAGCTGCTCGTTCCCTACCTCTATCCGCAGATTACGATCGCGGAGGGGCCGATTTCGGGGATGGAGTATCCGATGATCGTGTTCATCCCCCGGCCGCAGTCGGTCGAAGGGCTGTACGGTGTCATCGCCCACGAAGTCGC
>WHSP01000113.1 GCA_009380025.1 Gemmatimonas sp. | reverse complement strand
CCCACGCGATCCGGTTGTACCCCTCCCAGTCTGGCCAGTAGTTCTGCCCGAGCTCGACGCTGAAGTCGAACGTCGGATCGCCAACCAGTCCCCGCTTTGTGACGATCTGGATCACGCCGTCCGAGGCCTCGGTCCCGTACAGAGTCGCAGCCGCCGGACCCTTGATGATTTCGATGCTCTCGATGTTATTCGGATCGAAGTCGGCTAGCCTGGACTGGTTCGAGTACCGGCTAACGTTCGTACGGTTGTCGTTCAATCGGACTCCGTCGACGTAGATGATGGGATCGCCGGCCAAACCCATACTCGAGTGGCCGCGAATGCGGATCTTGGAGCCACCCCCCGCGGCGTTCGGGGGGGTCAGATGCACACCGGGAGTTCTTCCTTGCAGCGCATCCTCAATGGTGGCGATGGGAGCCCGTGCCGCGATGTCGTCGATACTTATCGCGTCCACCACGTTCCCAATGGCGCGCCGCTGGGACCCACCAGGGGTTCCCGTCACGATGACCTCATCGAGTTGCAGGGCTTCGTTCGCGAGGTTGAAGTCCTGGAGCGCTGCCTCGCCAGCGTTGACGGTCACCTCGGCAGTCGAGGTGCGGTACCCTATACGCACCGCAGTGAGGGTGTGCGTGCCGGCGGGCACACCTTGAATCAGGTAGCGACCGTCCGCTTGTGAGAGCACTCCGATGTCGAGCGTTTCGATGAAGACTTGGGCGGCGCCCACCGGCGCTCCGGTCTCATCGCCCACGACTCTCCCGGTCACCGTTCCTTGCTGTTGGGCCTGAAGCGGCCATGCTTGGAGAAAGAGACCGGTGATGAGCGATGCTGGAAGGAAGGTGATGCCGCGGCCGTGGGCGTCCGACCGAGTTCGTGACATGGGGCCTCCGGGGTACGAAGGGGGCGTTCTTATCGCGCAGAGCCGAAGCGGTCAGCCGTTCCGCATGGGGCTAAGGGTTAACCGACCAGTTGAGACGTACTACTACCTCCACTCCGCCAGAACGTCGGACCCTAGCCATCGGCAACGGTCGGAAGGCAGGCAGTCTGGATGCTGATTCGCTTCGTTTGAGTTGTGGTCGGTAGTACGAGAGCACGGCTCGGCGGTTGCTTAGGATGACGCGACACCCATTTCCTTCCACGGCCGAGATCTCGGCGCGTTCGCGGCGTTGCACATCAAACGAGTTACGGCGAGCGTGTTCAGATGACGATCGACGAACTGATCATCCGTGTTGCGCGCAACGAGGCCACTGACCAGGAACGACGCCGCGTCAACAAGTGGCGGAGGGAATTGCTTGAGAATGAAGAGCACTATCAGGAGGCCCTTCGCGCTGCGCGACTGTCAAACAAGCTTCCCACACAACTCAAGACCACGCCTCGACCGGCGCGGGATATTGCCCTCTGCGCTGAACAGCGGGCTCGCGCCCAGACGATCGGGTCCCGTAGGGAGCAGGGAGGGAAGTGGCCGTGGAAGCCCGTTGGCGGCATTGCTGGAGCAGCGATTGCCGCCGTCATCGTGGCGATGATCGTGCGACCGTGGCCCCTCCGTTCTGGAACAATCGAGGCGGATGGCCAGCGGTATGAAACCGAGCTTGATGAACAGAGAACGATTGCCCTCTCTGATGGCACTCTCGTTCACCTCGCCCCTGCTACTCGGCTCGACGTCATACGAGATCAGCCCGAACCCGAGTTCTGGCTAGATGGTCGGGCCTTCTTCGGTGTGCCGAAAGACAACGGAAGACGAGTCGTTGTGCGCACTCCCGCCGGTAGCATTACAGTCCTCGGAACCCGTTTCGATGTTCGCAGCAACCACAACGACCTTCAGCTCCTCGTTATCGACGGTCGCGTTTCCGTTTCGGATGGCGCGCATGAAATCGCCGTCAGCAGCGGCGAGTTGAGCCTCGTCAACTCGGGAGCCATTGGTGCTGTGGTTCGTGTCGAGGATCCGTTCGAGTATCTCGCCTGGATGGGCGCGACCATGTTCTTCCAGGCGACGCCGTTGGAACAAGTGGCCCGCGAGATCGAAGCACGGTATCACGCGCAGATCGACGTTCGCGATCCCTCGATCAGCAACCGGACCGTTACGACTTCGTTCGACGGACAGGAATTCGAGGAAGTCATCCGAATCGTGTGCGGAGCCGTGCAGGCTAGATGTTCCGTCACGGGTCGCTCAGTCGCCGTTGAAGCGTTGTGATTCAACATATAGTAGCCGACTCGCGGGCTGGAGCCAGCTGGTCCATCGACACCAGGGACGTGTCCACGCTGCGCGCATCGTTCGACCCACATCCGGCAGACGACACGACCATAGAGTGGGCACGAACACCGTGGGTAAGGGGACGCCGACAGCGCGTTGTTTCCTGGAACGGTGCTCACGGACGTCCACGAAAACCGACTCGCTACGCGGTGGGACGATCGGGCACGTAAAACTCTTGCAAGTCGCGTCTCACTGCAGGGATCTCGCGCCAGCTGTCAGTCCGAATTACCGCGTTCGCATGCCGTGAACCTGATCGAATTGGAGGTCGTTCTCCGATCTCCTCCACAACGGCCAAGGGATCCTGGCGGCATGGAGGCGTCCCCGCGGGAAATGAACCTGACGAGCCACTCATCTGAGCCATCGGATCTGACGCTCATGAGCCAGATCCAGGCGGATGATGAGTCGGCGCTCGACGTGCTGATGCAGCGCTACTGGTTGCAGTTGGTAGCGTATGCGGTCTCGATCGTCGGCACGGTCGACCCTGCAGAAGATGTGGTTCAGGAAGCTTTCGTGCGCCTATGGCAGCACCGTAAGGCGTGGACGCCAACTGGAACGGTCCGCGCCTACCTGCACACCGTCGTTAGAAACCTTGGCCTTCACGAACGGGAGCGCCGTGCAATCCGCACGGCGTGGAGCCAACGTGAACGGAAACGCCAACACCACAGTCCCACCCCGCTGGAACTGCTGGAAGAACACGAGGTCCTCCTTGCACTTGAGGACGCGATCCAGGATCTCCCTCAACGCCGCCGAGAGATTTTCACTCTCGCCTGCCTCTGCGGTCTTTCCTATCGCGAAGTCGCCGACACCTTGCAGATCGCAGTCCCCACGGTAGCCAACCAGATGAGCGCGGCCCTCAACAGCCTCCGGGAGGCGCTGGCACCCGTTTCGGAGGAGCGGTTTTGAAGTTGCACCCCGCTCCCAGCTCACAAGCATGTGAGTTATTGCTTGAAATCATCTGAGTCTGATGCTATACGTGATCGGCGAAGGTGTGGGTCAGCAAATTCAGGGAAGCGCGATGTGTTATCATGTGTCTCTGGCCCGGAACAACCGGCGCTAACCGCCGCACTGGCCTGGCGTCTGCTCGCTTGCAACCTTCCACGGACTCAGGATCACGAAGGTGCCTGTGCCCTGGGGATCGCCTGATCCGCGGTTGCCAATCAGATGACGGCTTCAACGCAATCTGGCGAGCAGCCGAACCCGCTTCGGATCAACTAATCAAATCAACTGCGACGGGTTTGTCGGACTCTCTTCCCGACCCAAAAGCCTACATCTCGCTGCCGCTCCTCATTGTCCGGCGACCGTCACGACTAGGCTTCCCATTGAGAGAACGTTCAGAGTGAACAAGCCCCGTGTCTTCCAAGTATCACGTACGTGCCCCGTCGAACCGACTGGAACAGGCCGGGACCGTGGATGAGCTGATCATTCGCCTGGCTCATAGCCAGGCAAACGAAAACGAGAAGCGCCAACTCCAGGAATGGCGACGCGAGTCTCCCGACAACGAGAGACGGTTTCGGGAGGTACTCCTGATCGCGCGGACAGCCCAACGCCTCAGTGTGCAGACGCAAACTCGTCGTATTCCCGCAAGTGAAGCCGTCCGAATAGCGGCGGAGAGAGACCGACAACGCCGCGCCATCTGGGTTCCCACTGTCGGGAATTCCCCGACCCGAACATTCCTGAAGCTGGCAGCCGCTCTCGCGCTGATTCTGGGCGCCGCAGCGCTTCTTGATCGCGCCGGGCAGCGCTCAGCAGACGTCGTCGCTGAACGGCCACGGTTCGTGACTGGGGCGGAGACCGGTCGTTCAGTTCAGCTCCCGGATGGCACGTTGGCATACTTAGGCCGGTCGACTCTTCTAGAAGTCATCCAGGCAGGAGTCTCGCCCGAACTGAGAGTCGAAGGTCGAGCCTTCCTGGCCGTCCCAAAGGAGGAAGGACGTCGCACCATTGTGCACACCTCGGCCGGGCAAGTAACGGTTCTGGGGACGCGTTTCGACGTGCGATCAGAAATTGGAGAACTCGACCTACTGGTGCTGGACGGCCGCGTCACCATCGCTGTTGGAGGGCAGGACGTGGAAGTGAGCGAAGGGGAGATGGGGATTGCCCGGGACGGGGCGCTAGAAGGAGTCGTTCAGGTGGAGAATCCCGAGACCCGTCTGACATGGATGGGCAATGCAATGGTCTTCCTGGGAACGCCTCTGCGAGAAGTGTTCGATGAGATCGAGCAACGGTTCGACGTGGACATCAATCTGACGGACCCCGCCCTGGCCGAGCGAAGGGTCTCGGCGGTGTTTGATGGTGAGTCGTTTGAACAAGTCATGTACATCGTGTGCCGGGTTGTTGATGTCCGGTGCACCGTGACTGATACCTCTGTCACGGTAGATGCGACTGGCTGAGGAATCGCCAGCGCCGCTGTCCAGGACTTATCCGGATCTGCCGCGAACCCCTTCCGGGAGGTCGCATGTCCGATCTCGCCCACTATCTGGGTGCCTCCCTCTTAGCGCTGCTGCCGACACTTCAGGCGGCTCCAGGCCTTGCGAGCCCAGTAGAGCGCGCCCAGAGAGTCACCTCGAACCGCCCAGAACCTACGCCTGCCCAGGCGATTCTGGATCGTGCCTCGCACTTAGACGTGAGCAAGATTCCTCTCGCAGAGGCGCTTCGCTTGCTCAGCGAGCGAACGGATGTTCCGTTCGCCTTCAGCCCCACTTTCATCCCGGAGGATCAACAGGTCACCTGCAGATGTGAAGCGCTCTCGCTGTCGCATGCCCTGGATCGACTTTTGGCCGGGAATTCGCTTACTTATCGAATCGTAGGTAGGCACGTCCTTATCGAACGCTCCCCAGCCTCGCCTGTTCCCGCTACGACACCAGCACCGTCGCCCAGCGTCTCGCGCCGCATTGCATCGACTGTGGTCGCGAAACCAGTTGAGCGTACTCGGGATGATAGACGAGTGGGAACCATCACCGGTCGCGTCATCGACGACCAGACACTTCAGCCGATCGCGACTGCACAGGTATTCATCGACGCACTCGGCATCGGCGGACTCACGGGCATCGATGGGAAGTTTCAACTCGATGACGTTCCCGCCGGAACCAAAACGGTTCTGGTTCGGCGGATCGGGTATCGCGAAGCATCGGCCGAGTTGACCGTCGTCGGCGGGCGGACGGCATCGGTGGATTTCGGACTCGGACGGGAAGCGCTCGCCCTGGACGAGATCGTGGTAACCGGTACGCCTGGGGGCACGCAGCGGCGAGCGATCGGCAATGTGGTGGCTGGCCTCGATGCCGCGAATCTCGAGCGGGTCAGCCCGATTGTGAATGTTGAACAACTCCTCGGTCAACGGATGCCAGGCGTGATGGTGATGCCAGGCTCAGGATCGATTGGCCGTGATGCCGGTCCCATTCGGATCCGCGGAAGTTCCAGCACGTCCCTACCAAATGATCCCATCGTTTACATAGACGGTATCCGGACGAACAGCGATCGGCCATATCAGAGTACCAATGAGGCAGGCTCGCGATTGAACGACCTGAATCCGTCTGATATCGAGAGGATCGAGGTGATCAAAGGTCCTGCCGCCGCGACCCTCTATGGTACGGAGGCATCAAACGGTGTCATTCAGATCATCACTAAACGTGGCGTGGGTGGAAGCCCGATGTTCGATATGTCAATTGAGCTGGGAGCCACATGGTTGGCGGACGCGGCCGAAAAGGCCTCGGTCAACTACGGTACAAATCCGTTCACGGGTGAGCTGATCTCCGAAAACCTCGTCCTCAAGGAGGAGGAACGCTTCGGCGAGCCTCTATTCCAGTCCGGTCCAATTCAGAAACTCAATGCTTCCGCGCGAGGCGGGACGGATATCATCCGTTACTTCGCTTCGGTCAATCACTCCTATCGGGAAGGCATTGTCGATTGGAACTGGGATGAGAAAACCACTGGGCGCCTGAACCTCGGGATTACCCTCAATTCGTTCGCCAGCGTCGACCTGAACGGGTCATTCGTAGATGGAGCGAACCGATCAGACGGAGGGCTCTGGGCAGATCTGATCTGGGGAAATCCCGTCAAGTCCATCGATTCCGGAGGCCTCGAAGATCCGAGAAGGGGTTGGCAGGCACAGACTCCCGAAGTGATGCGGGATTTCCGGGAGGACGTTGCCGACGTGGATCGGCGAATTGCGAGCCTGGAGCTGAACTTCGCTCCCCGCAACTGGTTCAATCACCGGCTGGTTGGCGGCATTGACGTCGCGCACGCAACGCGAACCGTCTTTACCCAGAAGGATCTCGAGTACAAGTGGTATGGCAACTCCTCAGTAACCGGCCGGAAGTCTCTCGATCTGGATGAAACGCGGCTGACCACCTTCGACTACAGCGGCACCGCCGACTTCCGCCTGCTGCACGGCCGACTCGGTGCAGCCGTTTCGCTCGGCCTGCAGTATTACAATCGCTGGCTTCGCCTCGCTGACCTCGACGGCGAGGGACTGGCAACGCCAACCTTGAGGACGATAGGCGCCGCGGCCGTCACGACCAGTTACGAAGACATTGTCGAGAACACGACGGTCGGCACTTATGTTCAGCAGCAACTCAACTGGCAGCAACGAATCTTTCTGACTGGCGCAATCCGAGCCGACGATAACAGTGCCTTCGGCGCCAACTTCGATGCTGCGATCTACCCAAAGCTGAGTGCGACCTGGGTTATCCACGAAGAGCCGTTCTGGAACCTCGACTTCATCAATCAATTCCGTCTGAGAGGTGCCTGGGGTGCGGCTGGCCAGCAACCAGACGTCTTTGCTGCAGCAAGGCTTTATGAAGCGCGTTCCGGACCCGGTGATCAGCCTATCTTGACTCCATCGGAATACGGGAATCCCGACCTCGCCCCCGAGCGAGGTGAAGAGTTCGAACTGGGGTTCGACGCGTCGCTGCTGAACGATCGAATCGGCCTCACCTTCACACATTATAGGCGGACGACTGAGGATGTGATCGTGGCAACCCCGCTAGCTGAATCTCTTGGATTTCCAAGTGACCAGCTGGTCAACATCGGTGAAACCAGGAACTGGGGCACGGAGGTCGAATTGAGCGCTCAGCTCCTCGCGCAGGATCCCGTTCGGTGGGATCTTTCGGTTTCCTTCGCCACAATGGAAAATGAAATCACGGATCTTGGGAGCGTTGACCAGATCCCCGTGCGACGGGGCCGGCTTCATGTAGAGGGCTATCCTTTAGCGAGCGTTTTTAGTCAGAGAGTCGTTTCCGCGGACTTCGTCAGTGGCGAGAGCGGACCGGTCACAAACGTCATGTGTGACGGCGGCACCGGCACAGACGGACGTTCGATCGGCGGGGGACCGGTTCCGTGCAAGGATGCGCCTTTCCTCTACTGGGGACGGGCTGAACCCTCGTGGACCGCCAGCATGGCTTCGATGCTGACGCTATTTCGCAACTGGCAACTATACGCGTCGATCGACGTGCGGGGCGGTCACATTCAATTTCACGACGCGCTCGGCGCCAAGCATACGACCTTTACCAATACGCGCTGTGCCAACGTGCAGGACGATCCGATCTGTATGGGACAACGCGCTATCAACAGAGCGCCGCTCGGTCTATTTGATGGCAGCTTTGCTCGGCTGCGCGAGCTGTCCCTCAACTATACCTTTCCCGATCAGTTGGCACAGCGGTTCGGCGTGAGGGCAGCTTCTGTCGCATTTGGCTGGCGAAACGTTGGCCTCCTCTGGTTCCCCGGGAAGTACGCCGGGGAGATTGCAGGTGTGCAGGACCGCGACAGGATCGCGGATCCAGAGATGAACGCCCCCTCCGAGCAGTTTGGCGGCGAGGTCGTAACTGGAATGCCTCCTCTAAGTCAGGCGACCGTCACCCTGAAAGTCTCGTTCTGACGCAGCCCGGGGCTGCCCAACATCCGATGCGAGGAAGAACGGAGTTCCAATAGTGATCTCTCGAGGGAAGAGAGGTTGAAGAGATCGGGGACGCGGTCACGGTCGAAGCTGACCGGCACATCCCAGCCGAAGTCTTCGAAGGTGTGCGGCTAGTCAAAGCCGGCGCGGTCCGGGTGATCGACTTCCATGCGCCTTCGAGGCCGCCGATCAAATAATCTTCACCACTAGCACCGCTCCGGCCCACGTCCGGGGCGATGCTTGTTTGCGCCATCTCGCCGCGGGACGGCCGCAGAAGTGGACCATATGGTTGGATAGTGAGTAGAACAGCTTGGGCGAGCCGTTGGCCCCGGGAACAGCCGGCCTACACGGCCGCGAAACGATGAGAATCCGCTGTGAAAGCAAGAGTGGGATGAGAGTCGATATCTATTCGGACGTGGTCTGTCCCTGGTGCTACATCGGCGAGCGCCGCTTTCTTCGGGTGCTGGAATCGTTCGAGGGAGCGGAGGCGGTCGAAGTCGTGTTCAGGGCGTATCAGCTCGACCCGAGCGCGCCCAAGGAAGCCGTTCCTCTGAGGGAGTACCTACGGGGGAGATTCGGCGATGTATCGGGAGCGATGCAGGCACGGGTGAGTGAGGCAGCCGCTAGCGAGGGGATCGAGATCGAGTGGGACGATGCTCTGGCGGCCAACACGAAGGACGCCCATCGGCTGTCGTCACTAGCGTGGCGGGAGGACGGTGCCGAAGTGCAGCGGGCGCTGGTCGAGAAGCTCTTCGAGATGCACTTCACTCTCGGCGGCAATGTGGCCGATATCGAAGCCCTGTCAGAACTGGCGGCCTCGGTGGGGATGGATCGCGTACGCGTCCAAAGGTACCTCGCGTCCGACGAAGGGACAGAAGAGGTGGACGCCGACATCGAGGCGGCGCGGAGGCTCGGAATCCAGGGGGTTCCGACCTTCGTGTTCGACGAGCAGTTCGCCGTACAGGGAGCGCAGCCGGGGACGGTATTCCTCCGGGCGCTGAAGCAGGTGGAGGCGCAGAAATCAGCCGCCGCTCGCACCACGTCGTAGAATGCCACCTGTCCCAGTATCCGTAGCTCAAGCGTCGAGCGGCCTTCGGCAGGTTTCGCTGTTGGGTTGGACCAACGCGTGTTGTCCCTCGGTGACAGGGCTGGACAACAGCTGCTGATTGAAAGTGACCTCAGATGCCGGGAAAAGGTCTGTATTCTGGCCGTACATTGAACGATCCGACGCGTCGGCCAGCGCGTGGCGAATTTCGGAACGGCTCTTGTGAACGTTTCCGGACTCGCGCGCGGCACGATGAAGCGCCGGCTTCCCTGATTCCTGACGTTGGATATGACCGCACTACCTGCACCTATAGATTCTCCGGAGGGCGTCGCGCTCGAAGAGTCCGGCTCGAGGGAGCCGGCTGCCGCGGGCCCTTCCCGACACCTTCAGCTCGAGCGCCGCACAGCGGGAGGCCCGCCTCCTCTCCTCGACCTGGGCACGGGATCCGTACTGGAGACGATCATGTCGGCCGCCCGTCGGCACGCGGCAGAGTCGGGGTCGGCTTCCGAGATCCGAGATCTCACGAACGCACTGGAGCGCGCAGTCGCCCTCCTCGTGCCCGAGCTGCGCCAGTCACTCCTCCGCGCCCTCCAAGGCAACTTCGGCCTGGCGGACGCGGGCGAAGGCACTGCCGGGCACGTCTGGAGGCCAACGAACTACGGCGCTTTGTGCGATGGTTGTGGCTTCTCCATCCCTGCCTCCGAGCCACGCCTCATGCGCGTGCTCGCCGGCACGCCGTGCACCGGCCGCTACGACGATACCGCGGCGTTGCTCGAATCTCGACAAGCGGCAACCCGGCGCACTGAGGCATCCACTTCCGGGCAACGCCAACCGCCCTCGCGATCGGAAGGCACCCTGTAGCGCTCGTCACCCGGCCACCCGCTTCTCCATCCTGCCCCTGGAAAGGCTCCAGCCTCGCAGGTCAGCAAGCATCAACAAAATTGAAACCGCAGAGCCGCGGAGCTCGGAGAGAACGACTCCGAGTTTGTACTCTGCGTCCTCCGCGGCTCCGCGGTTCAAATCCTGGCTGGGTGCTCCGAACTAGGAAACGAGGATCGTACGGTGGAAGATCTCGTTGTTCTCCCAGCGGGTCTCCTTCAGGTCCAGGTTGTCGGGCTGCGTCTGAGCGCCAGCGTCAGTCGCACGGGACGCGAGTGTGTGCTCCCCGTTCGCGAGACCGGGGACTTCGAGGCGGAAGAACGTCCAGGCGTGAGGGTTCTCGGGCGCCTCGAGTGTGGCAGCTGTCCAATCGCCACCGTCGATCTGGAGATCGACGCGGTCCAGGGGTGTTCCGTCGGTCCAGGCGACCCCGAAGATCGTAAACAGGTCCTCGTTCCGGGTGACGCGGGCAATGACTGATTTCGGGCGCTGACGCGTCACCGAAGTCTCGACCCACTCGACGTTCCCGTCGACCTCACGGCCCATCAACGTCACGTAGTCCCTCGCCATGAAGCGAGTCATCAGCCGATCGGCACTGAACTCGATGCGTTCCAGCCACTTCACCTGACAGACGCCATACCAGCCCGGAACGATCAGGCGGACCGGGGAACCGTGGACAACAGTCAGTGGCTCGCCGTTCATCTCGTACGCCAGGATCGGTTGGGTCTCGCGGATCTGGTCGAGGGACATCGAGCGCGCGAAGTTCTGCTCGTACTCATTGTCGCGGATCTCTTCGGTTCCCGTGTCGGCCGCCCAGAAGTGGACCTCGCGTGCATCGTCGGTCCATCCGGCTGATTCGAGGATCGGCAGGAGCTCGGCTCCCGCCCACGTCGCGTTCCCTACCATCCCGTGGATCAGCCCGCGTGAGTTCCCTCCGCATTCGAACACCGTCGTCCGCTCCACTCGTGGCCGCGAACGAAGGGCTGACAGATCGAGCTCGATCGGGGTTCGGACGAGGCCACCAACCCGCAACCGGTACGTCGCGGCATCCAGCACCGGGTGTCCGTAGTGGTCGACGACGAAGAAGTCTGCGACCGGGGTGATCCAGGAGTCGAGCTCGCGGAGGTCCTGGGCGATCAGCCCGGCTCCCGGATGGTCCTCGTCCCCCGGCCTGCGCCCGGTGAAGTCGTCGGGGATGTCGGTGAACGGAACGACGTCGTCGTCCGACCGGAACCAGTAGGTCGGCCAGCCGCGGACCGGAGTGACCGCAAGCCCGACGGCAGCCAGGCCGAGACCCCGGATGACCTCTCGTCGGCTGAACGGGGCGCCGGCACGTGTGGAATGGATCGGGTTCTGATTCATCGAACGAGCCTCCCGAGCTAGGGCGAGGTTGGCCTGGTTTCCGTCCGGAAACGGTTCTTTTCCGCAATCTCGGCGTCGCGCCGCAGGTTTTCTTGTGCGGCGTATTTCAGTACGCCTCCGCGCAAACCCTCGCGCTCCTCGACCTTGCGAAAAATCCCTCGTTTCCGGCCTGGAAACCACGCCGTTCCGACTTTCCGGATGACAACTAGCCTACTTTGAAGTCAATTCACATCGACATCAGATACGTCAACTTCACGATCAGACGACGATCCCGCACCTCCTCGAGGAACGGGGAAACCGTGTCGTCCGGGCCGCGACGCACCTCGTCATACACGACGTACAGATCGCTGCCCGGTCGATGGATGTATCGGAACCGGGCACTGTTGCTCCACTGCTCTGTGAGCGAGTTGTACTGTGTGAGCGTCCGCACCGATGCCTTCGGCGAGAAGCCGTAATCGAGCTGGAGGGAACCGACGTCGGCGACGAATGAGCCTGCAGGGAGCTCGACGTCGTTCCGGGAAAGGCCGGCGGACGTCGCGAGCTTGTCCGTCACCCGTGCCCCGAGCTGTACCGTCCAGTCGGTCCGATCACCGTCCCAGAAGGTCTGTGGCGAATAGCTCACATTGTAGAAGATTCGCCGAGATGGGTTGCTACGGAAGGAAAGGATCAGATCCCAGAAGGTGTAGTCCCCGGCCGGGACGGAGACGCCGCTGGAGACCTCGAAAGGCGAATCCAACCGCTCGAAGTAGCGGTTGTGCATGATGTTGATAACGGCTCCGTTCTCGAAGTTGGTGGCCACCATGTGGTGGAACTGGCGGCTCACCAGCCGTCCGGTCTGGTCCGTGATGTAAGTGGCGTTCCACATCGGTTCCATGACCCGAATCCCCCACCGACCGGGTCGCGGATTCCCCTCGAAGTGGACCTTGCTGCGCCGAATACCAACTCGCGGGACGAAGCCGACTTCGGGGTTGAAATTCGCTCCCAGATCCGTGTACTCCGTGTAGATCCGCCACGACTGATCCAGCCACCCGGCTCGCAGGTGTCCCGCGAGGTTGTCTTCGGACGGGTCGGGTGACGACGTTCCTGCCACGAAACCCTCGACGGTCAACGACGGAGTCAGCGAAAGCAGCATGTCACCGGCATAGGTGCGGTTGAAGTGCCCGCCCTCCGACGCCTGCTTATTGATGACGAGCCCACCGACCTGCGACCGATCCAAGATGTCGCGGCTGTAGCGGGCAACGAGGAAGTTTTCCCCCGGGTCGTCGCCGACGCCACCGGTCTGGAGATCCATGACAGCGAGGTTGTTCGCGCCGACCTTACCGGTCAGCCGCGCACCTCCCAGAATGGGAACCTCCTGACGGGTCGCCGAGATACCGATCTGCCGACTGAAGAAAAGATCGGCGATACGGCCGGTCGAGTTCGTCGTCCCGACGGTGAACATCCCCGCATTTTCGAGGAAGAACTCACGCTTCTCCGGATAGAAGAGGGCGAACCGCGTCAGGTTCACCTGCTCGTCGTCGACCTCCGCCTGGGCGAAGTCCGTGTTGATCGTGACGTCGAGGTTGAGTCCCGCGGTGATCCCATACTTCACATCGAGGCCGACATCGCCCTGAGCGGAGTTGTCGGCGATCGTACCGTCCCGCTGGCCCCGCGCACCACCGGTGACGTACGGCTTGACGCGGAGGTCCCGTCCCCGGCTCAGGGACTCGAGATCCGTAAGGCTCCCCGCCAGGCTCACCCGGGTCAGCCCGAAAGGCTTCGGGATCGGCGCCCAGTACGCCTGCTCGTTCTTTCGACCGATGTTCCGCATCACGTTGATCCCCCAGGACTGCGGCTCGCCTTCCGGGAACCGCAACGTCACCAGAGGGATCTCGATCTCCGCGACCCAGCCATCAGCCACACGAGCGGCAACCACCGACCACACGCCATCCCAGTCGCGGTTGATGGCCGAGCCGCTCCCACGACGGTCGCGCCCCCCCTCATCGAAGACCTGCTGGTCGAGCTGCGCGCCGACGGGGCTGACGACAAACATGTACGCGGAGCGCGAGTCCATGAACGTGTCCAGGATCAGCTGGATGTTGTCCTCTTCCAGGATCCGGTCGCCATCGCGGCGCAGCTCGGTCGCGATCACTTCATCGGGTGCGGAGTCATAGGCGTGCACGCCCAGATACAAGCTATTGCCGTCGTGGAGGATACGGATCTCGGTACGCTCGCTGGCGGGCGCACCTTCGTCGGGTTCCTGTTGGGTGAACTCAGAGAGGAGGGGCGCGGAGAGCCAGACGTCGTCGTCCAGTAATCCGTCGATCCGCGGGCCGCCGTCTACCCGCAGTGCCTCGATCCGCAGATTCGACCGGCTCGCCTGGGTCTGACCTGATACCTCGCTCGGCCAAAACAGGGCGATCCCGAGGGCGACACAAATGATCCGCGAGACCTGTCTCCCAGTCGAGTCCGCACGCGCCACGGCAACTGAGCTCGAGAGTCCCGTCGATGACGACTGACGCGTCGTCGCAAGTAATCCGTCCGGGGCCTTCCTGTCGGCCGCGGACCCGGGTTGGAAAGCCCGTGCTTGGTCGCCCGCCGGGCTGGTCGGGGTGCGCTTCATTCGGGGAGCATCCTCATCTGCAGAGGGGGGCGGCACGGGCGACGAATCGCCCGATCGAAATGCACGTACACCGCAAGCCTACAGCGGCCGGCGCCACCAAGGCCGTCATTCCCGCGCTTCATGTCCCTTCACGTCTTTCCCGCGCAAGCAGGAACCGGTCGCTGGATCCCCGCTAATTTCGGGGGTGCGGATGAACGGGTTGGAGCCTCGAATCTGTCTCCTCGCAGCCTTGGGGGCGAGGGGGACGGCGCAGCCCGGCAGGCGGTACGCTGAATATTGTATCGCTATCGGATCATGGGCGCGAGCGGAGCGTCGCGCGGACAAGGGCAGCGGATCCGAATGCTGGCGGCCGGGTTCGCACACAACGCGCCTAGAAGGCTGCTGAACAGCAGGCTAAGCGAAGGCCGAAGAGAAATCGTGCAGGTCAAGGGGCGCGACGAGCCGCGAATCAGGCATACTTTTGTATTCCGCAGGGAGCGGCGAGGGAGTGCGCGCCCGAAGGCAGCAATCCGTTACCACGCAGAGATGCGCGATTTCTCTTCGGCCTTATCGTGCAACGTAATCTACGGTCCTGATGCTCCGATGAAAGGCGCGGAGGGGCGGATCACGGAATCGAGTCAGGCCGGTAGCGGTTGCGACTGATCACTCGCAGCCGCGTCTCCGCTTGGCGGGATGTTCTGGTTCATCCTGAATCTGTTCTGCGGATCGTAGCGGTCCTTGAGCGCGACGAGCTGGGGAAGGTTGACGCCATAGGCCGAAGCGACTCGGTCGGTCTCGTCCTCGGGCATGAAGTTGACGTAGACGCCGCCGGTCGCGTATGGAGCAGTGTCGCGGAAGACGGCTCGGGACTACT
>WHSP01000112.1:299-14936 GCA_009380025.1 Gemmatimonas sp. | reverse complement strand
AACAACTCCCGGCGCTCGCGGCGTGAATTCACTGACCTTCAACCCCCCTCGTCACCCCTTGACAGACCACCTCAGATGCCCGCGAAGGCGGGAATCCAGGGGCGACGGCAGCCGATGGAGTAACTGGGTCCCGGCTTCCGCGGGGACGATCTCGAGCGAGAGTTTGTCGATGAATAGAAAGCTGTGGGTTGGTTTGGCGATGGCGACATTGATGGCCGCACCAGCGATAGCGCAGGAGTCGGACGGGTTGCGCTTCATCGGTGGCGACAGCCCGAACGCGTTTCTTTCGCCGATGGTGATCGCCGGCAACACCGTCTACCTCTCGGGGGCTCTCGGTACCGACGCCGGACCCGAAATCGAGGATCAGACCCAGGCGGTCATGGAGTCGATCCGCGACTCGCTGGCCGAGATTGGGGCCACGATGGACAACGTCGTGACGTGCACGGTCTTCATGGCCGACCTGTCGGAGAGGCCGCGGCTGAATGAGGTCTACCGATCCTTCTTTCCGAACACCAAGCCGGCTCGGAGTGCGGTCGGAGTGGATCTCGACGGTCCGAAGGTGGAGATCGAGTGCATCGCTGTCCTCCCCGACGCCTGACCACTCGCCATCCCTTCTCGGTCCCAACCGAAGCCGGGCGTGTGGCTCTCGTACGTACCGGAGCCTGACCAGCTTTGGTGAGTTGCACGTTCGGTGTCTTCGGCGGATCATCGGGTCATTCTCGTAGACCTTCTCGAGATGGCCATGTCGTAGATACGCGTGCAGCTCGAGCGACGCCTTTCGGATATGATCACACAGGTGGAGTATTCTCGTTAAAGCCCTCGACGGGGTGTCACCTTAGGGTATCTCGTCCGGCGGCTCGGATATCAGGCCTACATCCAGATCGTTCCAGTTCATCACCGCATTCCAGACAAAGGCGAAGTTGCCGTGCGACTGGTGCCGGTGCAACGGGTTGAACCCGAAGAGCACCGCGTGCCCCTGCCCGACCGGGACGGAAACGATCGCTGGTTCATCCGCGATGTCGTCGGGGTTCTGGACCAGGCCACTCAGGAAGAGACTGTCCGCTGCGGCGTAGCGAATGAGTACGTTGTCTTCGAGTCGGTCCGGCACATTCAGGTAAGGACCGAATCGGTGGTACAAGGGGAAATCCTCTCCGAACCCGTAGAGGATGGGGTGATCTGTCGCTGCTGCCTTACCCCGGATGATCGACCCGGGGATAAAGACGTCCTCGGGCGAAGCCAGCGTGACATCACGAACGAGCCCGTATTCGATGGGGAGTCGGCTGGCGGAGCCAAGGGTGATCAACGTGCCGCCGGCATGGATGAAGTCGCGTAACGCCGCCAGGCCCTCGTAGTCCATCCCGCCAGTGATATCCGGGGAGCTGTCGGGGAAGCCCAGACTGGGGAACTCATCGGTTCGGGTATAGGCGAGCGGGCCGCGGCGCGTATCGACCCCCTGGAAGATCTGCTTCGCGGACGCGTTGGCACCCTGCGAGGGGAAGATGATCACATCGGCCTGCGAACGAAGGTCCAGCTCACCAAGCCTGTCCTCGCCCAGATACGTGTAGGGCACGCCTGCCTGATCGAGCGTGTAGCGCACCCATCCCTCATCCTGTGTGTTCCGCCAGGAATGCAGCACGGCGATCCGGGGCAGATCGAGCTGGTGCCGTTCTACTTCGGCGATCGCATCAGCCCGCGCCCCGAGGATCGTCAATCCGTAATCAGTCGCCAACTGCCGGGCGCGATCCGCCGGCACTGCAGCGGCGTCGATCAGCCACGACCCTACGGGAACTTCCCGATCTCCGACCTGGATCGGCCCCTCGGCGGCCCATACGCTCACCTCACCCAGGGCGTACCGCGCGCTGAGGGAGTGGGCAGACGCCTCGGGCACGACCACCCACCACTCCGCGCGTCGTTCATTCGCCAAGCTTCCCGCCAGCGTCACGGAATCGGTCACTTCGCTCATCTCGACTCCCTGCACCGCGACGCTATCGACCGCGTGAACGGTCGCGTTGAACATGAGCGGGAACGTCCAGGCCGTGTCGTCGTACGGCCGGGGGGCGTCGTCGGGAAAGTGCTGCACGTCCATGAGCATCTTCGCGAAGTTGCGGTAGGGCTGATCCATTCGCACGACGTAATCGCCCTCGCGCACTTCGACGTCTCCGAAGGAGGCATCGGCATCCGCCCTGTGAAGCTCGATCCCCTGACGACGCACCAGGTTGAGCATGTACTCGACATCCTCGCGCCGGCTCTGGTCGGTCGGGACGACATACGCGTACGGCGCCTCGTTGCGTCCCCGATCGAGCGAGTTGTTGGCCTTCGTCCAGTACTGCTCGAGCACCCGCGTTCGGCTCGAGGCGACCGTCCCCAGCACCGACAACACACCGCTCTGCATGTAGTTCGTGTTGTTCCGCAGGGACCAGATCGTCGTGTCGCGGGGTGGGTTCTGGCGGTACCACTCGATCCGGGTGGCGTCGTCCTCCAGGGTCCGCAGCATGGTGTTGGGAACACTGCTGCCGAAGGTCTCGTAGAACCGGCCCACCGCGTTGCGCGTGTTGGTCACCCACAGCAGATATCCCGGATACCAACCGTCGTAGTACCCGTGGGTCCAGACCCCCGGCATTCCCGCCGCTGTGAGGTCGTTGACCTCCTTGTTCGCCAGCCACTGCCACTCGCTGACCGCAATCGGGTCCAGGTCAGGGTTGTAGGGTCCCGTCCCCGTCGAGACGTACAGGTAGGGCACCGACTCATGCAGGTCGTGCCCGATAGGATATCGCCACTCGTTGAAGAGGCCGACCAGCTCCTGCGTCAGCCGGGCCGACAGCTGCAACCCATCGCGATTGTTGTCGTGGTAGATGTACTTGCCCCAGTACGGCGGGCTGGTGCGGTCCTCGTAGACGAACGTCTCGGCGTTGTGCAGCCGATGCCAGTCCACCACCCGGTTCCGCCCGTCCGGCTCGGCGACGGGCACGATGAAGATGACGGTGCTATCCCGGATGAGCCGGATCGCCGGATCGTCCGAAACAGCCAGGCGATAGGCCAGCTCCATCACCATCTCGGGCGGCCCCGTTTCGGTGGAATGGAGACCCGCGTAGAAGGCATAGACCACCGGGAGTTCGTCGATCAGCGCCTTGGCTTCGTCCGGCGTCGTCGTGCGGGGGTCGGAGAGGGCATTCAAGCCGGCCTTGATTTCGTCGAGCCGAGCAAGGTTCGCTTCACTACCCAACTGCACCAGCGCCAGGCGGTTCCCCTCCTCAGTCGCGCCCAACATCTCGAACTGGACCCGTGGCGAACTGGCGGCCAGTCGCTCGAAGTACCCGTAGATCTCCTCGACCCGGTGTAGGACGCCGGGCTTCCCGATCGGGTAGCCAAAGTGATCGGTCGGCGAGACAACCGTAGGGTGCTCCGGCAGGTAGTCGACCGCTGGATTCGTATACTCGGGCATGGTCGTCCAGGAGCGGATCAGCTCGGTGCTGGCGACGTCGATCGCCTGCCCCCACGACGTCTGTGCCGGTACCGGGGTCGCGGTGTACCAGTCGAATTCCTGCGGGACGGAGGCCGCCGCATCTGCGGTGTATTCCGAGCCCTGCTCCTGGGCCGCGAGCGAGGCAGCCACGAACGTGAGTACGACGACGGAGATCGACTTGACGTAACGCATTGGAGTTTTTCCGGCGAGGCGAGGAAGGGCGGTCGACAGGAGTGTGGCGCCATTTCGACTCTGGAGCAAGGCCCTGGCGACACGCTAACCCATGCAGTAAACGAAGGTCTCACGCGGAGAAACGCCGAGGCACCATCCGATCACTCCCCGCTGTTCTCCGCGTCCCCCGCGCCTCCGCGTGAACCTTTTGCCGTTACTCGGCCTGGGCCCGCTCGTGGACGCTCTCCACCGTCCTCCACGCCGCCGAGATCGCGCCTTCCATCCAGGCGGGGTTGTCGCTCGCCCCGGCGCACCCGAGATAGAGCCGGTTGTCGGGCTGACTAAGGAGAGCTAACCGCTCTTCCCCCGGGTTCCGCCCGTAGGCGCCGCGGCTGTACTCGATGTTCTGCCAGAAGACCGCGAATCCCGTCTCGTACTCCTCTGCGATCTGCGGATGCGCCTTGCTGGTCTCCGTGATCACATGTCGCAACCTCGCTTCGACCGGCTGCTCCGCCAGATCCGCGATGTCGCCGCTTCCGTAGAATCCCAGGAGCACGCCCTTCTCAGAGAGGTAGTCGTTGGAGGGATACGAGAACTGACCGATCGGGAGGTTGGAGTACAGGTGCCCGCCGAAGATCCCGTCGTCCTGTTCCCAGAACCTTCGCCGCATCTGCAGACCCATCTTCGCGCTCGTGCTGTATTCGAGATCCTGCACAACCGCTGCGACCTCGGGCGAGAGGTCTACGTCAAGCCGGCGCAGGATCGGCATCGGGAGGCAGGAGATGACGTAATCGGCGGTGACCTGCTGTTCCTCGCCGGTGCCGGTGTCGCGGTAGACCACAGCGACCTCGTCCGGTGTCTGGCGCACGCTGACGACCTCGGCTCCGAGCGTGATCCGGTCGCCCAGAGCCCGCTGGAAGGCCATGGGAATCTGATCCATTCCTCCGATCGGCTGGAACATCGGCTGGGCCCCGTTGCCGCTGTCGATCGATTGGACCCGGCTACCGAAGCCGGACTGCAACAGGAGCGAGAGATCGTGGGGTGAGCCTTCACCCCTGGCGTCACTCCCGCGGTACGTGTAGTCCTCCGAATCGAGGTAGCCCGCCCGGACCAGGTACTCGACCAGCCGCTCCTCGTCCTCTCCGCTCATCGCCAGATCCAGTTGGTTCTGGTCGAGCGCCTTCGCCAACAGCTCGGTCGTGTACCCCCACATATCCGACTTCACCTCCCGAAGCCGGATCCGGCTTCCCGCGAGCGCACCGAAGTCCTCTCCTTCGTAGTAGAGGTACGACGCGTCCGTCTCGTTGATGAAGATCTGGAGCGGAACGGCCAACTCGCGGCAGTAGTCCATCAGCCCCGTATGGGAGTGGGGGATTCGCCACGGTCCGCAGTTGAAGTACAGACCCTCGTCGAACTCAGATCGCTGCTGCTCCCCGCTCAGCTCCGTCACCTCAGTTCCTCGCCGGATCGTGTGGTTGACGCCACCCACCCGGTCGCGCGCCTCCAGCACTCGAAAATCGTATCCAAGCCGCTGCAGCTCGTAGCCTGCGACCAGACCCGATATCCCCGCACCGAGGACGATCACCCGCGCGTCACCAGCGCGCCCCGAGAGCTGCGGCCGACGCCCCGCCGAAGGTCCGGTCATCCCCCACGCCTCCATCGCTCCGAACACCAGCGAGGATCCTCCAATTGCACCGAATCGATGCAGGAACTGACGTCGGGTGATGGGCGAACGCTTCATGAAGTTTTTCCTCCGGTAGGGGAGCTATCAGCTGGAATGTCTAAAACAGCGAGCTTACCGCGGAAACGCGGAGGTCGTCGGGGACACACATCAATAGATGTATACTCTGGCTCTCTGCGACAGATCGCTGTTGCTTGTCGGTCGGGGCTCGGAAGCTCGGCTTCTGGGCATCGACTCGGTGCCGCGGGTTAACACGTCACCCGGCGGGCACTACCATCCCCGCTCTTGGCAATCTGCCCGACGACGTACTGAGACCCTCCTTCGCCTCCCTCGCAATGCACTCGAGTGCGCCCGGATGGTAGTGCCGGGCCACTCGCGTGTATTCCTCCTGCCCGGAGTACGAATCCCCCGCTCCGAACCGGCAAAACATCCCTCTTCGTCCGTGCACTCCACCTCCCAGGAGGCGAAATATGCTTCGAACAATTGTCACGAGTTGGTTGGGGACGCTCGCTGCCGCGGCGTTACTCACGGCCGTTCCGATCCAGGCGACAGCGCAGACCTCTCAGGTGACCGGCACCGTCCTGGATGCGGAGACCGGGGCTCCGTTGAGCAGCGTCCAGGTCTTCGTCGACGGGACTTCAGCGGGCGCCCTCACCAACCAGGGCGGCGCATTCGTGCTGGAGGGAGTCCCGCCAGGCACCCACACCCTGGTCGCCCAGCGCATCGGCTACCAGGAGGGGCGGATCGCCGATGTTGAGGTGGAGGCCGGAGGCTCGACATCGGTGAACATCACCCTGCAGCAATCCGTCCTGGCGTTGCAGGGAATCGTCGCAACCGGCCTCATCGACCCGGTCGAGGGGGTACGCGCACCGATCGCGGTGGCCCGTGTCGACCGGGAGATGATGCCGGTGACGGTCGGGGCGGCGAGTGCGGTGGAGAACCTTCAGGGCCGTGTCGCCGGTCTGCGGATGAACCGTGAGAGCGGCCAGCCGGGCGAAGGGGTGAACATCATGCTCCGTACCCCCACCAGCCTTCGCCAGAGCGGCGCACCGCTGATCGTCGTTGACGGCGTGATCCTGAGCGGCCTGAACGAAGGCGGAGTTGGCGCCACCGTCGACCTGGACGGGATGGACATCGAGAGCATGGAAGTGATCCGCGGTGCGGCTGCGGCATCCCTCTACGGTTCTCGCGCGGCCGCCGGCGTCATCGCGATCACCACCAAAGACGGTTCCGGGCTGCCAGTCGGCACTACGCGGTTCACGGCGAGTACCGAGTACGGGATCAGCGAGAACCTGCGGGGCTTGGCTCTGAACAACAGCCACGCCTACCTGATGGATCCGACCGGCAGCTTCTATGTGGACGAGGAGGGGAACCCAGTCGACCGCGCGGACCGGGTCCTGCCCGAACAGAATCAAGCCTTCCTCGACAACCCCTACCCCAGCCAGCTGTACAACAACGTCAACGCCATCACGAAGGCGGGGCAGGTGATGACCAACAACCTGTCGATTCAGGGCAATGCGGAATCTACCAACTTCGCGATCAGCCTCAACAACCTCGAGGAAGAAGGCTCCCTGATCGGCAACGAGGGCTATCAGCGTACGTCCATCCGGGCGAACCTGGATCACCGCTTCATCGATGCGTTGAACCTCGGCGTGTCGATGTACCACGCCCGGGACTCACGTGACAACCTCGGGGGTGCGACTCCCTTCGTCGATGGATTGCGCGCGCCGCGGGACGTCGACTTCGGTGCGACCAACGAGAACGGCGAGTACGATCAGCAGCCCGATCCGAACATCCCCGTACAGAACCCGCTGTGGGAGCAGCAGAGCCGGGAGAACGATCAGAGCGGAGTGCGCACGCTGGCCAACATGACGCTCGCCTGGAATCCGATTACCTGGTTCAGTGCCTCCTCCGCGGTCTCCTACGACCGTGCCGACTTCCAGTCCCGGGAGTACGTGCCCAAGGGCACCCCACCGGACATCGGCGAGGCGAGCGCTCCCGACGGATCCATCCTCTTCGAGAACCGAATCAACGAGGCGTGGAACGCCGAGGCCCAGGCAACGCTCCGCCGGGACTTTGGACCCCTGAATGTCCGCACTACGTTCCGGGGGCTGCTCGAGCGTGACAAGCTCGAGGAAGGCGAGCGCAGTGGGGAGAACTTCTTCCTCTTCGGCGTTCCCCAACTCTCCAATACCCGAGTGGAAGATCAGACTGCCGTCTCGAATATCGAGGAGGTTCGGGCGACCGGTTACTTGTGGGACACCGCGTTCGACTACGCCGGCCGCTACATCTTCTCCGTCCTTGGCCGCCGCGACGGGAGCTCGCTCTTCGGAGCCGACAATCGCTGGCACAACTACTACCGTGTCGCCGGCGCGTGGCGTTTGAGCGAGGAGGATTGGTTCAACATCCCGAACGTCTCGGAGTTCAAGCTCAGCGTCGCCCGGGGAACGGCCGGCGGACGGCCTTCATTCGAGCACCAGTACGAGACGTGGGAGCTCGAAGACGGCATTCCCACCAAGGATATCCTGGGCAACCGACTGCTCGCTCCCGAGCACACCACCGAGAATGAGTTCTCGCTCAACGTGATCTTCAACGATCGGGTGGGCGTGGTGTTGACACACGCGCGCCAGCGCACGGAGGACCAGCTGACCCCCGTTCCCCTCCCCGCGATCACTGGCTACGCCACGCAATGGATCAACACCGGCACGATCTCCGGCCACTCCACAGAGCTGCAGGTCGAGGCGCAGCTGATCGAGCAGCCCAACTTCGGGTGGACCAGCATGGTCGTCGCAGACTACTCCAATGCCGTTATCGAGGAGTGGGACGCCCCTTGCTACGCTCAGGGCTGGCTGTGGAACTGTGAGAACGTGCCGGTCTACGGCATCTACAGCCGCTGGCTTGTCAAGGACCGGGCGGGTCTGAATCAGCATGACAACGGGGCGCTGCTGCCGCATGCCGAGCAGTTCGAGGTGAACGACGAGGGCTTCCTGGTCTGGGTCGGCGAGGGGAACCACTACTGGGAGGGGATGGACAAGGACCTCTGGGGCACGTCGACCGAGATCAACGGGCAGACGTACGGATGGGGTCTTCCCTTCTACGAGCTCACCCCGGCTGGCCTTCCGCACCGCACGCTACTGGGTGAGGGGGCGGCCTCCAACTTTGGTTGGATCAACAACTTCCGCTTTGGCAACTTCACCTTCAACGCGGCCTTGCATGCATCCATCGGCGGCGATACCAACAATCGCAGCCATCAGCGGATGTACAACACGGACATCTCGACCGCCCCGCGAATGGATCAGGCGGGCAAACCCGACGAGCTGAAGAAGCCGCTCTCCTACTTCCGCGCCGCAGTCGACGGGGACAACAGCTACACGATCGAGGACTCGAGCTACCTCAAGCTGCGTAGCCTCTCGGCTACCTACAATCTCGGCCAGCAGCAGGTCAACCGCTTCGGCCTCGGCGCCACGGGCATCGAGTCGATGACACTCGGGGTCGTCGTGCGGAATGTCTTCACGATCACCAACTACGACGGGTTCGACCCGGAAGGCGGGCTGGATCTGAACGCTCGGACGAACAGTGACGCCGGGACGTATCCCCCGACGCGCAATCTCACCGCTCAGGTCACAGTCACCTTCTGACCCCGAACCGCGAGGCTTTGGAAATGTTGAACCGACTAGCAAGAGGCATCACTAGCGGGCTGGTGTTCGGGCCGGTTCTCGCCCTGACAGCCTGTCAGGACCTGGAGGTCGAGAACCTGGTAGCGCCCGACCGTGAACGTGCGACCGGGAATCCGCTCGACGTCCAGTCCTTCGTCGGCGGCGGCTTCTTCCCGCCCTTCTTCGAGGGGATTCACGACGACGTGCAGGTCGTATCGCTGTTCCCCTTCGCTTCGGCCGAATTCACCGCCACGATGGATGGTCAGGACACCCTGCTGCAGTGGGAAGACCTGGTCGAGCCGCGAGGAGTTCACGACAACGGCGTCGTGCTCTCCCAGGGCAATGGTCCCCAGGGACCCCGGGACTTCTGGGCAACCGCGACTCGGGCCTCCAGCATCGCGTATGACGGACTGCAGTTGCTCGACCAGGGTACCGTCATCCTGGACAACGAAGTGGACGTCACCGCCCGCGCCCGCGCTTTCGCCAAATTCATGCAGGGGTGGACCTGGGGCTATCTGGGATTGATCTTCGACGAAGCGCACGTGCTCCCGGAGACGATCGACATCCCGGCGGACCCCGACGCGCTGCTGGACATCACCCTGGAGAGCCTCAAGCCTTATCAGGAGGTGATCGAATCGGCGGTCACTTCGCTCGAAGAAGCCGTCACGACCGCGGAGGCGAACCCGAGCGTGGTCAGCTTCCCGAGCTTCAACGAATCCTCCCTCTGGTTCGGGTCCGTCGATCCGATCTCGAACCGGCAATTCATTCAGATGGCGAACACCCTGGCAGCGCGGCTGCTGGTGTTGGGCGCACGGACCCCGGAGGAGCGGGCGGGCGTCGACTGGAACCGGGTGGCTCAGCTGACCGCCAACGGCCTCACCAGCGACTACGAGATGCAGCTCACCACCAGCCGGGAGAGTGAGTTCCTCATCTGGACGCAGAGCAATGATCCGTCGGGCGTCCGAAATGCCCGAATGGACTACAGGACGATCGGGCTGGCGGACCAATCGGGTGCCTATCAGGACTGGATCGCGAGCCCGATCGAGCAGCGGAACCGCTTCGACATCGTGACCCCCGACCGTCGCATCACCGGCCCCACGCCACAGTCGGACGGCGCGTACACGCGCTACCGCTCCGACAACAATGGATTCGTCCCCGATCGCGGCCGGTATTTGTTCTCCGCGTATCAATGGGGACGGCATGCGATCCGCCTCGGGAAGTCGGGGGCGGATGTGGGCGAGAACGAGGGCGCTCTGCCGCTCATCACCGCCGATGAAAACAGGCTCCTCCGGGCTGAGGCTCTGCTTCGCCTCGGCGACCGGCAGGGTGCGGCCGACGTCATCAACGTCACCCGGACACGATCCCACGTGATCGATGGCGTCACCTACGCCGGCTTGCCACCCGTGTCCGCTGACGGCGTTCCGACCGTCGACGGTGAATGCGTGCCCCGGGTCGATTCGGGCGCATGCGCGGACCTGCTCACGGCGATCCGCTACGAACGGAGCATCGAGCTCATGGGGCTCGATGCCATCCGCGGCTACATGGACTCCCGCGGTTGGGGAACGGTACCGGATGGGGGACTGCTGCACTGGCCGGTGCCGGGTAACGTGCTCGACCTGTACGGGCTCCCGAACTACACCTACGGCGGCGCCGGCAACCCGTCGACAGCCACTTATGCTCCGGCGAGGATGCCGTGACGCCGACCCTTCCCGGAACCCTTCCGGAGTCAACGAATCACGACCTGGACGGCGCCGAGGGACAAGTCAGGGACGATGACCGACCTCTGCGCCGTCCGAGACACCTATCAGGAGTTTGCACGATGACCAGGATCGCCGTGATGGCCGTCGTACTCGCGATGACGTCCGCCCTCGATGCCAGCGCTCAATTGGGACCGGCCCCCCAGCTCGGTGACGATTGGGGATCGATCAGCGTGAACCTGGGGCTCTTCGCCCCGATGAGCACGTTCGAGGACGACCAGTTCGGCAAGAGTAGCTTCGAAAACGCCAGCGCCCTGACGATCTCCGCGACGGCGTGGCCGATGTTTGAGCGGAGGGTCGGTGTGCGGGCGCAGGTCGTTCGCAGCCGGACCGAGGGGTCTAACGAGATGTCCGAGTTCGCTCCGATCGCTGCGAACGACCCCACGCAGTGGCTGATGACCGCCGAGCTGGTCGGTCGGCTGCCGATGGCGACGGGCTTCCCCTTCGTCTCGGCGGGCGTAGGCATGAAGCAGTACAATTGGGCCCGCAGCCTCCACGACGAGAGTCGCTTCTTCACGATCACGGGCGCGGGCGGCTACGAGCTCCGCCCACCCATGCTCGCTCCACTCGCGTTCACCGCCGAGCTGCGGGGCTACTACTCCAGCTTCCGGGCCTTCGGCATCGACGACGGCACCTGGGAGCCGGGCCCACGCGCCATCGAGGACACCGACGTCGGCTTCTTCGGAGGCATCGTCGGAGGCGTCAGCAACGTCGACATGCTGCTGACGCTGGGACTCGGCTTCTACTTCTAGTGCGGAACTACTGATCGAACCGCGGAGACGCCGAGAACGCGGAGGAACTGCCGAGGCGTTCTCGGCGTCTCCGCGGTAAACTTCTTTGCTCGAAGGTCAGACTGGCGTTGCGTTTTTGTGACGGGTTCGCCATCCTTTCAACGAGGGCGTAGACCGCCACCGCTGGACCCTCCGATTCGAACCACGGCATCGGCAGCAACTGCTACGCCGGGCCGTCCGCTTCCTGAGCCGTTGCTAGTCGGAAGCGACCGCGATGCACTCGATCTCTACTTTCGGGCCGCCCAGATCAACCCCGACCGCACTGCGGGCCGGCTTGTTGGTCGGGAAGAATGATCTATACACCTCGTTGAGCTGCGGCCGCTCCGAAAGGTCGGCCATAAAGACTGTGCACTTGACAACATCGTCCATCGTTGCGCCGAGTTCCGCGAGTCGATCGCGAATGCTCTCCATTACCGCACGCGTCTGGTCCTCGATCGTGGGACCCGCGCGAGTACCGAGGGCGCCCGATAAATAGATCGTGTTGTCCACGATGACGGCCTGTGCCAGCGTCGCATCGGGTTCTGTGCCGCCGATGAAGCGAACAGCGTCACGGTCCTGTGCCTGAAGCGAGACAACGGATAGTGCACCCACCATGGCGATTCCGATCGCGATTCTCAGCTTTTCCATGGGTTTCGTAGACGGTGGTGGAGGAGTTTGTGATGCTGACAGCGAGAGTGAATCTAGCCGGCCCTTTCGGCACGGCAACGCCGTCAGATAACACCTTACTCGCGCGATTCTACCACCTGTGGTTGGGTTCCCGGTTTCCAGTTGCCGGTTTCGGTTCCGGCAAGTCGTTGACTGGCAACTGGTAACTGGCAACCGTAGCAGTCCCTCGGATATGTCCAGCCAATCTCCATCATGAGTTCAGACACGGTCGCTCGGCCCTACGTCCCGCCCTCGGGATCCATGGGCGATTCCTTCGCCCCACTGGAAGACGAGTCGATCGCCCGGCGATTGCGCGCCGGAGATCCCGCCGCCCTGCAGTCGGTTATCGACGCCTACTGGGCTCCGCTGCTCGACTACGTGCAGAGTATCCTGGGCGATCCGGATGAGGGCGAGGATATCGTCCAGGAAGCCCTCGTCCGGCTCTGGACCAAGCGGGGCTCGGGGCCTGTCGACACCCCCGTCGCCCCCTTTCTCTTCCGGGTCGTGCGGAACCTCGCGTTGAACCGAAGCCGCGACCTGGGCGTAAGGATGCGATTCGCGCTCAGCCGCCTGGGCATGCCTGTGGTCCGCTCGCCCACGCCGGCAGACGATTGTGCGGCGAGTGAGCTGGCGACGGCCGTCGATGCGGCCCTCGCCCGCCTGCCGGCCAGGCGGCGGGAAGTGTTCGAGCTGTCTCGCGTGCACGGGCTCTCTTATCAGCAGATTGCCGAGGTTCTGGAGATCTCGCCGCAGACCGTGGCAAACCAGATGAGCCGGGCGTTGCTCGACCTTCGGGGTCACCTCTCCGCATTCCTTCCGAGCACGTAGGACGGCACGTTCCCGCCCTCACGCCGTAGAGGATCCGGCGGATGATGGGCCCGCAGCGACCGCCGCTTCCAGGAGGCGGCCCTGATTCACCCGACGAACCCGCAGACGAAGTGGACGACGTCATCATTCGGGCATTGCAAGGAGAGGCCACGTCGGCGCAGCTCGCCGATCTGCGCCGCTGGTGCGGGAAATCCACCGAGAACGAAGCGCACTATCAACGCGTGGCCGAGGTCTGGGCCATGACCCGACGCGCGGTGAAAACACCCCTTCGAAGCGCGCCGAGCGCAGAGCGAATCACGGTGGAAGCGAATGCCCGATTGGGCGGGACCCGACGGGCCCTACCCCGGTCAGAACCCCGCGCACCCCGGGCGCTGCTACTTTCAGCCGCCGCGGTCGCTGCCGTTCTGCTCGGCGGCTTTCTTCTCGGCCGACTATGGACCGGCCCGGCGTCGACGTTCGCGGCCACCGAATTGTCCACCGGCGTGGGCGAGATGGCCACGGCCAACCTGAGTGACGGAAGCACGCTGCGGTTGGCGCCCCGGAGCCGAGTCGTGATGGAGGTCGGGTCCGCCCGCCGGGACGTTCACCTGGAAGGGCAGGCCTTCTTCACCGTCGCGGAGAACGCCTCGGTTCCCTTCATCGTCCACACGGCTGCGGGACAGGCCCGAGTTCTGGGGACCCGGTTTCAAGTGGTGGCGATCGACGATGATGTACGGGTGGTCGTGGTCGAGGGGAGGGTCGCCATCGAGACCGAGGGTGGGCAGGCCGAGGTGCAAGCCGGGGAGAGTAGCCGAGCCTCGGGAGGAGAGGCACCGCAGGTGGAACGAGTCGACGACATGCGTCCGATGTTGGCCTGGCTGGATGGTCAGCTCGTTTTCCAGGACACACCACTCCGCGATGTCGCCTGGGAGCTCGAGGCACGCTTCGGCGTCGAGGTAGTGCTGCCACCGGGCCCCACTGCCGACCGCGTCGTCTCCGCATCCTTCACGAACGAGGGGTTGGACCAGGTGCTCTCCGTGGTCTGCCGCGTAGCCAGCGTGTCGTGCTCTGTTCAGGACTCGGTGGTCACGATTCGCGATCCGGAACCCGAGACGTCCGCTCGCGTCACCGCGCCATCCGCGACGATCAGCCCTGTTGGGAGGATTGGCCATGAAAGCCTTCGCCGTATTAACTCTGGTGGTGGCGTCCTCAGTCGCGGGGACGGCGACCACGGCCGCGCAGAGCGCGGAAGGCACCCGGAACCCGACCGCGACCGCCGTCAACATCGGGAACATCGGGTTGTCGCTCTTGGAGTACCGTGCGCGCCTTCGCCTCACCGATGTGTTCGTGCAGGTCGCGCTGGAGGAGCTGCAGAGACGCTCCGGCGTACCCATCGCCTATAGCGGGACCCTCCTACCGGGTGACCTGCTCGTAAGCTGCGCCTGCTACCACGCCACGGTGGGCGAGGCCCTCGCGCGGATCCTTCGCGACACGCCGTTTCGGTACTCCGAAGTCGGCAACCGGATCATCGTCGAACGAGTGGGCCCGCGCGCCCCGCACTCGTTGGGTGTAGTCTCGGGCACTGTCAGGGATGCCGCCACGGGTGAGCCGCTCGACGGGGTCCACCTCCTCATTCCCGGCACCGACCGAGGTGTGCTGACGGATG
>WHSP01000112.1:0-289 GCA_009380025.1 Gemmatimonas sp. | reverse complement strand
TTCGCGCGGCGCTGATCGGCTACAGGACCGAGGAGGCCCGGGTGGCGGTAGCCGCGAATCGTTTGGTGACGAGCGGCTTCGACCTGGAGGCCGAAGCGCTGGCGATCCCTGAAGTGGCGGTCACCGTGGGCTCACGGGCCGCCCATTCGGCCGCCGACGAGCTGGGCGTCCCCGTGGACGTATTCGAGGCGCATGCGGTCCAGGCCACATCCCGGATCGGACTCTCCGAGATTCTGCAGGAGCTCTCGCCTTCGATCAACTTCGACCAGCAGGCCAACGCCGACCTGAC
>WHSP01000111.1:1141-15272 GCA_009380025.1 Gemmatimonas sp. | reverse complement strand
TTCCTCGCCGCTCCCTGCGGCGTACGAAAGTACGCCTCACTCGCGGCTCGTCGCGTGCCTTGACCTGCACGATTTCTCTGCGGCCTTCGCTAGCACTGTTTATCAACAGCCTTCAAGCTAGCCATGCCTAAGTTTCTGCGACGACGCGTCGGGCGGGGACGGGACCTTCCCGATCCGGGGTCCAACCGACACCGAGTCGTCGTAGTGGGAGGGGGCTTCGGAGGTCTGCCGGCGTGTCGCTTCCTCTCGAATCTACCGATCGACGTCACCCTGATCGATCGCCGCAATCATCACCTCTTCCAGCCACTCCTCTATCAGGTTGCGACCGGTATCCTCTCACCCGGCCAGATCGCGCCACCGCTTCGTCACATCCTACGTGGCGCGGAGAACGTGAACGTAGAGCTCGCCGAGGTGACGGAGTTCGACCTCGAGCGAAAACTCGTCCACGCGGTGCGTCCGCGGCAGGAGCCCCTGACCGTCTCCTATGACAGTCTGATCGTGGCGGCGGGGGCTGGCCAGTCGTACTTCGGTCACGACGAGTTCGCCCTCCACGCCCCGGGGATGAAGACGATCGACGACGCGATCGAGCTCCGGCGCAGGATCCTCGGCGCATTCGAGATGGCCGAGACGGCCGCGGACCCCGAGGACCAGCGCGAGTGGCTGACGATCGCGGTTGTCGGAGCTGGGCCTACCGGCGTCGAGATCGCCGGCCAGATCCGTGAGCTTGCCAGCCGTAGCCTCACTGGCGAGTTCCGCCGCCTGGATCCGGCTTCCCTGCGCGTGTTGGTGCTGGATGCCGGCAAGGAGCCGTTGCCGGCGTTCGGCGACAACCTGTCCGGCCGTGCCGCTCGTGAGCTGAAAGCCCTCGGCGTCGAGCTTCGGATGGGAGCCATGGTGACCGGCATCGACGAGACCGGGGTCGAGATCAAGACGGCCAATGGAGCGGAGCGCATCCCGGCCCGGACCGTCGTCTGGGCGGCGGGCGTCGAGGCCTCGCCCCTCGCCAAACAACTCGGCGCGGCCGCCGGCGCGAAAGTCGATCATGCGGGCCGCGTGGAGCCGCTGCCCGACTTAACGCTCCCCGGGCATCCCGAAGTTTTCGTCGTCGGTGACATGGTCGCCCTGAACGACCTCCCCGGCGTCGCCGAGGTCGCCATGCAGGGCAGTCTGCACGCCGCGAACAAGATCGTGCACCGCTTGCGAGGCGATACCGAGGCCAGGCCATTCGAGTATCGAGACCTCGGCAGCGTCGCCGCGATCGGCCGGTTCCGTGCGATCTGCAGCATCAAGGGGCTCCGTCTGAGTGGCTTCCCCGGATGGGTCGTGTGGTCGGCCGTCCATCTCGTTTTCCTCAACGGCTGGGGAAACCGCGCGACTACCTTGCTACGCTGGTACCCATGGTTGTTGGGTCACAACCGGCCCGAACGCGTCTTCAGCGTGGCTCACACCGGCGGCGACCTCAGTACCCCGCCCGCTGAGCGCGCCCATCTCGAGCCGGGGGGGTACCCGGCCCCGAAGGGGTGATGGCGCGACGCTCGATGCCTTGGGCTGGATCGTCGCCTCGACTGCGTGCCTGCAGGCTACTTCGGCCCCCGCTGCCCGAGGCCTTTCGCTGAGCCCCGAGGAGGTGGCCGCCCTCGATGAGGCGTCGCAGCCGTTCGCGTGACGCGTCCGCCGCGGCATCAGCTGCGCGCCGCGTCCGCGGTGCGCTCTCGACGGCCGCTCTCGCGCGAGCTCCGACAGGATCGGGTCACCATGTCAGCCACCCTTGACGTCGACCGTCGCCGGCCGGGCGCGTTGCCCCGACGGCGGCCTTGTGATCGTGAGCCCGGCCTTGCGCGCGTGCGCCGCGCCCCACGCGGAGAAGTGATCCAGCATCGCCTGTAGCTCGCGAGCCTACATGGTCAGCGAGTACTCGACACGACGACCCCGATCACGGAGCCGCCGCCCGCGCACCATGCGTTCGAGCTGGTGAGATGAGTGCACGCGTCTGCTGGCTATTGCGCATGCCTTTCCAAGAAGGAACCTGACCATGACCAACGTGAGCGATCCAATTGCGAAGACTGTGCAGCCAGAGCTCGAGCAGTTCATGCAGGGCCTGATCAAGCGAAACCCTGGCGAGATGGAGTTCCATCAGGCGGTGCGGGAGGTGGCAGAGTCAGTGATGCCGTTCGTGATGGATCATGCCAAGTACCGTGATGCGCAGATACTAGAACGGATGACCGAGCCGGACCGGATCGTGATCTTCCGCGTGACCTGGGAGGACGACCAGGGCTCCATCCGGGCGAACCGTGCCTGGCGGGTGCAGTTCAGCAACGCGATCGGGGCGTACAAAGGGGGGTTGCGCTTCCACCCCACGGTGACACTGAGCGTGCTCAAGTTCCTCGGCTTCGAGCAAGTGTTCAAGAACAGCCTGACCGGTCTGCCGATGGGCGGTGCCAAGGGTGGAAGCAACTTCAACCCACGAGGCAAGAGCGAGCGGGAAGTGATGCGCTTCTGCCAGTCACTGATGGTCGAACTGCACCGTCACATCGGCGAGGACACTGATGTTCCCGCGGGAGACATCGGCGTAGGTACCCGCGAGATCGGGTTCATGTACGGCATGTACAAGCGGCTGGAGAACCGCGTTGCCGGCGTTCTCACGGGCAAAGGGCTGACCTTCGGCGGCTCCCTCGTCCGGATGGAGGCGACCGGGTACGGCTGCGTCTACTTCTGCGAGAACATGCTCAACCACCGTGGCGACTCGCTCGAGAGCAAGACTGTCGCGATCTCCGGTTCGGGCAACGTCGCGACCTACGCCGCGGAGAAAGTCGTCCAACTGGGCGGCAAAGTGGTGACGCTGGCGGATTCCGACGGGTTCATCCACGACCCCGCCGGCATCGACGAGCAGAAGCTCGAGTTCGTGAAGGAGCTGAAAGAGGTCCGTCGCGGCCGGATTCAGGAGTACACCGAGCGTTTTGCCAGCGCGACCTATCATGAGGGCAAGCGGCCGTGGGGCGTGGCGTGTGACGTCGCCCTGCCGTGCGCGACGCAGAACGAGTTGGACGGCGACGACGCCCGGACACTACTGGCCCACGGCGTACAGGTCGTGGGCGAAGGGGCGAACATGCCGGTAACGCCTGAAGGAATCCGGTTGCTGCTGGACGGGAAGATCTTCTACGCCCCTGGGAAGGCGGCCAACGCCGGTGGGGTCGCAGCCTCCGGTCTCGAGCAGTCGCAGAACGCGCTGCGACTGTCGTGGTCACGCGACGAGGTGGACGAGCGGCTCCGGTCGATCATGCGGGAGATCCACGACAAGTGCGTGGAGCACGGCAACGAGAACGGCTTTATCAACTACCAGCAGGGCGCCAACATCGCCGGGTTCGTGAAGGTGGCTGACGCGATGCTGGCCTACGGTGTGGTTTGAGACTCTACGAAAGGAAGAGATGAAGATCGGAATCCTGGGCGCCGGCCGCATGGCTGGGGCGCTGTCTGGCCATTGGATCCGCTGCCGCCCGGTGGTTCAGGCGTGGTTTCGAATCGGCTTCGAATGTCGCTCAGTGGAGCAGTGGAGGCCGGCTCCGCGTTCCGACCCGTCCAGCCAACCCCTGGTCCTGGAGAGCGCCCCTGGCGCCCAGCAGCAAGTCGCGCAGCTCCAGCGCCTCCCACCGGTTGAACGCGAAGGCCGCGTCGTGTTGCGTCCGGATCAGGTACCTGCGACGGTGTTCGGTACACGGCGGCGCTCGCTCCAGATCGAAGGAGTCGATGATCTCCACCACCGACCCGAGATCGTCCGAATCGAGGGAGAGCATGGCGTTGCCGAAGGAGATCTCCACGCGACCACAGCACTCGCAGTAGGCAGCGCTGCCGAGCTCGGTGCCGTAGAGGATCGGCGGGTTGGGTCGGGGGTTCATCGCTCGATGTCGTCGGGTGGGGAAGCGATCGGGGGATCCTCGGTAGCCAGCGAAGCGAGGATCCCGCGCCATGCTCCGGATTCCTCCCTTCCGTTTCTGCCCTTTCCGCTGATCAGGGCGATCTGCTCGCCGCGCGCCGAGCAGAGCTCCCAGCGAAGTAACCATTCCCTCCCGCGTTGGACGGCGGATGATCCAGGATTCCGCGATCCCGGCCTCCCCCATCCGCAGCTCGACGTCCGCGTCGAGCACGTTGCACCAGCCCTCGTAACACACCGGCCGCTGAACCAGCCCCGTGTGGATCTGCGTCGCCCCCGAGTTCACGACATGGATCCTGATGGGTAGCTCCGCCACCGCCGATCGCTCCAGAACGCCCCGCAGCGATCCCGGAACGACTCGCCAGGCGAGATCGAGTCCCACGAGACGATATGCTTGGGTGCGGCTGATTCCGTACTTCCGCCGCAAAAGCTCGAAGCCCAGCGCGTCTTCGAGGGCCAGCCAATCGCCCCGGAGAGCCGCTGCGTCGATCTGGTCGTCCGCACGCTCGGGAGCGGCCGGATCTTCCGGCGGGGCCGCCCGCGACACCGGCGACTGATCATCCGCCGCAAACTCGCTGACGATCGCCTGGTATGCCCCGAGGTCGCTCTCCTCCAGCAGACGGACCTCGTGTACCGCCTCCCCGTGCCGCCCGAAGAACTGGAATCCCAGCCGCTCCCCGCAGCGCGTCTCCTCCCGCACCGCGAAGCCCATTACCCACGCCGAGTAGCACACCCGCAACTCCATCCCGGTGCTCAACACCTCCCCGAACGGCCCCAGCTCCCGCACGTTCCGATAGCTCCCCCTCGTCCCGAGCACGGTATCTTCGTTTCGCGTCGATCCCTTCACCCGGCCCAGCCTTTCGAACGACCCCATCAGCTCCGGCCAATCGCCTCGCAGCCGGATCGCCCCGTCCTCGCAGGCGGACGCGACCAGTTCCGCTTCCGAGATCCCCAGGTCCGCGGAAATGTCGCGATTCCGCCGATGTCGTTCCCGCCGCGCCTCTCTCCACGCCGACCGGATCGACCCCGGCTCGGACAGCGTCTGACTCGTCATGTTCACTCCTCCCGGCAGCTCCAGGGTCACAGCCCCTGGAGGGAAACCTTTCAGTAGGTGAGGACGGGCACGCGACGACCGTGGCGGCGAATCGATCCGATCCGGGACCTCGCCCAGGGGGGCGGTATTCGTCATGTGGCCGCGAACGAGCCGAATGTCCATTGAGTTTGAGAATCGTTCGCAATTAGATATAAACTGGCCGGTTCGACCGGGCAAGGCCGATGGCTTTTGCGTAGACCTCCTTCGTGGACGGATCTGCTGGCGTACGGCCGCAGCGCACCATCTTTGGGGCTGAGCGGGGGCACAATGCTCTCACCACTTCCGTCGCCATTGCCTTCCATCCCATCCGACCTATGTTGTCGCCCTGAAAGAAAGTGCCTGGTCGCGCTCCAGGGGAGCGCGTGAAGAGGGAACCCGGTGAAAGTCCGGGGCGGCCCCGCCGCTGTGAGGGAGGACGACGGAGAGCAGCACGCCACTGTGACCGCGGTCATGGGAAGGCGCTCTCCGGAGGAAGTAATCCCGAGCCAGAAGACCTGCCAGAGCACTGAGCCCGTACGCGTCCCTCGAGGGAAGGGGAACGGGAAGAACGTCCTGGCATGCCATCGGACGGGTCGGAGACGCGACCCGGACGAGCGGCAGGCCGTGGATCGTATCGGGCTCCGGGCGCTCAGCCGCCTGGGGCCTTCGTCGTCTGTGGCGCACGTACTGGCCACGGCGTGCCCGCCCCTCCCTCCGGGGGAGAGTTTCCATTTCGTCCCGGAGATCGCCATGCAGACCGACCGAACCTCGCCCGCGGGTGGAAGGGGCGAGCGCATGCTCACGACGACCAACCTCGGATTCCCCCGTATCGGTGTGAATCGCGAGCTGAAGCGGGTGCTGGAGTCCTTCTGGCGCGGCACCGCTTCATCCGCCGACCTCCTCTCCACCGCTCGGGAGCTACGAGCTCGACACTGGCGCCAGCAGCGCGACCACGGGATCGAGCACATCCCGTCGAACGACTTTTCACTTTACGATCACGTGCTCGACACGGCCGCGATGGTGGGTGCCGTCCCCCAACGATTCGGCTGGGCCGGCGGCGACGTCGATCTCGACACCTATTTCGCGATGGCTCGCGGGGTTCAGGAAAAGACTCTCGGAGGCGCTCCTTCGGCTGCCGGCGGCACGGCGGCGATGGAGATGACGAAGTGGTTCGACACGAACTATCACTACATCGTCCCCGAGCTGGGAGCCGAGCAGCGTTTCTCACTCGCCTCGACGAAGCCGTTGGACGAGTTCCTGGAGGCGAAGGCGCTCGGAATCCTGACGCGTCCGGTCCTCCTCGGCCCCGTCAGCTTCCTGCTGCTGAGCAAGGCCCCGAACGGCGATGTCCGACCGCTGGATCTGCTAGACTCGCTGCTTCCTGTCTACGGGGAGGTGCTGGCGAGGATCGCGGAACGCGGAGCGGAGTGGGTCCAGCTGGACGAGCCGTATCTCGCCTGCGACCTGGAGGACGAAGCGCGGCAAGCGTTCGCCACGGCCTACCGGGTGCTCGCGCCGACCGCGCCGAAGATCCTGCTCGCCACCTACTTCGGACCCCTCGACGACAACCTCGAGACCGCGGTGGGGCTGCCCGTGGCCGCGCTGCACCTGGACCTGGTGCGCGGTCCGGGGCAGTTCGAGGCCGCGCTCGCCGCCGCGCCGGATACCCTCGCGCTTTCCCTGGGGGTTATCGACGGCCGCAATGTTTGGCGTGCCGATCTGGACGCAGCGGCGGAGAAGGTGAGGCGGGCGGTGGAGAGACTGGGATCCGAGCGGGTACTGGTCGGTCCATCCTGCTCGCTGCTACACGTACCGGTTGATCTCGGGACGGAGGAAGAGCTCGACGACGAGGCACGGCAGTGGCTCGCGTTTGCCCGCCAGAAGCTCGACGAGGTCCGAGCGCTCGGCGATCCCGCGGAAGCGGAAGGGACCTTCGCCGCGAGCCGAGCCGCCCGGGAGGGTCGGAGCACTTCCCCACGGATCCACGATCCGGAGGTGGAGCGCCGGCTGGCGGAAGTCACGCCGGCCATGCTCAGCCGGAAGCACCCGTTCGCCGAGCGAGCTGCGGCGCAGCGCCAGCGGTTGGGGCTGCCGCTGTTGCCGACGACCACGATCGGCTCCTTCCCGCAGACACTCGAGCTGCGTAGGGCGCGCTCGGCCCTCCAGACTGGCACGATGTCGGAGACCGAGTACGATGCGTTCATCGCCGATCAGATCGACGGCGTGGTCCGCTTCCAGGAGGAGGCCGGGCTCGACGTTCTGGTCCACGGCGAGCCGGAGCGGTCCGACATGGTGGAGTTCTTCGGCGAGCGCCTGAACGGCTTCCTCTTCACCCGGAACGGGTGGGTGCAGAGCTATGGCTCCCGGTGCGTGCGCCCGCCGATCATCTTCGGCGATGTGTCGAGGCCCGAGCCGATGACCGTCCGCTGGAGCGCCTATGCCCAGTCGCGAACAGCGCGCCCGATGAAGGGGATGCTGACGGGTCCCGTCACGATCCTACAATGGTCGTTCGTGCGCGACGACCAGCCGCAGTCGGAGACTTGTCGGCAGATCGCACTCGCGATGCGGGATGAGGTCGCCGACCTCGTCCGCGCGGGCCTGCCGATCGTCCAGATCGACGAACCGGCCTTGCGTGAAGGATTGCCGCTCCGCCGGGCCGACCAGCCGGCGTATCTGGAGTGGGCGGTCGACGCATTCCGACTTGCCTCGGCGGGCGTCGACGACGACGTGCAGATCCACACCCACATGTGTTACGCCGAGTTCGGCGAGATCATCGGCGCGATCGCTGCGATGGACGCCGACGTGATCTCGATGGAGTCGTCGCGGTCCAGGATGGAGCTGCTGGGCGTGTTCCGGGACCATGCCTATCCCAACGACATCGGGCCCGGCGTGTACGACATCCACTCCCCGCTCGTCCCCAGCGCGGAAGAGCAGCGGGCGCTGCTCGAGCGTGCCCTCGAGGTGATCGAACCCCAGAAGCTCTGGGTCAACCCCGACTGTGGCCTGAAAACCCGGCGGTGGGAAGAGGTACGACCCGCGCTGGAGGCGATGGTGCAAGCGGCCGCCGAGACCCGCGCGGAGCTGACGCGGCGATCGTGATCCGCCTGGGCGGGAGCCGGTCGCCCGATCCGTGGGTAGACTGGCTTCCCTGTGGAACCGGTGACCGGCTTCGAGAGTCATCGTCGATGACACGGCGCCGGGGCCATCCGTCCTCTGGAGTTCCTCCCGACCCATCCCCCGTCGCCCCGTGGAAGCTCAACGTCCTTTCCCAACCTCATTGACGTACATCTA
This sequence comes from Gemmatimonas sp., assembly GCA_009380025.1. Classification (GTDB taxonomy): domain Bacteria; phylum Gemmatimonadota; class Gemmatimonadetes; order Longimicrobiales; family Longimicrobiaceae; genus WHSP01. The sequence continues at coordinate 6,981 of WHSP01000111.1, read as the reverse complement.
GTGCATCACTATACTGGCGACCACAACATATTGTGGTCTGGTCGCGCGACGACTGCCGCGCGCCAAGAGGGAACCCGGTGCGAGACCGGGGCGGCCCCGCCGCTGTGAGGGGGGACGAAGGAGAGGATGGAAGCCACCGCGCCGCGGGCGTGGCAAGGCGCTCTCCGGAGGATGATCCCCGAGCCAGAAGACCTGCCAGAGCACGGAGCCCGTCGCGTCCCTCGAGGGAGGGGGAACGGGAAGCATCGTTGTCGGTCGAATCGAACTCGCCAGAGGGCGTCGTGAGCCCTCATGCGACGGGTCGCCGATGAGGATCGGGCTCCGGGCCAGAGGCCTGGAGCCTTCGTGTTGACGGGATACGCATTGTGGATGCGGCCCGCCGGCACCCCGCGCTCCGCCCTTCGGGACACCACCCACCGACCGGAGGAGAAGGCCATGCTCGATCTCGCCGCAACGCAGTCCGACGCGCCGACCCGGAGCGGGAACGTCCCCCCTTTCAGCCACGTGATCAAGCGGGACGGCCGTGAGGCCCCATACGACCGGGACCGTATCGCACATGCCGTCGAGATGGCGTTTCGCGCCGAGGCGGGCGTCCCGTACCCCGATGCGATAGCGGCGACGATGCACGATGCGGTGGAGCGGGTGACGGAAACGGTGGAGACGGCGCTGGGGAAGGCACACGCTACGGTCGATCGGATCGAGATCGAGCAGATCCAGGACGAGGTGGAGCGGCAGCTGATGACGGGTGGTCACTTCTCGGTGGCACGGCGGTTCATCGTCTTTCGGGAGGCGCGGGCACAAGGGCGAGCGGAGCGGCGGATCCGGCTGCTCGAGGTGGGTGGGGGGAGTCGGTGCTGGATCGGGCAGTGCTGCGGTCGTTGATCGCAGAAGCGGCGGAGGGCCTCGTCCCCATGGTGGACGTGGAAGGCGTCTACCGCGACATGCTGGCGGGGCTGTATGACGGAGTCTCTCGAGAGGAGATCGCGAAGGGCGCGGTGCTCGCGGCACGGGCGCGAATGGAGCGCGAACCCGAGTACGCGTACCTGGCGGCTCGCCTCCTCCTCATCCAGGTCTACTCCGAGGCACTCGCGACACCGGTCTGCCTCCGCGAGATGGAGCGGCTCTATGTCGCAAGGTTCGAGCCGTACCTGCGTCGCGGCATCGAGGCGCGTCTGCTTGATCGGGTGCTCCTCTCCTTCGACCTGCCCACCCTGGCCGCCGAGCTGCGCGCCGAACGCGACCTCTCTTTCGCCTTCATGGGTGTGCAGACCCTTTACGATCGCTACCTCCTCCATGAGAAGGGCACGCGCTTCGAACTCCCGCAGTGGTTCTGGATGCGCGTGGCCATGGGCCTTGCGCTTGCCGAGCTTCCCGAGGCCCGGACGCCCCAGGCGATCGAGTTCTACCACGTCCTCTCGACCTTCGCGTTCTGCTCTTCCACCCCCACGCTGTTCAATTCCGGAACCCGACACCCCCAGCTTTCCTCCTGCTTCCTGACGACCGTGCAAGATGACCTGGGGGATATCTTCAAGGCGATTCGCGACGATGCGTTGCTCTCCAAGTGGAGCGGCGGGCTGGGGAACGACTGGACCAACGTCCGCGCCCTGGGCGCCCGCATCGCCGGCACCAATGGGACCAGCCAGGGGGTCATCCCCTTCCTCAAGGTCGCGAACGACACGGCGGTCGCGGTCAACCAGGGCGGCAAACGGCAGGGCGCCATCTGCGCCTACCTCGAGACGTGGCACCTCGACCTCGAGGAGTTCCTCGAGCTGCGCAAGAACACGGGCGATGACCGGCGGCGGACGCACGACATGCACACCGCCCACTGGATTCCCGATCTCTTCATGAAACGGGTGCGCGAAGACGATCAGTGGACGCTCTTCTCCCCCGCTGACGTACCCGACCTTCACCACCTGTATGGCGCGGCGTTCGAGGAGCGCTACGTCGCTTACGAGCGGCTGGCCGAGGCCGGCGAGATCCCGCTGCATCGTCGCGTTCGCGCCGTCGAGCTGTGGCGGAAGATGCTGGCGATGCTGTTCGAGACGGGGCACCCGTGGCTCACCTGGAAGGATCCGGCGAACCTGCGTTCCCCGCAGGACCACGTGGGCGTCGTGCACAACTCCAACCTCTGCACGGAGATACTCCTCAACACGAGCCGCGACGAGGCGGCGGTGTGCAACCTGGGGTCGGTCAACCTCGCTGCGCACATGACGTCGAACGGCCTCGACGCGGAGCGGCTCGGCCGCACCGTCTGTACGGCCATGCGAATGCTCGACAACGTCATCGACATCAACCTCTACCCGATCGCCGAGGCGCGGGCAGCCAACCTCCGACACCGGCCCGTAGGTCTGGGGATAATGGGCTTCCAGGACGCACTCCATCGACTCGGTTTGTCGTATGCCTCCGAAGAGGCAGTCGCCTTCGCGGATCGCAGCATGGAACTGGTCTCCTACCACGCCATCCTTGCCTCGGCCCAACTCGCCGCCGACCGCGGCCGCTACCAGAGCTACGCGGGCTCCAAGTGGGACCGCGACCTCCTGCCCATCGACACCCTCGACCTGATGGAGGCGGAGCGCGGCGTTGCCGTACCTCTGGACCGGTCGGCCACGCTCGACTGGTCCGTCGTCCGCGCGGAGGTGGCCGCGCACGGGATGCGCAACAGCAACGTGCTCGCGATCGCTCCGACCGCCACCATCGCCAACATCTGCGACGTCTCGCAGTCGATCGAGCCGACTTACAAGAACCTCTATGCAAAGAGCAACCTCTCCGGCGACTTCACTCTCCTCAACCGCTATCTCGTGAACGACCTGCGCGTCCTCGGCCTCTGGGACGCGGCGATGGTCGAGGACCTGAAGTACCACGACGGCTCCGCTCAGGAGATCGATCGCATCCCCGCCGAGATTCGCGACCGCTACCGCACCGCCTTCGAGATCGATGCCGATTGGCTGATCCGCTGCGCCGCGCACCGGCAGAAGTGGATCGACATGGCGCAGTCGCTCAACCTCTACCTCGACCGTCCGTCCGGCCGACGGCTGAGCGAGATGTATCAACGCGCCTGGGAAATGGGACTGAAGACGACGTACTACCTCCGCACCACCGGCGCAGGCGGCGTAGAGGCGAGTACCGTCGACGTGAACAGACACGGCATCCAGCCCCGGTGGATGAAGTCGCTCAGTGCCTCTTCCCAAATACAGGTGGAGCGGCAGGAAGACGGGAGAGCGACGATGCCTGCCCCGGCACCGCTGCCGGGCGCTTCGTGCGACCTGGACGGCTCCTGCGAGGCGTGCCAATAGAACGACCTCTTACGTCACCCTTCATCCAGCGATCCGACCCATGACCGAGAAGCGACTGATCAACGCCGACGTGGTGGACGTCAACCAGCTCATGCCCCTGAAGTATCACTGGGCGTGGGAGCACTACCTGAACGGGAACCGGAACCACTGGCAGCCGCAGGAGGTCCCTATGGGGCGCGACGTCGCCACCTGGAAAAGCGGCGACCTCACCGACGATGAACGCCGTGTCATCCTCCGGAACCTCGGCTTCTTTTCGACCGCCGAGAGCCTGGTCGCCAACAACATCGTGCTCGCGATCTTCCGGCACGTGACCAACCCCGAGTGCCGGCAGTACCTGCTGCGCCAGGCGTTCGAGGAGGCGATCCACACCCACGCCTTCCATTACATCGTGGAGAGCCTCGGCCTCGACGGCGGCGACATCTTCACCATGCATCGCGACGTCAACTCCATCGCCGGCAAGGACGAATTCGACATGGGGCTCACGGCGGACCTGATCGATCCGGACTTCACCACCGCCTCGCCCGAGGGGGCCGCCAGGTTCGTCGAGAACCTGGTCGGCTTCTACATCATCATGGAGGGAATTTTCTTCTACTCGGGCTTCGCGATGATGCTCTCCTTCCACCGACAGAACCGGATGACCGGGATCGGTCAGCAGTTTCAGTACATCCTGCGCGACGAGAGTACGCACCTGAACTTTGGCATCGATCTGATCAACGGAATTGTGTTGGAATACCCGTCGATCTGGACGCCCGCTCTGCGTGAACGGCTGGCGGCGAAGATCGATCGTGCCGTGGAGCTCGAGATCGCATACGCCGAGGACTGCCTACCGCGGGGAATCCTGGGTTTGAACACGGCGCTCTTTCGCAACTACGTGCGCTATATTGCCGATCGGCGCCTCGAGCGCATCGGTCTTCGGCCACGCTACGGCACTGCCAACCCCTTCCCTTGGATGAGCGAGGCGATCGACCTCAAGAAGGAGAAGAACTTCTTCGAGACGACGGTGACCGAGTATCAGTCGGCTGCCGCTCTCTCCTGGGATTGAGCGCATCTGGGCCGCCGGTCGGCTGCACGCCGGCGGATCATACTTGGCACGACCCATCGGGCATGTTGCGCTCTCCTCGGACCTGGACACTCCTCGCGGTCTCGGAGCGGCGCTTGCCGAGTCGATGCGGGCGAGGCTGATCAGGACTGTTGATTCGCTCCGCCCACGTTTTGACCGGTGTCGTGAGCGCCTGTATGTTTTCGAGTTGGGAGGGTTGGCAGAACGGCTATGCGCCGGTCTTGAAAGCACGGTGTCGGCAGAGCCGGACATCCCAGACTGGGTGGTCGCAGGGTGGCTGCCGCTGGCAAGGATTTGTAAACGGATCTCGCCGAGGCTTTCTGCCGAAGGTCGTCTTATCGGAGGTCCAGCGCCGGGATTCCCTCGGCCGTGGCGGCCGCCAGGAGATGTCGATCGGCGGTGACTACTAGGCAGGCGCCGTCTGTGACCTGATGGAGGAGGAGAGCGCTGGAGAGGTGGACGGCGTCGAAGCCACGTAGTCCGTGCTTGCGGACCAGATCTGCGGCCGCGTTTATGACCGGGGCGCTTGGATCAAGGAGTTCGTACGCCGGTGTCGGCCCAGCGAAGTCGGAGTCGAGTGCCCGGAAACGCAGCTCTGCCTCGGGCGCCGAGAGCTTCCTCTCGTTCCGGAGGCGGGTGAAGGCCGACATAGCCTCAGGGTAGGCGAGGCGAGAGACGTAGATACGCGTGGGATTCTCCTCCTTCACGGCCTCGCGAAGCAGCGTGCGCACGTCTTGGGAGCGGTGTTCATCGACGTACGCCTTCACCAGGGCGCTCGTGTCCAGGTAGTGGATCAAGCGCCGGCCCGATCTTCGTCTCGCATCCGCACCACCGTCTCGCTCAACGACACGCCCGGGATGCGCAGTGGTTCGCGATCCAAAACAGCACGCCTGCCCTCCGGTGTCGACGGGGTGACGACCACGCCGATGCGTGCGAGACGCCCATTCACGTCGCGAGGACCCGGCGCTGGGTTGGTTGGTTGTGGGTGGGCTCCCATCGCTCTTCCTAGGTGAAAGGTTACGCTTTGCGGTAAGGTACCCTACGTAGAGGGGTCTACGTTCCACAAGATGCGACGGTTCTTCAAGAGAGTATCAGGCCAGAGGACGGAAACGGAACGCCGTCCATTGCCTACGGTAACAACGCCGCACCGGGCACCGGGCACCGGGCACCGGAAGGCGGAGTTGAAGATGCGCCGGTGGCTCGTAGCCTGCTCACTTACGACGGGTACCCCCAGATCGAGGTTTCTGAGGGCGGGTACCTCGGGCTGAAGCCGGAGGAGCCGGCGACTGTGGGGCTGGGGTTCGAACGCAGTCGAGGATGAGCAAGACAGGTAAGCCTCCATCCCGTGTCTATCCCGCTCCAATTTATGTAGCGTAATAGGTCTCTATTTTTGCGTCGTTTAGGAGGGTTGGCAGAACGGCTAATGCACCGGTCTTGAAAACCGGCGGGCGCAAGCCCATCAGGGTTCGAATCCCTGGCCCTCCGCT
>WHSP01000111.1:0-1131 GCA_009380025.1 Gemmatimonas sp. | reverse complement strand
TCTTGAAAACCGGCGGGCGCAAGCCCATCAGGGTTCGAATCCCTGGCCCTCCGCTGGATGTAAGTAGTTGACGTGATGGTGTTTACTGTGATCGGATCCGTCTCGGATGAGACGGGTCCGCTCGGCCGGAGCAGCGAATGCACGCCACAACCGACCGGAGCGCGATAGCGCGGCTCCTGATCGCCCGTTGGCGCGCTGTGCCGTGGGAGGGAATCGCGGACGCTTAACTGCTAGGGCGGACGCTGCATCTGCTCCGAGCGACTTCTCGTTCCGAAGCTACCGTGGATGAGGTTCCAAGCCTCAGGGAGATGGACAGGGAAGAGCGCGGGTGTTTCGAGCTGGACGAGGACGGATCGTTCCTCGACTGGTCCGCAGCGGATCTCCACCTCGGCGCATCGCAGCTGCTCCAGGCGGTGGACCTGTCATATCTGGCGGGCGTGGAAATCCGTCGCTGTCCAGCGAGCGCGGCGACCGGTGCTTGGAGCTCCCCCGATTGGGTGGACAGGTGAACGCTTTGGAACTGGGTAGCGAGTTTTCCATGCGCTGCGAGGAGAGCACCTTGGTGCAGCTCCCCGCAGCAGCGTGTGGAAAACTCGGGCCGCGCCGCCCTGCGCGCGTCATCTCGCGGAGTCGAGGGAAGTCGCGGCACTCGTGAGTTGGGGGCACGCAAGGATCGACGCCGCTGTCTGGCGATGACCCTTCCTCGGCTCGAACAGTCACGCTGCGCGGCCATTCTTCCTCTCATAGTTCACGGGCGACTCGTAGTCGAGCGCGGAGTGCCGCCGGTGCGGGTTGTACCAGCCCTCGATGAACCGGAACACCGCGATTCTCGCCTCGACGTGTGTCCGGAAGCAGCGCCGGTCCAGGAGTTCGCATTCGAGCGTCGCGAAGAAGCTTTCGCACAGCGCGTTGTCAAAGCAATCACCGACCGAGCCCATGGACGGCCGCACACCCGCTTCCTTGCACCGCAGCCCGAAGGCGATCGAGGTGTATTGCGTGCCCTGGTCCGAGTGATGGATGACTCCATTCGGACGCCGCTGCCCGAGCGCCATGTTGAACGCATCCAGGACGAGATCCGTTCTCAAGTGCGTCGCCATCGACCATCCCACCACGCGTCGGCTCCAGGCATCG
>WHSP01000110.1 GCA_009380025.1 Gemmatimonas sp. | reverse complement strand
GAACACGAAATCGCTTTTCGGAGCATCGAGCAGATGTTCGGAGAGCAGCTCCACAAGGAAGGGCGCGAGTGCGAGACTCCGGCGACTGCGGGTGGTCTTCAGCTGATCGGTGTAGGCCCAGTCATGCCCGAACCTCTGGAGCGCGCCCACGACAAAGAGTCGCTCGCCGCTCAGGTCGAGGCTCGTTCTCTTGACACCGGCGAGTTCGCTCCAGCGAAGCCCGAGGTAGGCTCCCGCATAGATGAGGGAGCGATATCGGCGATCGATGGCCTCTGCCAGGCGCTCGACTTCCTCAGCGTTCAAGTAACGCGGCTCCGCCCGAGACTGGTGGGGAAGCGATATGAGTAGCAAGGAGACTGACGAATGATGCCTTGACGCACCGCTTCCCGCAGCAATCCGGCGAGAATCCGATAAGAGTCTCTCACCGTCCGCGGTGCCAACTCCCTGGCTATCTCGTCCACCCACATCTGCACTGATGGACGAGTGATCTTGTTCAAGGGCATGGAGCCGAACGTTGGCAGCACCTGGCTGCGCATGAAGCCTGCGACGCGCTCGGTGGTCGCCGGACGGACGTGGAGCCTTCGCTGCCCGAGGGTAGTTGTGAACTCCTCGAAGGTCATCTTTGCTGCTCTCGGATCGATCCACAGATTCCGCCCGAGCTCGTCCTCGATGGTCGCCTTGAACCGCCGCGCCTCAGTCAGACGAGCGAATGTCTTCGAGCGTTCCGCGCCGGCAGGATCCCTGTAGCGGACCCGGTAACGGCGCTCCGATCTCTTCTCGATGTGGGCCACGGCTACCTCCTCGGTCAGGCGATGTTCGGGTAAGGGTGTAGTCGAGCGCCAGGCCGCGGCTAGGCCGCGGACGATATGACAGAACCTCTCTCGTCGAGGACGAAAGCCTCTTACGGCAAATAGCCACTCGTCTCCGGCTGGGGGTCGTTGGGACTTCGCGACTTGTCAACGCGTGGGGCATGATTCGGAATCCAATATCCCCCGTGGGGTTGGCCGAGTTTCGAACGCGGACGGTCTTGAAAACCGTTATCCGAAAAGGACTTGTGGGTCCGAGTCCCACGCCCTCCGCTGGAATTACACACCACAACCTCCGCTGGAATCACACACCACCCCCCGCTCTGCCTGGCCTGCAGTGGTTCGGAGCATCACGTGTACGCACGAAGTTGTCGTCGGAGGTCCTTTGGCAGCTTTGACCTCCTGCGCGCAAGCGGACGGCGTTAGGAGGGGTACCGGCTGATCTCTTGCCGTGAGGAGAACGCGTTCCGCGACCGCGTTCCGGACGGGTCGCGGTGACCCGCGGACCCGTCCGGACTGCTCAACTCACTTCTTCGCAGGGCGGAAGTAGTGCTGATCGCGCCACTTGGCTACTTGCCTGCCAATGTGGCTCGAGGAGTCCGGCCAGAACGAGCGCAACCGCCTGCCCCCCGACAAACCGACGCCATAAGGGGCTACTAAGCGCTCCATCGAAGGCAAGTGAGCCCGCATCGCCTTCGACAGCCTCGGTGGCCGACGGTTGAGCTCGAAACTGACGCCGGGTGAGGTGTGGTGGATGAGGTTGTCCTGTCCGGCCCTGAGCTCCCAGAGCACACGCGCCGTCCTCGCAGTTGGTAGGCGTAGCAGGTGTCACACAATCCCTGGGCTCCGATGGGCTTGGCATGGCAGAGGGCCCTTCAGGAGCGTGTCCTGGCTCATGCGCGATACCACGTGACTCCGAAGTCGTCTGTGAGGGTGTCGGTCCCGGGATTGTAGACGAAGCGAATGGATATGCGGCCTTGCAGCGGGTTGCCGCCCGGGATACACGTGATGGCTCCTGTCATGAGCAGACTGTTCCCATCGACCAAACCCGAGCCTTGGAAGCGGACCGGCGAACCGTCGCAGGCCAAAGTGGCTGAATCATCGAACAGGACCATGGCGTAGTGACCGGATTGGCCCGAGCCCCGAATGTCCAGCATCTGATGGCTGCCATCGATGTCGATCGACGTCCAGGAGCCCCGGAACACGTCGTCGCTGGGAGAAGCCGAGGCCCCAACACCGGCAAGGACCGCAGCCAGAACAACCGAGCACATGCCGACGAGCACGATCTTTCGCATCCAAATCTCCTCTCTCAAAGTCACCATGGAACGCGACCACCGAGGGCGGCGCGCTGCTTTCGGTTCCCGCCGGCCGCGGGAGGCGACCGCGTTTGTGGATCTGTACCTCACATGCGACTCATCTCCTTTCGCTAGTCCGTCTCCTGTGGGTTGGTGGATCGCGGTCTAGGGGCAAACCTTCTGGAGGTCGGCCGGCACCGAGTTCGCGCAGTACTCGACCCTTCCATCGACGATCGTTGCCACCACGGTGATGTCCCACAGAGCCTCTGGCGCGACCTGCGTAGGGTCGGCCGACAAGATCACCAGGTCGGCAACCTTGCCGGCCTCGATGCTGCCTAAAGATTCCTCCTTGCCCTGGGCGAAGGCCGCGTCAATCGTCAGCGACCTGAGTGCTTCTTCAACAGTCAAGCGTTGCGACCGCATCCACCGCGGCGGAGCCTTCCCCCTCGGAGAGATGCGCGTTACGGCTTCCGCGATGGCGGGGATCGATGGCCCCGATCTTCCAACGATCGCCCACGGTGAATCGGTGCTGCCGGTAATGGGAATGCCCGCGTCGATGAGGTCGCGCCAGCGACCGGTGAGTCCAACGCGGTCGCGACCGACCCAGCGGATCAGGTCCTTGGCTGCACCCGCGTGGAACCAGGACAGTTGGATGGATCCGATGAGGCCGAGCCTGCGCAACCGTTTGATCTGATCGCCCCGCACGATGGTTAGATGCTCGACGCGATGGCGCGCTTCGATGATGTCCTTTCGGCCCAGGGTTGAGAACGCATCGAGCGCCAGGTCGAGGCCCCCATCGCCCGTCGCATGGATCGCGATCTGCCATCCAGCCTCGCTAGCGCGCCGGAAGGCGGCACCCAGTCCGCGAGGCTTCCAGAACAATTTCCCCTGCACGGAGGGACTGGGCGGGTCGGTCTGGTAACCAAGTCCGTCCTGTGCTCGGTCGGCGAAGAATTTGAGACCCTGAACCCAAACGTGGGTGCCGAACTCCTCGCCGGGCTCGTAATCGTCGTACCAGTTACCGAATCGCTGCCGCTCGTAGTTCAGGGGAAGGAACGCGCCCACCTTCACTCGGAGATCTCCGCTCAACTCGAGCTCGCAGAGTTCGCCCAAGCGTTCGAATGAAACGAAAAGCTCGCTGATGCTGGTCCAGCCCCACGAGAGCGCCTTGTAGATAGCTTGCTGTGCGGTTAGTCCGACAAGGTCCTTGTCCCCGATCCGGTGACTGTGTGAGTCGATGAAGCCGGGCATGACGGTCGCGCCCTCGAGGTCGATGGCTTGGCCCGCCTCCTTTGACGTGCTTACGATCTTGCCGTCCTTGATGGAAACGGAGCCGGCGCGGTTCCCCTCTGCATCCATCGTCAACACGGTTGCATCGGTGAAGACCATCGGCTTGTGGTCGCGAAGAGATGGGGGCGGGCCGGCGAGCAACTCCCGACAGGGGACCGGGATCGACTCGCGCTCGGTCGACCCGACGTCCGTGCTCGACGGGGTCGGGGTCGGCGTTGCCGCCGGTCGCGTCGCTCGTGAATCTGGGGACCGGACGTAAACGAAGCCGAGCGCAACGACGAGCGACAGGACTCCGACGGCTCCGGCGAGCTTAGGGGTTGGCCTTAACGTCACGGCTCGATCCGTATGGAGTTGAGGACGGCGCGCAACTCGGCGATGTCCTCCGAGGGCACACCGGGGGAGCGATGGGCCACGATCACCAGGCGGCTCCCCTCGACGTCGAGGATCCAGAACTCTTCGGTGTAGCCAGGGCCCGTGTGGCCGTAGAACTTATCGAGGTAAGGTGCGATCCAGCTATTGAGGTTGCCGCCGTCGCATTCAGAGAAGGAGAGCCCGTCTCCGCTACGCTCGACCGGTAGGTCGGGCACGGTCAGCTCCAAATGCTTGCCGCCGTAGCCGTACATCGTGATGTCGGTTGGCGGCGAGGTCACCCGGAACGGAGCCAGATCCGCCAGCCCCGCGGCGAGGTCATTGACGGTGGGGCCAACCGGTGGGTCGGCCGGGGAATGGTCGCGGCAGCCATGACTCACCAGGTCAGTCACGGTGGTGATGCTCACTCCGACATGTCCGTCCCCGGAGCCCTCGACGAACTTGACCGCTCCGCCCCATTGCGACCAGCCATCCGCTGAGATCTCGTATACGACTCGGAGGGGCGTGGAGGGATCGTTGTCGGGGTCGATGTAGTAGGTCCCCGTCTCCAGCGGCGCGAAGCCAGGGATACCCGTGATGTCTCGGGCCGTCTCGCTGGAGGTCGGTTCATTCGTTGGCTTCGCTGTAGTGGATTTGGCTGCGTCACCCGAGTCACATCCCGTAAGGAGCGCTACGATAGCCAGGCTCAGTAGGCGTCCGTAGCGATAGCTATGTGATCTGTTGGAGCTCATCGGTCGTCCAGATAGGCCTGGATGGAGGCTCCGACCGCGTCTGCGAATTTGGGTTGGTAGGGCACGAGCCCGGCGGGTGAGAAGTTCCATCTCAGCGCTCCTTGTTGCGAGTGGTGACGTAGATATCCGATGACCCCTCGGGACCGGGGGCACGACCGAAGTAGAGCGTCAGGGCGTCCCGGGAGAAGGAGGGACGCGTCTCGTTCGCAGCAGTGTTGACGGCGACGCCTGCGTTGACCGGCGTCGACCACGGCTCGTCGATGCTCCCGCGGGTCGCCATCCATACGTCCTGGCCCCCCTGGGCACCCGCGCCCGCGCGGTTCGAGGCGAAGACGATCTCGAGCCCGTTCTTGCGCACGTTCGGCTGGATTTCGCTCGCCGCGCTGTTCAGCTCCGCGACGGGCGCTGGCGGGCCGAAGCTGCCGTCTGCCTGCCGCTCGCTTACGTAGATATCGGGGCCGCTCGAGAAATAGAGGAGGGCCTCGCCGCCCGCCTCCACATAGGAGGGACCCTGTTCGTCTAGTGCCGTGTTGGGGCCTCCGTCCGCCTGGCAACCGAGGTGCGCCGGCTCGCTCCAGCCGTGCTCGGGACTGAGGCGGCTGAAGTAGATGTCTCCCATGCCGCAGCTCCCCGGCAGCACCTCCCGGCTCACGAAGAAGAGTCCTTTGCCGCGGACTGGCGTCGGGCAGAAGTCGTCGGCCGCGGAGTTGACCGGCTCGCCCAGGTTCACGGGCGCGCTCCACGGAGCGTCCGTGCTCGCACGGTGCGCGACCCAGATATCGAGGTCGGTCCTGGTGTCGCCCACGAAGCGTGGGCGGTTCGAGGCCATGTAAAGGCTGAGCCCGTCCGGGGACTGAATGGGGCAGCCGTCGGTGAAGGTGGTGTTCACCTCGGAGCTGTTGCCGCCGATCTCGTCGACCTTCTGCGCCGATTCCCAGGCGGAGTAGCGAGCGGCGTGGGCCATGCTTGCCAGCGACCCCACCAGAGCTGCGATCGCTACCACCGCCACCGTGCGAAATGTCGCTCGGTTCTTCATAGATCTCCCTCCCTACTCGGGCCGCCCTCTTGACGACCTCGATGCAAGGTTGGCGGAGGAGCCTTTAGAACGGTTGGACGCCCTTTTCAAGCCGTTCTCAAGCGACTCGCTCGAGGCTGGAGCAAGTGAGCAAGGAACAGAGCGGCGAAAAGCCCTGGCGCTGGGGAACCCAGGACTCGATACTCGGAAGCATGCGAACGGGGCCGTCTCACCGCGGATTTCGCCGGACTGGTTCCCTGGATGAGGAACAGAGCGCACGGGCCCGAGGGAGAGTGCAGTTTCGGGTCCTGGGTCCCCTCGAGGTGGACGAGGGAAGCGGCCCGATCCCTCTCGGCGGACCGAAGCAGCGCGCGGTGCTCGCTTATCTGCTGTTCCGGGCAAACGAGCTCGTGCCTGCCGAGACCTTGGTGGATGGGATCTGGGGCGAAGAGCCGCCCGAGAGGGCCCGCAACATCATCCAGACCTATATCTCGCACCTCAGGAAGGCCCTTGGCCGCGATCGGATAGAGAGCCACGCACCCGGCTACCGCCTGAGGCTCGACTCCTCCGAGCTCGACGCGATCCGGTTCGACATGCTCATGAGGGATGCAAAGAGAGCCCTGCCCAGGGATCCAAATATCGCGGTCGGCATACTCGATGATGCCTTGGCGCTGTGGCGCGGACCGGCTCTTGCCGACCTCTCCGACCAGCCCTCGCTCTTGGCCGAGGCCGCCCGGCTCAATGAGCTTCGCCTCGAGGCGCAGGAGGACAGGATCGAAGGGCTCCTGGCGAGCGGTGCTCAGGCGCGCGCGATCGGAGAACTCGAGATCCTGCTCGCGCGGCACCCGTGGAGGGAGAGTTTCTGGGGGTTACTGATGCTGGCCCTCTACCGAGAGGGCCGACAGGCGGAGGCGCTCGATGCCTATCAGCGCGCCCGAGAGGTCCTCGCAGACGAGCTGGGTATCGACCCGTCGTCGGAGCTCGTGAGGCTTCAGGAACGGATCCTGAAGCAGGATGCCGGACTCGATCTGCGGGGAGAGCCGCTGCGCGGCTACCGGCTCCTGGAGAAGATCGACGACGGACCCACAGGAATCGTTTTCCGCGCGATCCAACCGCAGGTCGAACGCGACGTGGCCGTAAAGATCCTTCACGAAGCCATCGCCTCAGATCCTGCGTTCGTTCGTCGCTTCGAACAGGGTGCCCAAGCCGTCGCCGCCCTGGAGCATCCACACATTGCGCCGATCTACGACTACTGGCGGGAGCCGGGTCGTGCGTACATCGTTTCTCGGTACTTGCGCGGGGGAAGCTTGCGAGCACTGGAGGAGAGAGGCGAGGCGTTGGAGCGGGATCGGGCGCTCCGCGTCGTCGAGCAGATCTCGTTGGCGCTCGCCTTCGCACACCGCCAAGGGATCGCACACGGAAACGTTGGGCCATCCAACGTGCTGTTCGACGGCGAAGGCAACGCGTACGTCGCGGACTTTCGCAGCGGGATCGGGCCGGCCCCTGATCCCCTCGATGACGTCCGGGAGCTCGCCGAGCTCGTCACGCGTCTCCTGCCCAAAGAGTCGGCCTTCGTGGAACTGACTGCGCGGGCCGAGGCGAGGACCGAGATCGGCGCGGATGCATTCGCCAAAACGGCCCGCATAGTTCTCGAACCTACTGAGGGAGCCGTCCACCGACGGGTTGATGACCGGAACCCCTATAAGGGCCTCCGCGCGTTCACCGAGTCCGACGCGCGCGACTTCTTCGGGCGACGGGAGCTCGTCCAGCGCCTTGTCGCCCGGTTGAACGAGGCAGGACCCGGATCCAGGTTCCTTGCCGTCGTCGGCCCGAGTGGGAGCGGGAAGTCATCGGTGGTTCGCGCCGGACTGGTTCCTGCGATCAGAAACGGGGCCCTGAGAACCCACCAGGCTCCCTTCATCGCCGAGATGTTTCCCGGAGATCACCCCATCGACGAGCTCGAGGGTGCGCTCCTTCGGATCGCAGTGCGCCCCGCGCCTCGGTTGCGCGCCCGGCTAGAACAAGGGTCTCGCGGACTGCTCGAAGCTCTCGATCTAGTCGCACCCGACGGCGCAGAAGTCGTCTTGCTCGTCGACCAGTTCGAGGAGGTTTTCACGCTGACCACCGACGAGCGCGAGCGGGAACTATTTCTGGAATCGCTGCGGGTGGCCGCTGCCGACCCGGAGAGCCGCCTACGCGTAATCGTCACTCTCCGGGCAGACTTCTATGACCGCCCACTGATCTATCCGCGCGTTGGGGCGCTCCTTGCAGAAAGAACGGAGGCGGTTCCCCCGCTCACCCCGGACGAGCTCGAGCAGGCGATCCGAGGTCCCGCGGAAGCAGTCGGTTTCTCACCCGAACCCGGACTCGTGGCCGAGATGATCGCCGATGTCGCTCATCAACCCGGCGCGCTCCCGCTGCTGCAATACGCGCTAACGGAACTCTTCGAGCGTCGGGATGAGGAAAGGCTGACGCTCGCCGCGTACCAGAAGATCGGAGGGATCGCGGGGGCACTGTCCGTACGTGCAGACCGCATCTACGAGGCGATCGACGCGGACGGTCGCCGAGCGACCAAGCAGGTGTTGCTGCGGTTGGTGACCCTCGGAGAGGGCAGGGAGGAGACTCGGCGTCGCGTCGCGAGGAGCGAGCTCGATGCGTCCGGGCTGGAAGTGGCGACGATCGAGGAGGTGGTGGAAACCTTCGGGCGCCACCGGTTCCTCACGTTCGATCGGGAATCCTCGACCCGAGAACCCACCGTCGAGATCGCGCACGAGGCGCTGCTGAACGCGTGGGCCCGCCTGCGAGCATGGATCGACGACGCCCGAGAAGACCTCCGCCAGAACCGGGGGTTGGCCCGGGCCGCTACTGAGTGGCAAGCTGCCGACGCCGACCCGAGCTTCCTCATCCGGGGGAACCGGCTGGACCAACTCGAGACGTGGGCCGCGACCACTGACTTGGCGATCGGCCGATCGGAGCGCGCTTACCTGAAGGCGAGTGTGGATCACCGCGACCGGGAGCGGGCGGAGGAGGAGCGGCGGCGCGCCCGTGAGGTAGAGACCGAGCGGCGGTCCGCACGTCGACTGCGTGGCCTCGTCGCGGTCTTCGCGGCCGCGGCCCTCATTGCCGGACTGCTCACCGTTGTGGCCACGAACCAGAGCAGTAGGGCGGAGCGCGAGGCACGGATCGCGACCTCGAGGGAGCTGGCCGCGTCGGCCGTTGCAAACCTTGAGGTCGATCCTGAGCTCAGCGTCTTGCTTGCGAGCGAGGCCGTCGAGACGACGCGCTCCGCGGACGGGGTTCTCCGCGAGGCCGAGGAGGCGCTCCATCGTGCCGTCGTGGCGTCGCGACTCGAGAGGGAGGTACCCGGGGTGGGGGGATTCGTCTCATGGAGCCCGGCTGGAGTCTTTGTGACCGAGGGTCCCGAGAACTCGGGCTTGATCGACATCAGGGACGCGGAGACGGGGGAGAGCGTTCTCTCGTTTGAGGGACACCGCGGAGACGTCAACCATGTGGCGTTCAGCCGGGATGGTTCGAGGCTCGCGACCACTGGAGATGACGGCGAGCTGAGAGTATGGGACCCGGCGACGGGGCGGCTGGTTGCGAACATGTCGGGATCCGGGAGCACATGGGGCCCCTCGTTCAACGCCGATGGTTCACTCGTCGCCGCTGCCTGGGACGACCGCGTCCGGGTCCTCGCCTTGCCCACCCAGCGGGTCGTCTCGGACATCCACGTGGACGGTGGGTTCGGCACCGCCCTCAGCCCGGACGGGAAACGCCTCGCGGTCATTTCCGGCCCAAACGCGGTGTTCGACGTAAGGACCGGCGAAGAAGTATTCCCCCTTAGCGAACACGCCTCATGGGGGGTGTGGTGGAGTCCGGATGGACGCTACGTGGCCACCGCTAGCGACGACGGGGTGCGAGTGTGGGACGCGGGTACGGGGACGCTCCGGCACACCCTGTTCGCACATGGCGGGACCGTTGGGGGCGTCGCCTGGAGTCCGGATTCATCCAGGCTGGTCACGGGCGGCTCAGACGGGACGGTCAAAGTCTGGCGGATCGAGCCGAGGGGCGTACAACAGCTGTTCTCGCTGTCGGCCCACGGAACGAGAAGTGGGGTGATCGGTGTGGCCTTCTCGCCCGATGGGACCCGGGTGATGGCTGGGGACGTGGCTGTCTCGGCCGTGACGATCTGGGATCTGGGGGCCGAGGGCGACGCCGAGTGGGCGAATCTTCCTTCATCCGGCGAGGCCGGCGCGGAGTTCATGCCCGACGGAAGGCGTGTGGTGACGAGCAACAATGACGGCAAAGCCTTGACGATCTGGGACTTGCAGACGAAGCGGGCACTTCAGGAGATCGGGCCGGCGACCGATGACTTCACGTTCTTCTCGATCGCCGTCAACCCAGACGGCGGGTCGATCGCAGCCGGCGGAGAGGACGGCGATCCGGCCTTTGGTGGCGAGGTGGCGAGGGTCTGGAACACCGCGACGGGCGAAGAGCTCTACAGGGTCCGGCACGACTTCGATGTCAACGACGTCTCCTTCAGCCCCGACGGTGAGTACCTGGTCACCGCGAGCTATAGCGGAGCGGCAAAGATCGTCGATCGCTCGGGCCGTGTGGTGCGCGTGCTGAGAGTGGCCGAGGACTTCAATCTCAGTGCGGCACGGTTTAGCTCCGACGGCCGGTTCGTGGCTACGGCAGCATTTTTCGGCCAGAACACCCGCATCAAGATCTGGGATTGGAGACAGCGTGAGGTCGTTCGCACGATCGACAACGACGTGTCCAGATTGTGGCCGACGCTGGACTTCGATCCAAGCAGTTCCCGGATCGTTACGGCCGGCCCGGACGGACCGGTGGATATCTGGGACGCGGTGAGGGGAACGCACGTCGCCGTTCTCGCAGGGCCATCGGGAGGAGTGAACCGGGCAGTTTTCAGTCCCGACGGAGCGCGCGTTGCAACGGCGAGCGACGATGGCACGGTGCGCCTATTCGACGCAGACAACGGCGCAGAGCAACTCGTTTTGCGTGGCTCTGGGTGCGCCGTTCGGGACGTGGCCTTCAGTCCGGATGGTACGAAGCTCGCTTCGACGAGCTGTGACGGTGTTCGGGTCTGGGCGCTCGACACCGATGATCTTCTCGAGATCGCCCGTGAGGAGGTCGAGAGGTCGCTCACCGACGAGGAATGCCGTGTGTACCTTCATGTGGATCAGTGCCCGCGTGGAGAGGGCTCAGAACGGTAGCCCTCCGATGGCTAGGGACCGCGAGGAACCGCGGCCGGCACATTAGCGGCAATCGAATAGCAGCAATGTTCCGGAAGCGAATCAGCCGGCTGAACTGCAGAATAAGAATGTGCCTCGGTGCTGCGCTTGTTCTCGCCTAACGCTGGGGTCGCCGGTTCGAACCCACCGCCTACTCGACAAAAGCGCAGGCGCGAACCCCACTGCGACGGGGTGGTGTGTGGCGGAGGGCGTGGTGTGGGATTGCACCGGATAGGGGACAGCTGTCGCGGACCATGGCGGACACCGATTAGGGGAGTGTCCATTGCGGTGGCAAACTCACGGTATGTTTCGTGCTTGCCTTGTTCCGTTCTTGTTCCGCGATCGATCGCAATAGCAGGCAACATCACGACATCTAACGTACCTCGAGAAGCGGCTGTGAACGGCTAAAGGCCAACTCAGCTACCTGCGCGGCGACTCCGCGCAGTGGACTTTTTGCGGAACAAGGACGGCGCGTTACATGCCGAGACAATCCCCCGCCGCTCGTGCGCTGACGCGATCATGGTCGAGGCAGTGATTGACCGAACCTTCTTTCCACGGCGCCGCCGCCTCGTTCGGCGTTCGGTAGCTGAGGCTCCAGTGAGGCGGGTCGTGATGGCGATCGACGTAGCGCGCCCGATGCGCACGCGACGGCCTTTACGTCTTGTCCCGGGTAGGATGTGCATGCTGCTCGAGTCACAGAGGCCCCCCGTAGGGGCTGAAGGTCATGACAGGGATGCTGAGACGTGTTTGGCTAGCGAGATGATCGCGCAGGACCTTCCCACCGGAACCGTCACCTTCCTATTCACCGACATCGAGGGGTCAACCCGGCTTCTCCACGAGCTCGGCGACCGCTATGGCGACCTGCTTGCGGAGCACCACTTGCTCCTCCGACGAGCCTTCTCTCGCCATCGGGGTGTCGAGGTAAGCACAGAAGGAGATGCCTTCTTCGTCGTTTTCCCCAGCGTGCCGGATGCGGTTAACGCAGCGAGCGAGGCGCAGCGGCAGCTCTTCCGGCACGCCGCGTCGGGACGCAGCTCAGTAGCTGTGCGCATGGGCTTGCACACCGGAGACGCAGAGCTATTCGGCGACAACTATGGGGGGCTCGATGTGCATCGTGCGGCTCGTATCTCCTCCGCAGCCCACGGCGGGCAGGTGCTCCTGTCGGTCGTGACGGCGCAGCACGCGATGCGATCGCCCAAGGTTTCCGAAGGCATCCGCGTCAAGGAGTTGGGGCGATTTCGCCTCAAGGACCTGGACGAGTCTGAGCAGCTCTTTCAGCTGTGCATAGATGGCTTGCCGTCGGATTTTCCTCCCCCGAGTGCTCTCGGCGGCACCGTCCAGCTGCCTCCCCGGTTGGACCAGTTCGTTGAGCGAAAGAAAGAGATCGCAGAGCTCCGAAGCCTGCTCGCGCGCCATCGCCTCGTGACGCTCACGGGCCCCGGAGGGACGGGTAAGACCAGGCTCGCAACGGAGGTGGCGGCTATCGCCTCCGGTGATTTTCCCCACGGAGTCTTCTTCGTGCCCCTCGAGTCCATCACCGAGCCGGATCTCGTTCCCAGCACGATCGCCGGCACCCTCTCTCTGCGCGAAGCGGGAATGCGTACGGTCCTGGAAACGGTGAAGGACTATCTGGCGCACAAAGCCATCTTGCTGCTCCTCGACAATTTCGAGCAGGTGGTGTCGTCCGCCCCGGTGGTTTCGGAGATGCTTCTCGCGGCCACGGAGCTCAGGGTGATCGTCACGAGCCGAGCACCCCTCAACATCACGGGGGAACAGGAGTATCCAGTTCCTCCGCTGAGCATGCCCGATCCCACAGAACCCGCGACGCGGCCACGCTGCGCGGATATGAGGCGGTCGAACTCTTTGTGGAGCGAGCGCGAGCGGTCGCTCCAGACTTCGACCTCACCTCGGAGAATGCTCCCGTGGTAGGCGAGATCTGCGCGCGGCTCGACGGTCTACCGCTCGCAATCGAGCTGGCTGCGGCGCGGCTCCGATTGCTTCCACCGCGGGAGTTGCTGGCGCGGCTCGACAGGAGTCTCAGTGTTCTGTCGAGGAAGGCTCGGGACATCCCTCAACGCCAGCGCACGCTCCTAGACGCCATCGACTGGAGTTACCGGCTCCTCGAAGTGGACGATCAGCTTCTGTTCCGGCGTCTAGCCGTCTTTAGAGGAGGCTGGACTCTCGAGGCGGCCGAGGCCGTGTGTGACCCAGACGGCGAACTTGGAGTGGACATTATCGATGCCGTGGATGTACTGGTCAGCAACAGTTTGGTGCGCGCCCCGCATGCGGATGGAGCTCAAGCCCCGCTTCGGGATGCTTCGAACGATCGCGGACTATGCGCTACAGGCGCTGTCAGAAAGTGGGGACCTTGAAGCGGTTCGGGCGCAGCATGCCACATATTTCATGGCCATGGCACGGGAGGCCGCCCCGGACATCTTCCGCGCGGACGAGAACTGGCCGGACCGGTTGGAACCAGAGCATGACAATCTTCGGGCGGTTCTTCGCTTCCTGATCGACGGTCATCGAACCAGAGAGGCACTTGAGTTCAGCGCGTGCTTGTGGCGATTCTGGCAAATACGTCCACACCTTTCGGAGGGCCTCATGTGGCTGAACGAGTGCCTTTCGCTGCCCTATCACGAGGACGACCTCGGAGCTCGTGCCGCCGCGCTTACCGCCGCGGGAGGCCTCACCTACTGGCAGAACGACTTCGATACGACCCGCGTCCACTATGGGGACGCCCTAGAGACCTATCGAACGGTGGGGGATCGCCGCGGTGTGGCGGAAGCGCTCTATAACTTCGGCTTCTTGGCCCTGATAGGGGCCGAGCCTCGGCGCGCGAAGGAGCTGCACGAGCAAAGCCTGGCTATCTATACGGATTTGGAGGACGAGCTACAGATGGCGTTCGCCCGCTTTGGCATAGCGATGGCACACCTGAACGAGCGAGAGTTCGGGTCGGCGCGGACACTCGCGTTGAGCGCCTTGAACGTGTTCGAGGCCCACAGGAACTGGTTTGGGCGGTCGTTGGTCGAGTTCGTCCTAATTCAGGTCGCCCGGCTCTCGGGAAACCATGAGCAGGCGCGGGGGTTGTTGCTCGAGAGTCTCGAGCGTCCGGAATCGCTGAAGGATGTATCTACACTCAGCTCGTTGCTCGAGCTCCTCGCCGATGTGGAGATCGCTCTGGGGAGGCCTCGTCGCGGACTAAAACTCGCGTCGGCATCGTCTTCTCTGAGGAAGGAGTATGGAGGTGGGGCTCCTCCACCCTTGCTGTCCTTGGACGATCCGCGCGCGCTCGCGTCCCGTTCGCTCGACGGTCCGGAGGTCGATGAGGTCTGGAGCCAAGGCGCAGGCCTGTCGGTTGAGGAGGCGGCGGCGTACGCGCGCAAGGACCCGGCGGGGGACGAATAGGTGTCCTTCCGGTCAGTCCGTAAGGAATGGCGTGACGACAAGGGATGCACGTCTGAAGGTGTGCCAGAGACTCGATCGCTTTCATGCGGCCCGTTCGTATTCGTGGATTAGCCCTCCGAGGTTGTCGCGTCTCGACACTCGCCTTGGCTAGTCCTCGTGGTCCTCGGTGAGATGTCGCGCGGTGGGGGATTCATGTGCAGCGTGTGGATGCCGAAAACTCGATCACTGCCGGTGACTAGGGAAAACGCTATCGCCGCAGCTTGTGTGTTTGCGTGGATCCTCGCTTACAACGCAGGGGTCGGCGGTTCGAACCCGTCACCGCCCACGAAGATTGCAGGTCAACAGGCATTTTCTGAGACGAAACTAAACCGGAGCAGTGCGCGCCAAATGGGGCCCCAGATGTAGGGGCGTCAACCAGGAGCCGATGGGGCTACGCGACTGACTCCACGGTGACGTGTTGTCCGAGCGCTTCGAGCTGACGGATCAGATATCGCTTGCGGGCCTCGGCGTCGTTGCGGCGGGCGAAGTAGTCACCGCCGAGGTCTTCGTAAGTAGAGTCGTTCGAGAGCAGGTGCCATGCGATCACCAGCATCGTGTGGCCGAGCGCGAACACCGCCTTGTTGTCGCCGCCCTTTCCGAAGCGCCGTCGCAGATGGCGGAACTGTGCCGCGAGATAAGTGTCTTTGGTGCGCGCTGCACTCCACGCCGCCTCGCACAGCGCCGCACGGAGCGCATGGTCACCCTTGCGCGCTCTGCCCGAGCGTCGTTTGCCGGCGGACTCGTGGTTGCCTGGGCACATCCCGGCCCATGACGCCAGGTGTCCGGCAGTGGGAAAGCGGCTCATGTCGACGCCGATCTCCGCGACGATGACCTCGGCAGTGCGCTTGCCGACACCGGGGATGGTCTGGAGCCTGAGTGACTGGTCACCGAAAGGGCCCATCACCTCATCGATCTCGGCGTCGAGACGCGCGATCGAAGCGGTCAGGTGATCGACGTGGGCGAGGTGCATCTCACACATGAGCGCATGGTGCTCTGAGAACCGGCCCTCCAACGCCAGACGCAGTTCGGGGATCTTGGGACGCATGCGGGTGCGTGCCATTTCTGCCAGCGTTCGAGGGTCGCGTACGCCGGTGATGAGTGCATCGAGCATCTCGCGGGCCGACTTGCCGAGCACGTCGGACAC
>WHSP01000010.1 GCA_009380025.1 Gemmatimonas sp. | reverse complement strand
CATGGCCTGATGATTGAGCGTGGCCGGGCGATTCGCCAAGATCGTGTCGTAGAGGATGCCCAAGACCCTTCCGAACAAGGTTTCCGGCGTGTCGTTCGGCAGGATCGGAACGAATGAATCGGTCGTCAGATATCCGTCTTCGAGGAGCGCGGATTTGACCGCCTGGGCTAGAGTGGTTTTCCCCACTCCGGGAATGCCTGCGATCGCTTGGCGCGAACCATGACGATCTGATCCATGGATGCTGGATCGGATGTCTTGCAATTCGACCTGGCGGCCGACAAACAGGCTCAGCGGCGCTGCCGAATGCTCGGCCGTCTCCAACGTGTTCTGGAAATACGGTGAGCCCTCGAGGTTGTAGAGGTTCCACGGTGTCGGCAGCGGCGCTGGTCTCATGATCCCACCTCAGCAGCATTAGGCGATCACCTAATACTACCGTGGTATTAGGTCGAAGTCAAACCTCACCTAATACATGATCCACGCGGGGGCCGGACTGTCTCCCCGAAGGGGCGGTTCCGCCGCCTTCGGCCCGGTGGTTGCGGGCGCCCTCGGTCGATGTGGGTTCTCTGAATTTTGTCGCGGTTTCTCTCTAAACAATGTCGTCACCGGGCGAAGCTAGGCGGCCTCCTCCGCGGGTGGATTCACCTCCTCTTTGTGATGTCGCGTCCGGTAGGAGCGGCCCCGCAGTACGTAGTGAGTACCGCGCTCACAAGGGAGAGGTAACCTTCCGCTCGCTGACTTTCCCCCGGGCTGTCCATATCCTGCACAACCCCCGCTACGCCGGAGCCTTTGTGTACGGACGCACCCGCTCTCGCCGCAAACCCGACGGCGGGGTGCGGACCGAGCCTTTGCCCCAGCAGGACTGGCAGGTACTGATCCCTGACGCCCACGAGGGCTATATCACTTGGGCGCAATACGAGGCAAACTTGCAGCGCCTCCGGGAAAACGCCTGGGCCTATGGAGCCGATCGGCACCGCGGCCCGCCGCGGGAAGGCCCCGCACTGCTCCAGGGACTCGTGCTCTGCGGTCGCTGTGGAGCACGGATGACGGTCCACTATTACGTCCGAAGCGATGGCACCAAGGTGCCGACCTACCGCTGCCTTACCCACCGGGTGTTTCACGGCCGACCCCCTTGTCAAAGTATCCACAGCAAAGCCGTGGACGAAGCCATCGGGAATCTGCTTGTAGAGGTCCTGACCCCTCTGGATCTCGAGGTCGCCCTCGCCGTGGGAGACGAGATAGAGCGACGGTCCGAGGAGTTGGACCGACTGCGTCGTCAGCACGTAGAGCGTGCCCGCTATGAGGCCGAGCTCGCAGAGCGGCGCTACCGCCAAGTCGACCCAAATCACCGCTTGGTTGCGGACGCGCTGGAAGCGGATTGGAACGACGCACTCCGTCGTCTCACCGAGGCACGCGAGGTCTATGAACGGGAGCGAAAGGCCGACCTCGAGGGCACCGACGAGGCGCAGAAGCAGGAGATCCTGGCTCTTGCCACCGACTTTCCGCGCCTCTGGCGAGATCCGCGTACGCCCCAGCGGGAGAAGAAACGGCTGGCGCGCCTGATCATCGAGAACGTCACCCTGATCAAGGGCGGGGCCATCGAAGCTCATATCCGGTTCAAAGGCGGCGCAACCCGCAGCCTGGCGCTTCCCCTACCGCGTTCCGCCGCTGATCTTCGACGAGCCGACCCTGCCGTCCGCGAACGGATCGATCGCATGCTAGACGACTACGCCGAAGACGAGATCGCCGAGCGGCTCAACCAAGAGGGCTTGCGTACCGGAGCCGGCCTTCCCTTCACATTGGAGCGCGTTCGCGAGTTCCGTTGCCGGCACGGCATCAAGAGTCGCTATCAGCGGCTCCGGGACCGCGGGCTGTGGACCGTCGCTGAGTTGGCCGCCCACCTGGGGATCACTCCGTCGGCTGTCCTGAATCGCCACGCCAGAGGCACGCTATCCGGATACCGCTGTGATGGACGCGGCCAGCTCCTCTTCGAGCGACCGAAGAATGATGAGGCCAGCACCCAAACATCGCGCAGGCGCAAGCGAAAGCAGTCCATTCGTGTTCAATCCACGTCAGGAGGTGCAGTATGAACAGCAATCCCAGGCGCTATGATCGCCTGTGTGGCCCTCGCCCTCGTCCCAAAGCCGGCGAAGCTCGTCGCGCTTCCGCTACGCGCGGCGGAGCACCAGTTCAGCAGTCCGAGCTTCCGGGTTGAAGTTCGGGCGCCAGCGCGGGTCGGGCGCGACCTCGTCCAGGACGAGACGGGTGAACAGGTACTCGGGCAGACGCGTAGCTTTGAGCCGACGGTACTGCCTCGCGACCGCCTCGAACCGCTCGATCAGCCCGCCGAGCAGCGTCTCCGCGGCTTCGACCATCTTCGTCGCCGCCTCGCCGGTGTGGCTGATCTTGATCATGCGGTCCGTGCCGCTGTCGCCGCGGCGCTCGGCGAACCCGAGCGTGTTTCCGCAAACCACGCGGATCGGCGTCAGCGCCACGCACGCGGTGCGACGGCCACTGTGGTTGTTGCTAAACAGGGCAAACGGTACGACCTCATCGGCGAATACCTCGCGTACCACCAGCCCGAACCGCTCGATGTCAAACCGGCCGAGCATCCAGATGTCGGCGCCGGACCGCAGCACCCCGCCGGTCTCGAGCCGGACCACGCCCTCGTCCACGAGCGGTTCAAGCGCTCGGAACGCATCGCGGTTCTGGAGCACCGTGTAGCCCGGCCCGACGGCGCCGAGCTCCTGGCCCGTGTCGCTGCGAACAGTCAGGAACGCGCGCCTGCTTTGGCGGATCTCAATGCCCGCTTCGTCCGGTGCGTAGAACGTCGGTTGACGCACGACTTCGTAGTCGCCGTGGATCAGCTCCAAAGCAGCCGCTATCGTGAGCTCGCGGCCGTGTGGGATGAGGTGGCCCTCCCGGTGCCAGGCGCTGCGCCCGGTGCCGACCTCGAGAAAATCGGCGGTGCCGTCGGTGTAGGCGAGTTCAGCAGGCATTGCGGTCCTCCTGGTGGTGTGAGGAATCGGTGATGACGGATCGGACTAACCGGTTTCCGTTCACTCTCTCCCTCTTCTCTCCTGGTGGCCGGTTGCGCCTGGCGGGGAAAGTCTTGTCGGTCGGTAACCGTCAGCAGCTCATGGGAAAACTTCGGAGATTGAAGCAGGCATTGACGTGCAAGATCTACCAGCTAAGCTTTGGGCCCAAAGCAACGGCTCACATCAAATGGCCTCGTCCCCGTCACCGGAGGGTTCCACGCAATGTCCCTCACTGCGCCTCGCCTCGCACGTAGTGCACGCCAACGAGCCTTCAACGCGTTGCTCGCCGCTGTCACGCTACCCGCGCTGGCCTGTAGCGATGTAACGATGTCGGAGCCGGGGTCCGAGCAACCGGAGGATTCGCTGAACCCGCTGTCGGCTCAGGCCCAAGAGGCAGGACTTCGACCGCCAATCGCCACTTTTGTCAAGACTTCAGACTGGGGCACCGGGTTCGTGGCCGAGTACCGGATCTACAACGGAACTGACTCGACCCTCAGGGGGTGGAGCCTCCAGTTCAACCTGCCGTCGAACATCAACATTACCAGCGCATGGAACGGCCAGCTCGAGAGCCAGGGCGGCCAGGTGACGATCACCCCCGTACCCTGGACGGAGGCGATCCCGCCGGACGCGACTGTGACCATCGGCTTCGAGGGCACCTACTCGGGCGTCTGGAGCGACCCGTCGAACTGTCTGTTGAACGACCAGCTCTGTGCTGGAGGTGGGGAAGACAGCGATCCGCCAGACGACGGGGACGATGGTGCCCCTGGTGACGGCAGCGATGCCGGCGACGGCACCTCGGGCAGGGATGAGTTCTCGCCCTACCTCGACGTGCTCCTGTCCCCGCCCCCCGACCTCGATGCGCTCGCTGTTGAGGCCGGCGTCACGCACTTCAACCTCGCCTTCATCGTCAACGGTGCCAGCCAATGTAAGGCAGCTTGGGGCGGAGTAATACCACTTTCAGAGAACTTCATGAGCGAGGAGATTCGCGACCTACGCTCGACCGGTGGCGATGTCCGAATTTCCTTCGGTGGCGCCAACGGCGTCGAGCTCGCCGAGTCGTGCTCATCCGTTGATTCGCTGGTCGCCCAATACGCAGCGGTGGTCGACCTCTACGGGCTCACCAAGGTAGACTTCGACATCGAGGGTGGCGCAATTGCCGATCCTGTCTCAATCGAGCGGCGCTCGCAGGCGATCGCCGAGCTGCAGCGGCGGGCACAAGAAGCAGGGCGTGCGCTCGACGTCTCGCTCACCCTGCCAGTGCTGCCGCAGGGCCTTACTGCAGATGGCCTCCAAGTGTTGATGAGCGCGATCGCCTCTGGTGTGCGTATCGATGGCGTAAACATCATGGCGATGGATTACGGCGATGCGGTCGCTCCAGATCCAGACGGCCGCATGGGCAAATTCGCGATCGAGGCCGCGACCAATACCCAAGAGCAGCTCGCGGAGCTGTATCCGAATCGCTCAACTGCCGAGCTGTGGGCAATGGTCGAAGTGACCGTGATGATCGGTCAAAACGACGTGCAATCAGAGGTCTTTCGCCAGCAGGACGCGCTTGAGCTGCTCGAGTTTGCTGGGCAGATACAGTTCGGCTCGCTCTCGATGTGGTCGATGACCCGGGACGTGGAATGCCCGGAAGGCATCACTCCCTGGGCATCCCCTACCTGCAGCGGGATACTACAAGAACCTTTTGAGTTCTCGGGCATCCTCGGCAGCTATTCTAACTGAGGCGAACCTTAAAGTCGTGCCTCGCCGCACCCACGGATGATGCGGGACGGCCCGTCCGAGGCGGTCCGCTCAGAGATATTGGCCCGGCTCTTTTGTGCGGGTGCTACAACGGTCCGATCACCACGTGCGGGCCGATGTGCACGTACTGGCGTCCCTCAGCATCCAGCTCAACTCGAACTGACATGCCCTGCGGGACCTCGACTGGAATGCCACCGACATGAACCCGCGGCCTGGGGCCTACCGCCTGTGTGGAAGGTGGAACCACAGGTGCCGCAGGGGCACGCGGCGGAGATACCACCACCTCAGCGGCCCCTCTTGGCCGATCTGACGGCGTAGGCACCCCGGAGTTGTTATCGAACGGCTCTCCTGCGAAGCCGAACGCCACCGGCAACAGGCCGGTACTGCCCCTCATGTCCCCGCGGCTGTCCCCGCTCGATCACCCCAGCCTCCTGTAAGGCTGATATCGCCCTGGACACAGCCGTGCGCTGGAAGAGCGTCCGCTCAACGAATCGGCCGAGAGTCAGGCTGGCCCAGCTGCTCCCGGCCTCCTTGGTTTCAGCCAAACGTGTTGAGCGCGCCAACTCCCGCACCACGGCCAGTGCCGGCGTGACGCTGGCGCGCACCGCAGCGAGCCGCTCACGAACCTCCTCCCACGCCACCTGTGCCAGCACAGGCTCCTCTGCGAACATCGCCTCCTCCACCCGCAGGCGCGCACCTCCTCCCGTCAATCCCACGCGCGAGACGACCTCCGCGGCAACGAGTAAGCGCACAGCGTCCTCGGTCTTGTCGAGCGAGGCCCCCGCACGCCTGGAAAGCTCCACCGGGTCCTCCGGCACCTCCACAGTCCAGAGTGCTTCGCGGGCGTGCACCTCCGACTCGCGGACCAGCTCCGAAATTGACAGCGCGATCCCGGCGGCGTTGCGCATATCCACAGAAGTCGGCTTCCGAGGCATCTTGCTCGACGCGAGCGGTCCGGCCGCATGATGGATCGCTCCGAGCACCGCCGTCACCGACACCACCAGGTTCCCTCCCGAGCTGATCGAGAGAACCTGTGGGTCGGTGCGCCTGCTGTCGATCGAGCCGTGTGCAGTCATCGCCTGTCGATAACATCCTACCTGTAAATCAACCGCTCCCCTACCCCACTCCGGAATGGGACTCTACCCCGGTTCGGGATAGGCTGGTAAAGGGACACCACTCTACCCCACCCAATCGCGGCTCCCCCACGAACCCTACCGCGATTGCTTCACCGGGTGGTACGCGATGGTGTCCCCCGGAGGGACAAGACGTTACCTGATACCTTGCTACTGTAGGCGTTCGGCGCAGCCTACCGCAAGATCGCGGTCCGTACGCGTACCCTCTTGGGTCCGTCGACCGCCGCCCGTTCTCCAATCTTCGCCCTACCATCTGCTCTTTATCTTGCAGAGCGGGGATTCGATGTGACGGGCTTCCTCGAAGCAAATCGACCCGGGACGCGGTCGGGTGGGGTAGAGTGGTATCCCTTTGAGGATGATACGCCGATGCGGCGGACTAGGAATCCGAGGTGGGGTAGAGTGACCCCCCTGAGAGGGGCATCCGCATGCCAGACCACCGGCCGAGTGAAGACCTATTGAAACGCCAAGTACTTATGCTATAACGGCATACGCCGAGGAATCGGCCATCCTTTGTAGTGTCGTGTGGTGTACTTTTGATTAATCACAGGAAGACAGAACAACGACGGGGGAACCGCCGGAGATCCCAGGTCCTTCGGAAAATCGGCCGAAACTGCCCGGCGGCGGCACCGCGGCCTATGGTCTCGGGAGCGTCAGTCTCGGCTCAGTCGGACTGCGGCTCTGCCTCGTGGTGCACTGATAGAGAGATGGGCCTCTCCAGAAGCTCGCTAAGGATCGCGGAAAGGGCCTCCCCATACTTGTCCTGGATCCACCCCACCGCGAAGGTGTTGGGCGTGCCGACGCGAACCTGAGCATTGGTGACCTCAATCTGCCACGTGTTGCGCAGCCAGCTATCGAAGGTTAGCGCCGGAACCTGCGGGCGGAAGCGCTCCAGAGCCTGGCCCCACTCGCCTGCCGGTAACTCGGCGTCTACCGACGACGGCGGTGCCGTTGGGGATTGATCAGGTGAGGTCTCCTTCGGTTCCCGGACCGGGGCCTTGATGTCGATTACCGGCGTCACGAGGGATTCTTCGTCGAGCGCCCGACCGCTCATACGGTCGAGCCAGCGAAGGTACCCTGGCTCTGTAAACTCCCACCCGTTCTCGATCCCCCCGCGAATCCACCCGCCCCAGTTTTCAACCGGGCGCCCGTTCATATCCATGCCTCCCTTCTCCGTCTGGAGGTAGTAGGCGCGCCGCAGAACGTTTACGGTCTGGGTCGGGAAGGACCGGAGGAGCTGACGGCCCGTCGACAGGGAGATGCCGAAGATGCCGAGGTGGTAGAGAAGAGTCCGTGTCCACGTCTTGTCCTGAGCCCCGACGCCACGGAAAAGACCGGCCGCGTGCAGCCGCTCCCCAGGGACTACGACGATCTCGTATGCACCGTGGCCGATTTCCCGGACCTCGTGGGAGAGTACGATGCTGGCCTTCTGCAGGCTGCAGAGTGCAGAGGATATCTGCTTTGCCTGCATGCCTGGTTTCCGGCCATTACCGAAGGCGATCTCGTCCAGGCAGTCAGCGAGCGTAAAGACGAACGGCGGCCGCACCCCGCGGGCCATCCGCAGCGCGAGCACCTGGTAGATCCGCTTGGCAAGGGCGGAGCGGAGTTCGCCCTCGAGGCAGGCAACGACTCCCCGCCTTGGGTGGCATGACGATCGACCGGGCGTACCGTCCCAGGTCAGACGCATCGATCCCGGAGGTCGCTCTTGTCATCCCCGCGCAGGCGGGGATCCAGTGAGGATACAGTGGCTGGATTCCCGCGTTCGCGGGAATGACGATGGAATTTGCCATCCCTGCCACGGCCCCGCCACATTCTCATCTGCTCGCTTCCAGTGACCAGGCTGCTGCACACAGCCTTCAGTCTACGCCCGTACTGTCAGAGGTGCTCATGCAAGGTGAGGACGGCTTTCGGGTCGAGAAGGATTCGCTCGGCGAGATGCGTGTGCCCGCGAGTGCGCTGTATGCCGCGCAGACTCAGCGCGCGGTCGAGAACTTCCCCATCAGCGGGTTTCGGTTCTCGCGGCATTTCATCGCCGCGTTGGGCCACGTGAAGAAGGCCGCCGCACTCGCGAACATGGAGCTGAATCAGCTCGATTCGACGATTGGCGACGCTATTGTTCGGGCAGCCGACGAGGTCAGCGAAGGACGATGGGACGATCACTTCGTGCTCGACATCTTCCAGACCGGGAGCGGAACCTCGAGCAACATGAACGCCAATGAGGTGATCGCCGCCCGGGCGGCGCAGCTACTCGGGCAACAGCGTGCGAGCGCCGTACATCCGAACGACCACGTCAACATGGGGCAGTCCTCGAATGACGTGATCCCCACGGCGATGCACGTGTCGGCGCGAGCCGCGCTCGAACGCGACCTCATCCCCTCGCTGGAACGGCTACGCGACGCGCTCGACGTCAAGGCGACCGAGTTCGATGACGTCGTCAAGAGTGGACGAACCCACTTGATGGACGCCACGCCGGTCCGGCTCGGCCAGGAGTTCGGGGGGTATGCCGCGCAGGTCGATCACTGCATTCGACGTCTTCGCCTCGCGGGGGATGAGCTCTCCGAGTTGGCGCTCGGTGGAACGGCGGTTGGGACGGGAACCAATCGGCTCCCGGAATTTCCGGGTGTGGCGATCGCCAGGCTGAACGAGATGACCGGTCTGGAGTTCCGCGAAGCCGCCAACCACTTCGAGGCACAGGGGGCAAAAGACGCATTCGTCTTCGCCGCGGGTGCGCTCAATACCCTCGCCGTTGCTCTCCTGAAAATCGCGAACGATATCCGGTGGCTGGCGAGCGGTCCGACGTCGGGACTCGCCGAGATCTCTCTACCCGCGATCCAGCCCGGAAGCTCGATTATGCCCGGAAAGGTGAACCCGGTGATGAGCGAGGCACTGATGATGGTTGCGGCGCAGGTGATGGGGAGCCATCTGACGATCACTGTTGCCGGACAGCACGGCAACTTCGAGCTGAACGTCATGATGCCTGTGATGGCTAATAGCTTCTTGCAGTCGGTCGACATCCTCAGCCGGGGGTGCGATGCATTTCGGACACGAGCGCTCGAAGGCATCTCAGCGAACCGGGAGAGGTGCCGCCAGCTCCTGGAGCGGAACCCGTCGATCGCAACGGCGCTGAACGCGTACATCGGGTACGACGAGGCGTCGTCCGTGGCCAAGGAGTCGGCGAAGAATTACGAATCCGTTCGCGATGTCGTGAGGCGGCGCGGTCTTCTCTCGGACGATCAGCTCGACGCAGTATTGAACGTGCGCGAGATGACGGAGCCGGGCATTCCAGGTGGGAAGGGTTGAGATCCTACTTCGTTATCTTCAATCCGCTGGCTAGCCGGGGGCGCGCCGCGAAATCGAGGGCAACGATCGAGGCCTCCTTTGCGGCCGGCGGCGCCGACTACCGCCTGGTTCCGACCGAGTATCGCGGGCACGCAGTCGAGCTCGCTCAGGATGCCGTTCGGGATGGGTGGTCCGCCATCGTCGCCGTGGGGGGTGACGGAATCGTCCACGAAGTAGTGAACGGTTTGATGTGTGCCGCCGGAAACGGAGTTACGGTCCCAGTCGGTATCGTGCCGGTCGGCAGCGGGAACGATTTCGTGAAGATGCTCGGTGTGCCCCCACATCGGCCGGGCGAGGCGGTTCGTCGAATCCTCACGGCCGAGCCGCGGCCGGTCGACGTAGGGAAGGTAGTGCGACACTGCACGGGAGGCGGACCCGATGGGGCCTGGTACTTCACGAACGGAGTCGGCGTCGGTTTCGACGCGCAGGTGGCGACCCATGCCAGGGCGATCAAACGGCTGCGCGGCGCTGCGATCTACGCCTGGGCTCTGCTGAAGGCGCTACGAGAGCTTCGCTCGCCCCGGATCGACGTGTTCGTGGACGGAGTGCAGATCTCGGATCGAGCGTTGATCCTCACCACGGTCAGCAACGGGCCGTGCCACGGTGGGAATTTTTGGCTCTGCCCAGGGGCCGAGGTCGACGACGGCGCGCTCGACATCCTCATCGCCACTGGCCGAAGCCTTCCCAGGGTCCTGCGCCTCCTCCCACGGGTCATGGTAGGCAAGCACCTGGGGCAATGGGGCGTCGAGCTCCATCGCGGACGCAGCGTCGTCGTCCGTAGCACGGAACGGCTTCCCATCCACGCGGACGGCGAGTTCGTCGCCGATTGGGTCACCGAGCTCGAGATCGAGATCGTGCCGGGGAGGCTTACCGTTCTGGCCTAAACAAATGCACGAAGGCAAGGCTATCACGACCGCCCCAAAAAAAGGCGCCGGGGGATCGTAATCAGAAGTGGATCGCTCGGCCGTCGACCGCGAGAGCCGCCTCCTTCATCGCCTCCGGAAGCGTCGGGTGGGCATGCACCGACCGGGCAATGTCTTCCGCGGAGCCCTCGAACTCCACCGCCACGGCCGCCTCGGCTATCAAATCAGACGCACGCGGTCCAAGAATGTGCACGCCCAGAAGGCGGTCGGTCGATGCATCGGCAAGGATCTTCACCATTCCATCCGCTTCTGCCATCGCCTTCGCCCGACCGTTCGCAGCCCAGGGAAACTTCCCGACCCGGTACTCGATCCCCGCTTCCTTCAGCTCCTCTTCCGATTTGCCCACCGACGCGATCTCCGGCCAGGTGTAGACTACATTGGCTACTGCATCGTAGTTCACGTGTCCCTGCTTGCCAGCCATGAACTCTACGGCCGCGATCCCCTCCTCCTCCGCCTTGTGCGCCAACATCCTCCCGCCGATCGCGTCCCCGATCGCGTAGATATTCCCGACGCCTGTGTGGTATCGCTCGTCGACCTGGATGACCCCGCGTTCCATGCGGATTCCGGCATCCTCGAACCCCATCTCTTCCGTGTAGGCGCGGCGCCCGACGGCGACGAGAAGATAGTCCGCGTGGATAGACTCCGCTCCTTCCACATCTACGGTGACCCGATCCCCGTCCCGAGTCGCTCCGGTCACCTTCGCTCCCGTCTGGATGTGGAAACCCTGCTTCTTGAAGATGCGGGACGCCTGCTTCACAACCTCCCCATCCATGCCGGGGAGGATCGTTGGCATGGCTTCGAGCACGGTTACCTTCGCTCCGAGCCTGAGCCAGACGCTACCCAGCTCCAGCCCGATCACGCCTCCGCCGACGACGACCAGGTGCTCTGGCACTTCCGAGATCGAAAGAGCCACGGTGGAGTCGATGATCCGTTCATGGTCGAACGGAAGAAAAGGGAGCTCGACGGGGACGGAGCCGCTTGCGATGAGGATGTTGTCGGCCCGAATGGCCCGGGATCCCTCGCTCCCCTCCACCGAGATCGAATCGTCGGAAGCGAGTCGCCCGAACCCGCGAATCCATTCGATCTGATTCTTCTTGAAAAGCCCCTCGACACCGCGCGTCAGCCCAGTGACCACTTCGTCCTTGCGCCGGAGCATCGCGCTGACATCGACCCCGATGTTCTCCACCGTGAAGCCGTGGAGCGAAGCCTTGTGGAGCATCTGGTGGTACAGCTCCGATGAGTCGAGCAGGGCCTTCGACGGAATGCACCCGACGCGCAGACAGGTCCCGCCGAGGGCATCCTCTTTCTCCACGCAAGCGACCCTCATCCCGAGTTGCGCCGCCCTGATCGCGGCGATGTATCCGCCCGGTCCGGCGCCCAGTACGACGAGGTCGAATGGCGTATCTGGCATCCGCTCCTAGCCTTCGAGGAGCATGATTTCCGGATCTTCGATCATCTGCTTGATCGCGACGAGGAAGCGCACGGCTACACTCCCGTCCACCATCCGGTGATCGTACGTAAGGGCGACGTACATCATAGGTCGGATCTCGATCTTGCCCGAGACGACGACAGGGCGCTCGACGATGTTGTGCATCCCGAGGATGCCGACCTGCGGGGGGTTGAGGATCGGTGTCGAGAGCATCGACCCATAGATGCCACCGTTGGTGATGGTGAAGCTCCCGCCTTGTAGGTCGTCGAGGGACAGCTTGCCGTCCCGGGCGCGCACTGCGAGCTCACCGATCGTTCGCTCGATGTCCGCGAAGCTCTTGCGGTCGGCGTCACGGACGATCGGGACCACGAGACCCTCGTCCGTGCCCACCGCGATCCCGATATCGTAGAAGTGCTTCTCGACGATCTCGTCGCCCTGGATCTCCGCGTTCAGCAACGGAAACTGCTTCAAGGCGCCGACCGCGGCTTTGGTGAAGAACGACATGAAGCCGAGCTTCAGGCCGTGTTTCTTCACGAAGTCGTCCTGTCGGAGCTTGCGGATCTCGAAGACGCGCGAGAGATCGATCTCGTTGAACGTGGTGAGGCTGGCTGTCGTCTGTTGCGCCTCGACGAGGCGCCGAGCGATGGTCTTGCGGCGGCGACTCATTCGGTGCCGGGTCTCGCGGTCGCTCTTCGCAGCCGGGGCCGGCGTCGGGGCCGGAGCCGGAGCTGGCTGTGGAGACGGTGCTGGCCGCGAGGCTGGCGGCGAGGGCGGTGCGGTGGATGGTGCCGGAGGGGTGGGTTCAGTCGTGGGCGCACCTACTGCATGCGCCGTCTTGGCCTCCACTGCCTTCAAGACGTCATCCTTCGTGATTCGATTGTTCGGCCCGGTTCCGCGAAGGCTGCCCAGATCGATCTCATGTTCGGCAGCGATCGCTCGAGCTGCAGGCGAGGTTGGCACGGCACCGTCTCCGGCAGTGGCTTCCGGGGCGGGGGATGGTGCCTCTTCGGGTTCCTCGGAAGTCGGCGCCTCCGCGGTCGCTGCCTCTTCGGGTTCCTCGGAAGTCGGCGCCGCCGGGGCTTTCCCCGCCTCCATCACCCCGAGAAGGTCGTCAACGCCGACCGTCGCCCCCTCCTGCTTCTCGACCTTCTCGAGGACGCCGTCCTCCGGAGCTGCGACCTCGACCGTGATCTTATCGGTCTCGAGCTCGACGAGGATCTCATCCTTCTGGACGGCATCACCCTCGGCCTTCGTCCACTGGCCAACGGTGGCCTCGACTACCGACTCCCCCAGGGGAGGTACACGTATCTCAACCGCCATTCTCGCTCTCTCTGGTGCCTTTGCGAATACCGGGCATGTCGAGCCGCTAGGCAAGCGCTAC
Source organism: Gemmatimonas sp. (assembly GCA_009380025.1). Lineage (GTDB taxonomy): Bacteria > Gemmatimonadota > Gemmatimonadetes > Longimicrobiales > Longimicrobiaceae > WHSP01. Next base: position 46,388 of record WHSP01000010.1, on the reverse strand, counting down.
GCCCGGGTTCACCTCACTGGAAACTCTGAAGGGTAGGAAGTCACGATGGCGAATGCCGTGCGACTCCTACCCCGAAAAGACTATCGGCTATCGGCGATCGGCTGTCAGGCCCTCTTGGCCTGGCGCTGCCGAGGGCGTTCCGGCGCTCCCTCCCACGCGGCGCTGACGATGCGAGCCTGCTCGGCAGCATGCTTGTAGGAGTATCCCTCCGCAGGGCTCGCGCGTCCCGGTCGGCCCTCGTAGCGGATCGGGAGGTGCCCCTCAACGAGTGTCCGAAGGCATGGCTCGATGAAGTTCCACGCACCCATGTTCTTGGGTTCTTCCTGGACCCAGACGATCTCCTGGAGATTCGGGTACATTTCGATCTGGGCGCGGATCTCCTCCTTCGGGAAGGGGAAGAGCTCCTCGACGCGGACCAGGACGACCCTCGGTGCGTTCTGCCGTTGATCGCCGGAGGCAAGATCGACGTAGACCTTTCCGCTACACAGGAGCAAACGGGTGATCTCCGCGACGCGAGCGCTGGCTTCCTCGTCGCCGAGCACGCTGTAAAACCGGCCCTCCGAAAAGTCCCGCAGGCTGGATGCAGCCATCGGGTGCCGCAGGAGGCTCTTCGGGCTCATCACCACGAGCGGCCGTGGGTCCCTACTGAGGAGAAGGGCCTGACGGCGGAGTAGGTGGAAGTACTGCGCTGAGGTCGTACAATTGGCGACACGCAAGTTCGCCTGTGCGGCCAACTGCAGGAAGCGCTCGAGACGTGCGCTCGAATGCTCTGGTCCCTGCCCCTCATAGCCGTGGGGGAGCAGCATCACGAGCCCCGATGTCTGCTGCCACTTCACGGCCGCTGCCGCGATGAACTGATCGACAACGACCTGCGCTCCGTTCGTGAAGTCCCCGAACTGCGCTTCCCAGAGAACGAGCACGTCCGGGTCCCGGACGCTGTATCCGTACTCGAACCCGACGACCGCCATCTCCGAGAGGGGCGAGTTGTGGATCTCGAAAGAGGCACGCGAGTTCGGAAGGCTTGCGAGCGGCGTGTACGACTCCCCCGTCTCCGCGTCGAAGAGCACTTGGTGCCGGTGGCTGAACGTCCCGCGTTCCACGTCCTGCCCCGTGAGTCGGATGGGAACCCCTTCGACGAGTAGAGAGGCGAATGCGAGGCTCTCCGCGTGCCCCCAATCGATTCCGCCGTCCGGTCCGAAGGCTGCCCGCCGGCGATCGAGTTGTTTCGCTAGCCGCCGATTCGGTGTGAAGCCTTCCGGCCAGGTCAGGAGAGCGTCATTGAGCTCGACGAGCTGATGTGCGGGAACGGCGCTCTGAGTCACCGGAAGGTCGAGCTCCCGGGCGGACGTTGCCATCGAGGAGTCCGGATCCGTCGCGACGGCCTGCTCGAGCCCCGCCTTCGTCTTTTCCAGGCGCTCGAAGACCCGATCCAACGCCTCCTTGGCCTCCTCTTCGGTGATGAGCCCTTCGCGAACGAGGTCCGACGCGAACTTCTCCCGCACCGTCGGGTGCGCTCGGATGGTTTCGTACATCCGCGGTTGGGTGAAGAGCGGTTCATCGCCCTCGTTGTGCCCCCAGCGCCGATACCCGACCAGATCGATCAGGAAATCCTTCCGGTACCGCTCCCGATAAATTGCCGCGAGCCTCGCGGCAATGATGCAGGACTCGACGTCGTCGGCGTTGACGTGCACGACCGGAATCTCGAACCCCTTCGCGAGATCGCTTGCATACCGCGTCGACCGAGCGTTCGACGGATTCGTTGTGAAGCCGACCTGGTTGTTCGCGATGATGTGAATGGTCCCGCTGACCGTATAGCCGTCAAGACCGGACATGTTCAGCGTTTCCGCAACGACCCCCTGACCGGGGAACGCAGCGTCCCCATGCACCAGGATCGGGACCGCGGCCTCCGTGGCTCGGGGCGGGGCTCCACCCGGGACGCTCGTGTCGTCCTGGGACGCCCGTGTCATCCCCATCACGACGGGATCCACGAACTCCAGATGGCTGGGATTCGGTGCCAGCGTGACCTTCACGTCGGACGACGTCCCCGCATGGAGCCCTTCCCACCCCATGTGGTACTTGACGTCGCCCGTGAAGTCGTCCGGAGCGAGCGATCCGTCGGCGGTCCGGGGTCCCCCGTGGAAGCCTCCAAGGATCAGCTCGTAGGGCTTGCCCAGCACGTGGCTGAGGACGTTCAGCCTGCCGCGATGAGCCATCCCGATCAACACCTCACGCGCTCCCGTTGCCGCCGAGGCGAGGATGATTTCGTCGAGGATCGGAACCAGGGTATCGGTCCCCTCGATCGAGAAGCGCTTCTGTCCGAAGTACGTTTTGTGGAGGAACTTCTCGAACCCCTCAACGGCCGAGAGCCGCTCCAACTCGACCAGCTTCTCATCCGCCGTGAGTGGCTCGCGAACTTCGCCCGACTCGATCTGCTCCCGCAGCCAGCGCCGCTCCTCGGGATTGGAAATGTGGCCGAAATCGTAGCCGATCGTTCCCGAATAGATTTCTCGGAGTAGTCGAATCGCTTCGCCCGCCGTCTTCGTCCGCGAAGCGACATATCCAGCGACCCGAACCACCGACGAAGGAAGCTCTTCGAGATCCTGTTCCGTGATCCCGTACGTTTCCGGTCTGAGCGCGGGGTCTTCCTCCGGCTTGCCATCCAACGGATCGAGTTGCGAGGCCGTGTGCCCGCGCGCTCGGATCGCCTGCGCGAGCCGGTGCGCGCTCAGGATCGTTTCGATGGAGGAGCTGGAAGGGGCACCCGCTGCCGCGGTGACCTCGGTTCCATTACCGGGCGAGAAGCTCTCGAAGAAAGAGCGCCAGCTAGGGTCGAGCGAATTCGGGGCGCTTCGATACTTCTCGTACAGCTCCAGAACGTATGCTGCGTTGGGCCCGTGAAATGACCGTAGGTCAGACATGGTAAGTCGAAAGCCGTGCTATGGCGACGCCGGAGATCCGGCGAAACGACTTATAGTAATGAGCCGAATGGCATGGCGCTACCGTGACTTCCACGCTCATTTCTCAGTTGAAAACAGAGCTCGGCGTCTGCCATCAACGCCCTGTGTCTGCCCAAGCGTGCAACCTGCAGGCCGTCCTGGAGTACACGGAGGGTGGCCTGGAATAAAGGATGCAACGAAAGGACTTGCGGGTCGCGCTCTTCGTAGCGCGACTGTAAGATTGAGCCCCGGCCCACGCTCCCGGCACCTGGCGGAGGAGGGCCGGTCCGTATTCGTGCTCTCGTCGCTTCGGGGACGTCATGGCGATCGTTTCGGGCTTCCGCCCCGCCGTTCGGGGTGGACCGTTTCTCTGGCTGTCCGTCTGCTCGGCCGTCCTGGTCGTCGGCGCCTGTGCCCCTCAGCAGGCGCCGACGGGGCCATTCCCACGGTATTCGGAGTACGACGGTGATCTGGTACGCAGCGTCGATTTCTCTGGTGACATTCGCGTCCCGGAGGACTCCCTTCGTGCGATCGTCCAGACCCGCGCCAGTCGCTGCCGGTTCCTCTTCATTCCGATCTGCCTCCCCTTCGGTCTCGGCCATCAGGAGTACTATCTCGACCTGGATCAGCTCGCGGAGGACGTTTCGCGGATCCAGCTCTACCATCGCGATCACGGCTTCTATGGCGCGTTGGTGGCGCCGGACGTCGAATCGGCGGAGGAGGATGAGGTTGCCGTCGATTTCGTGATCGCGCCGGGCAGTCAGGTCATTCTGCAGGACCTGACCGTCACGGGCGTGGACACGATCATTCCGCCGGAGGGGGTTGAGGAGATCACACCGCTGGAGGCAGGCGAGCCGTTCGGACGCGCGGATTTCCTGACTTCGGCGGATGCGATCCGGAGGGCGCTCTTCGAGCGCGGCTACGCATACGCGGACGTGCTCAGGAACTATTCGATCGACACGATCGCGGGGGCGGCGGAAGCGGAGTTCGTCGTGATTCCTGGTCCGGCGGTAGTGGTCGACACGATCATCTTCGCGGGGAATGAGCGTCTGAGCGACAGCGCCCTGCGACGACAGATGACGTTCGATGAGGGCGAGCTCTTGCGGGCGGACGAGCTCAGCAGCAGCCAGCGAAACCTGTATGGCCTGAACATGGTGAGCTTTGCCTCCGTCCGCCTGGCGCCTGATACGCTTCAGGTCGACCAGGATCCATCGGAGGCGACGGTATTGGTCGAGGTCGTCGAGGCAGCCCAGTACGCGGTCGAGGCGGCGGTCGGCTTTGGCACCGTCGACTGTATCCGGGGAAACGCGGGTTGGACGAACCGGAACTTCCTGGGGGGCGGTCGAACCCTCGACGTAGTCGGGTCGGTGGCGCGCGTCGGCGTTGGCGACCCTGCCGACATGGGGCTGGATGAGAGCGTTTGCGCCGCCCTCGGGGAGCAGGGCCTGCTCGGGATCACGACGGTGGGGGCCGAAGATCGTCTCGACTATCTGCTTTCCTTCGATATGCAGCAGCCGAGCCTCTTCGGGACGCAGAACCAGCTCGCTCTGAACCTGCATAGCGAGCGGGTCTCGGAGGTGGAAGCGTACATTCGTGAATCGACGGGCGGACAAGTGAGCCTGGTGCGCGAGCTCGAAGGGTCGCAGACGGTGATCTCGAGCACCGCCCAGATCGCTCGCGGTCGGACACTCGCCAGTCCGGCCCTGCTCTGCGTTGGCTTCGACACGTGCGGCCAGCAGGATCTCGATCTGCTGAGGCAGTCGCGTTGGTCGAACACCCTTTCGCTCGGCGTGGTTCGCGACCGGCAGACGACCCTCGGCGTCACGACTCGAGGGTACGTGCTCAGGGGTGCGCTCGACTGGTCGGCTCCCGCCATTGGTTCGGACGATGACTACCTCCGCGCCCTTGCTGAGGCGACGTACAACTTCCCCCTACAGCCGGGGTGGGTCCTGGCATCAAATCTTCGCGTCGGGCAGTTCCTGAAAGGGATTCTCGCGCCGGAGGAGGGTTACATTCCCCCGGAACGGCGCTTCTATGCGGGCGGCCCCAACAGCGTTCGAGGGTACTCGCGAAACGCGCTCGGCCCGATTTCCTATATCGTGCTGCCCGAGTCGAACGACACAGTCAGCTCGGCGACCGGCGGAACACAGATGCTCGTGGCTTCCACTGAGCTCAGAATGCCGTCCCCCTGGTTGGGCGATGCCGTGCGTCTCGCGGCATTCGTCGACGCGGGTACGGTGACCGCCCCGGGGGCCGACTTCATCTCGCCCGAGGGGATTCGGATCACGCCGGGCGTAGGGGTACGCTTCCTTACTCCCGTCGGCCCGTTCCGCCTGGACGTGGCCTATAACCCCTATCAGCGCGAAGCCGGGAGGCTCTACCTCGTCGATGACCGTATCGGTCTGATCCTCGCTCAATCCTCCTATCGGCCTCCGGCCCCGACGTTCTGGCAGCGCTTCCGAGTCCAGTTCGCGCTCGGGCAGGCCTACTGATGAACCCATCGGCGCTCCGCAAGGCAGCTCTCGTCTTCGCGGGTGTCGTTATGGGCTTGCTCGGCCTCGCCATCGGCTTTTGGTTCTATCTGCAGGCAGCCCGCATCGATGAAGCGCGCAGCGCCATCGGCGACCGTCTGGAGATCGCCAGCGAGGCGATCGCGGACGTCGAAGTGGCCAAAGAGGAGGAGGCGATCCGCACCGTCCTCAGTGACGTGGTACTCTACGACGAGCAGAGCAAGCCCATCGTCGAGGCTCCCGAGGTTGCGCTTACGCTCGACCTGGCGTCCCTGGACGACGACGGCCCCCTCGAGTTCTACGACGTCGAGATTCGCGAGCCGACCGCGAGGCTTGTCCAGACGCCGGATGGGGACTGGAACATGGCCGGGGTCGTCGGCATCTCCGCAGGAGGAGATCCGGTAGAGATCGGGGAGGGGCGGTCGTTTGTGTTGCGTGATATTTCGATTGAGGACGGGCGTTTCGAGATCGCCATCCCGACGGACGTCGGCCTGCCGAGCGAGGGTCGTTTCGCCCTCGACGTACCGCACCTCATGATCGGCGGGGAGCCGTTCCAGTTCTTCGAGTTCGTCGAGGTACAGGCGACCCTTCCCGTCGTCACGTTTGGCGGCGAAGAGGGGTGGAGCGCCGTCGTCGAGTCGTTGACCGCCGAGCTGGTTCAGCCCAACCTGCGGATCGATCAGTTCGCTGGAGTCTTTGAGGAGAATGAGGACGGAGTCGATTTCGACCTGGCCGCCCTCCGCTTCGGCAACTCCTTCGTGAGCGGGACCGGGACCGCCCGCTCCACCGATGACGCATTGACATGGGACGCCGAGTTCGATGCTGATCTCGATCTCGCCGACCTACAGCCCTTCTTCCCGAATCTCCAGGCGGAGGGTACGGCCTCGTTCGCCCTGGACCTGGAGACCGTCGCGCCAGACCGCCTACGACTCGCCTTTTCGGAAGCGGACGTCACGGCTGCGGGATCGACGGTGCGAGGCTCGATTGCCCTGGCGGTCGGCGGCGATCAGCCGATCGCGCTGCTCGATGCAGACCTCGAGCTCGATCCGCTGCAGCTCGGTACGTTCGCCGAGCTCGGCATCGTCGACGAGGAGCTCCCGCTGTTCGGGGACATCACGGGGAGCGTCACGACCGCGGGTGCCGCCGCCGGCTCTGCCGACGTCGACCTGAGCATGAGCCTGATTCCGGTCGAGAGCCCAGCCATGGAGCCGTCGATCCTCTTCGCGACCGGCGATATCGCCATTGGCGACCCGAACGAGCCGATTCGCCTGGACGGCCTCGCCGTGAGTGCTCAGCCGCTCTTCCTCGCGACGCTTCGCCCCTTCCTGCCGGACCAGGAGGACCGGCTCCGAGGAGAAGTGAGCGGGATAGCGACGCTGGCCGGGACCCTCGACGAGATTCAGATCTCGGGGGGAGATCTCTCGTACGCGGTTGGAGATGCGCCGACTTCCAGTTTCAGCGGACTCGAGGGTCGACTCGTTCTCGGGGACGAGATGAGCTACGAATTCAGCGCAATCTCGGATCCCCTTGCCTTGGCCACCCTCAGCGAGCTCTTCCCGGCGCTGCCGGTTCGTTCGGCGACGCTGTCCGGTCCTATCGAGATCGCCGGCGATGGCGAGAGTGCGGAAATGAGTGCGGATCTGACCGGCGCTGCCGGTGGCCTTCAATTCACCGGCTCGCTCGGCTTCGACGACCCTCTGCGCTTCGACTTCGACGGCTCCCTGCGTGCGTTTGCCGCTGGTATGATCTTGCGTCCCGAGGTTCCCATCGAGGGGCCGCTCACCGGCGATTTCTCGATCGAAGGGACGACCGAGGAGTTCGCGTTCGACGTCGATTTCGCCCAGACCGACGGGCAGTTCGCCTTGGCCGGAACCGTCGACTTCGGCCCTGGAGATCCCGTTTTCCAGGTTGCCGGGGAGGTGACCAACTTCCGAGTCGGATCCCTCCTGGGCGCGCCCGAGCTCTTCCCCGATCCCCTCACGGGAGAGATCGACCTCAGGGGAGGAGGGGCGCAGCCGTACGTCTTCGATATCGATCTCCAGGGTTCGGTCGGCAGACTGGATCTCGCAGGCTTCTATGAACCAGGGGCCATACCTCGGTACGAGGCGGTTGGAGCGGTAGCAGGGTTGGATCTGAGCCAGTTGCCATTCGATCTCGGACTCCCGCCAACGAACCTCACCGGCAGCGTGGATGTCGCGGGCATGGGCACGGACGTCAACACGATCTCGGGCGAGTATGCCTTCGATTTCACGGCATCGACCGTCGCGGACATAACCGTCAATGCGGCCCTGGCCGAGGTGTCCATCCAGTCCGGTGTGGCTGTCGTGGACACCCTCCAACTTCAGCTCGAAGACACCCAGCTGAGCGCCGAAGGGCGATGGGGCCTGACGTCGCCTGCCACGGAGCCACTTCGGTACAGCTTCGTATCGCAGGACCTCAGTGCCCTCAATCGGCTGTTCGCGCGGGGGGAGCTGATTCCGCCCGACATCGAGGGAAGCGTCAGCGCGGAGGGCGAGGTCGGCGGGAGCTTCGAGTTTCCGGAGATCAGGACGGCTCTCGTCGGCCAGGATCTTCGCTACGAGGACTGGAGAGCAGGCAGTCTGACCCTGGATGCGGACGTTGCGAGGGATCGCATCATGGGGTGGTCTGGCGAACTGGCAACGGAGAGCGACAACCTCGAGCTGCCGCGGATCGACAGCTTCGAAACGGTTCGACTCGAAGCGAGCGGCGACGAGAGCCAGGTCGCGGTCGGTCTGTTCGCGCGTCGAGATTTCGAAAGCGACATCGCGTTCTCTGGCTTGCTCGAGCTCGAAGGTGCCATCCCGCGCGGGATCAGTCTTCAGACGATGGGCTTGAGGGTCGACGGAGTCATGTGGTCGCTGGTCGACCCGGCTCGGGTCCAATACGCCGAAGACACCGGGGTGACCGTCGAAGATCTCGAACTCCAGCGCGCCGGGGAGGAATCCGGACGGATCGCGATCAACGGGACCCTTCCCCCGCAAGGGATCGCCAATTTCAGCATTGCGACAACGAATTTCGACCTCGCGGATCTGCACCGGATCAACGAGTCGGCCCCAGCGATCAGCGGTGAGGTGACGCTCGACCTGCTCATCGCCGGGCCTGTCGAGAACCCCGAGGTGTCGATCCAGGGCGAAGCCGTCAACCTGACCTACGAAGGAGTCGACGCCGACCTGGTGACCTTGGATGCCGTCTACTCGGGGAATCGCCTCACGGGGACGGCCACCGGGACGATGCAGGGACAAGAGATGTTCGACGCCGACATGGCCATACCGATGTCCGTGTCCCTCCAGGATCTCCAGGTATCGGCCGAGTTGTTATCGACCGCGCCCCTCGAAGTAGTTGTCGCGGCGGATTCGATGCCGCTCGGCTTTCTGACGGCACCTATGCCGGGGCTCACGGCGCTCTCCGGGTTTGCGAGCGCTCAGGTCCAGATCGGCGGAACGATCGAGTCGCCCACCCTGGACGGGACGGCGACCCTGCAGAATGGCGCCATCGAAAGCGAGAGTGCCGGCGTTACGTATACCGGCATCGAGGGCAATCTCACCCTCAGCGGCAACCGTGTGACCATCGACCGACTCGCGGCGTCGAGCGGTGGAACTCTCGTGGCGAACGGGACGGTCGACTTCATTCCGGGTGGAGACCCGCAGCTCTCGCTGAACGCGACGTTCGATGAATTCGAGGCAATAAACAACCCCGAGGCGACTGAATTGAACGTCTCGGGTCAGCTTGCGTTCGCTGGCGCGTTGAGCACACCCGTCGTAACGGGAAGGGTCGAGCTCAACGAGTCGACCTTCCAGGTCCCGGAGCTCAGGGCCGCCCAGCCGGGATTCGACCTCGCCTATGCCGACGTCGACCAGTTTTCCGCCACGCCGAACGGGGACCTGACCCTCGTACCACCGATCCTGGGCAATATCCGAGTGGACGGTGTCGAGGTGAACATCGATGAAAGCGTCTGGCTCGAATCGCCAGATCTGCGTGTACAGTTTACGGGCGACCTGGTGCTGTATCGGACCAGCGAGGACCTCCGCGTCTTCGGTTCGCTCGAGGCGGTGAGGGGAACCTACACACTCGAGCTCAGCGGGATTACTCGCGAGTTCGATGTCGTCAGTGGGCGTGTACAGTTCTTCGGGACCGGTGACATGAACCCCTCCCTCGATATCGTCGCAGGGTATGAGGTCCGCGGACCGACTGTCGGCAGCGGCGGTGACCTCACGGTCCTGGTCGAGGTGTCGGGAACGCTCCGCTCGCCGAGGGTCCAGTTGGCCGCTGATACCCCGGTTCCGGTGTCGGAAGCGGACCTGATCAGCTACCTGCTGTTCGGACAGCCGAGCTTTGAGCTCGGCGGCGTCAACCAAGCGTTCGCCGAGCAGGTTCTGGTGCAGGAGTTCGTGGGCGGCTTCCTAGCGACCGAGATCGAGCGGCCGCTCCTTCGGGCGGGGATCTGCGACTGGGTCCGTGTTCGACCGGGGGTGACGAGCTCGTTCGCGAGCCTCGTCGGCGGGAGCCCCCTCGCCGGTACCTTGATCGAATGCGGGACGGAGCTTGCCCCGGATCTTTTCCTCACCGCTCGCACCAGCATCGGTGGCCTCTTCGGCGGCGACTTCAGTGACTGGCTTCTCGGCGTCGAATGGCAGATCGACGACCAGTGGATGTGGGAGGCTTCGTACGGGTCAGTGCTTCGGGACCCGGCATTTGGAATCTTCGGTGATACCCCCGCCCGACAGTTCTCGACCGACCTCCGCCGCCGGTGGGAGTACGGGCTCCCGAGTCGTGAGCCGGAGGTCGACCTCACGCCGGAAGAGGCCCTTCCCGGCATCGATGGGCCACCGCTGCCGCCCGCTCCTTCCCCCGCCGACACGCTCAACCTCCAGGACTGAGGGAACCAGAATGGTGAATGGAGAAGGGTGAATAGAGAATCAGATCGACCGCTTCGAGGGCCGGCACATTCACCATTCACCCTTCGCCCTTCAGAGGACCGGTCGTGACTCCGCGTTGTTTCGGTCGAGGACGACGTGCGAGCTGTCACCGGCAACGTCGACCGGGATATTCCAGTAGAGCTCCTCGTAGGGAAGGGTATACCGACCGTAGATCCACCACTGTCCCTCGGGGACCTGGAACTCCGCCATCCCCTGGGCATTGGTGGTGTCGCCATACTCCTCGCGGCCCGTCTCGCGGAGCCTCTCGGCAATGACGGTTTCGAAGTCCACGAACGCCTCTTCAGCCCATATGTCGCGCTGAATGCGGACCGAATCCGCCGCAGCGAGCGTTGCCTGCTGAAGCTGGTCGAACTGCGCAAATGCCTGTTCCATCTGCTGGTTGACCTGCTGTTCGCGGGATTCTATTGTACCAAACTGTTCGAATGCCTGAGAGTACTGAGGCGTTCCGCGAAGACCCTGGTTCTGCATCTGTGCGAGCTGGTCCGAGAGCGTCCGCAGAGAGTCGCGGACGGCCGCCCAACGCTCCTCCGCGACGCGCCAGGCCGTCTGCGCTTCCTGCACCTGCTGCTGCTGGTCCAGGATGACCTGGGGGACCGGCGGCTCCGGATCGGGATATGCGGCTTCGAGGGAGTCGAAGATCGCGTCCCGATCGTAGGGAAGAATGCGGATCGGCAGGTCGCCCAATGCGAGTCGCTCACCGGTTCCCTCGTCCGCGATCGCTGCTTCCGCAATGACCTCCGGCTGACCACAGCCGGTCATCGCGAGCGGGGCGAAGATGGCAACAAGCACAAGGAAACGCTTCATCAGCAGCTCCAGCGTGGGTTGTAGGTGAGAGAAACTTGGCAGCAAGGTATGCGCAGCGTTTTCGATTATCAAGTACCGTGCACCCGGGCCGCAGCGCTCTGGATCGGCCTGTTGGCGTCATTTTTCGGTTTGCCGACTCATGCGGCGGGCCAGTTGGCGCTGCCGGAGCCCGCCGGCTACGTCAACGACTTCGCGGGTGTGATCCCCGCCGCCGAACGGGACCGAATCGAAGCGATCACCGCGGAGGTGCGCGCGAAGTCGGGCGGTGAGATTGTCGTCGTCACGCTACCCTCGCTGGAGGGACGAAGTCCCGCAGAGGTTGCGCTCCAGATCGGTCGGGAGTGGCGGATCGGGCAGCGTGGGGATCCGGGCGATCCAGCGCGCAACACGGGCGCAGTGTTGCTCGTCGTCCCTTCCGAACGCGAATGGCGGATCGAGACCGGCACCGGGACGATGACGTTCATCACCGCCGCCGAGGCGGGTCGGATCGGTCGCGACCTGATGGTTCCCCACTTCCAGAACGAGGAGTACGGAACGGGCCTCTTGATGGGGGTCGCGGCGCTCGCGCAAGCGTACGCCGACCAGTTCGATTTTCAGCTCACCGGTGAGATCCCTGACGTCGAGCAGCCCGCAGGCGGCCGAGATCGTCCGAACCTCGGGTTCATCTTCGTCGTCATCCTACTGCTGATCCTCTTTTTTGCCAACCGGCGCGGTCGAGGAGGAGGTGGTGGTGGGCGCTCGGGTGGCGGTCGGCGAGGGAGGTCGGTTCCGATCATCATCCCGTTTCCTATCGGGAGAGGCTGGGGCGGGGGAGGTTTCGGTGGTGGTGGTTTCGGTGGTGGTGGGTTTGGTGGCGGCGGGTTCGGTGGCTTCGGTGGGGGCGGTGGTTTCGGCGGCGGAGGGGCAGGCGGCCGATGGTGAGCGTCGAAAGGGAGCAAGGATGAGTGAGGAGCGGCGGAGGGCGAAGGAGTTTGCCGAGGAGCTCGGCCGGATCTACGGAGAGGGGCTGGTCACCGCACTACTCTACGGTTCCGCCGCGCGTGGCGAATTCCGTGCGGGATCTTCGGATCTCAACCTGCTGGTGGTGCTGAAGGAACTCGGCCTCCCGCAGTTGCGGCAAGCCGCCAAGGAGACTCGAGCCTGGGTGGCGGAGGGAAATCCACCACCCCTTCTCATGAGCGAGTCCGAGTGGAGGGAGTCCGCTGACGTCTTTCCGCTCGAGTACAGCGACATCCGTGATTCGTACGTCGTGCTCGCCGGCCGCGACCTTGTTGCGGAGATGCGAATCAAGCGCGGGGATCTACGGCTGCAGCTCGAACATGAGCTTAGATCGAAGAAGATTCAGCTGCGGGAGGGCATTCTCGTTGCGGCAGAGAGTCCGGAGGAGCTGGGACAGCTCCTGGTCCGCTCCCTCTCGACTTTCCTGGTTCTATTTCGGGGTGTGCTCCGTCTGGACGGCGAGGCCCCGCCTTCGACGGCGTCGGACGTGATCGAGGCCGTCGCGGCTCGCGCAGGCTTTTCCGCGGAGCCTTTGCTCGAGGTCTCGAGAGTCCGGTCCAAGGGGGCGCCGTTCACGCCCTCTGTCGATGACCCGGTCGTCGCCGGGTACCTCGAAGCCGTCGAACGAACCGTCGCCTGGCTGGACGGCGCCGAACTGCCCCCCGATCTGGAGGATGAGACCTGACCTCTCCCGCTGGCGAGATTCCCCGAGGCGTCGTCCTGGTTTTCATCGACGGCGTCGGAATCGCGCCTTCCGATGCCGCCCGCAATCCCATCGCCGCCGCCGATCTCCCCACGTTCGAGTCACTTCTGGACGGAGCGCGGCCGGTCGCGGACCAGGTCAGGGAGTCGGGCATCATCGGGCCGGGAGCGCGCCTGGTCCCCATCGACGCCACGCTGGGGGTCGAAGGGAGACCGCAAAGCGGGACGGGTCAGACTTCGCTCCTCACGGGTGTCAACGCGGCGGCCAGGCTCGGCCGCCATTTTGGTCCATGGGTTCCGACCGCACTCCGGCCGCTGCTCATCGAGGAGAGCCTTTTCGCCAGGGCGCTCCGCATGGGCCTCCGGGTCGCCTTCCCCAATGCCTATCCGACGGGGTACATGGATCGAGGGGGGCGGGGAACGCGGCGCCCGGGCGCCTTCCCCTTGGCGGCGCACGCCGCCGGCCTCCTGGTGCGTACCGAGTCGGAGGTTCGCAACTTCCGAGCGGTCGTCTCCGGCATCACCACCGAGACCTGGCGTCAGCATGTCGACCCCCGTGCGCCGGTCGTCGAGCCTGTTCGAGCGGGTCGCGTTCTCGCGGAGATCGCGAGCGATCATGACCTGACGGTTTTCGCCCACTACGATACGGACCTCGCGGGCCATGGGCGCGACTTGCACCGTGGGGTCGTGGCGATTGAGCGGGTCGACGCTTTCCTCGGCGGCCTCGTCCAACACCTCCCCTCCGATCTCCTCCTCCTCGTCACCAGCGATCACGGAAACCTGGAGGACACCACGGTGGGGCACACTTCGAACGACGTGCCCTTGCTGACCGTCGGAGTCGGTGGCCCGGCCGCTGTGGAGCGAATCCGCTCGATCCGCGAAGTGACACCGTTTGTGCTGGACCTCCTCGAGAGCCGTGCTGGGAGGACGAGCCTGATGGGGTCCGGCTGAAGCGGATTGGCCTTATTTGAAGCGGTAGGTGATCCTACCTCGAGACAGATCGTACGGAGATAATTCGACCGTAACGCGGTCGCCCTCGAGGATACGGATGTAGTTCTTGCGCATTCGGCCGGATATGTAGGCGAGTACCTTGTGCCCGTTCTCCAACTCGACCCGAAAGTTCGTATCCGGCAGTACTTCGGTCACTGTGCCCTGCATTTCGATCGCGTCCTTCGCCAAGCAGTGCTCCTTTTAACGGGTGAATGTCATATGATTCGATGTAGCGGGGGCAACAAAGCAATATAGTGGCCATTCATGGGGCCGCAATGAAAAGCGAAGGCGTGCGCGCCTGTGGTGCTGTCTTTGCGCAGCGGTGCTTCGGGTGGTAGCCTCGACGGGCGTCCTCGAGGAAGCAAGTAGCGGCAACATCGAACGGTGAGCGACGAGATGCGATTGCTGGTGTTGGGGGCAGGACAGCAAGGCAGCGCCTGTGCCTATGACCTCCTGAAGACGACCGACCACGATGTGGTCCTTGCCGACCGTGCGATCGAGCGAGTGCCCGCGTTCCTGGAACCCTGGATCGGCGATAGGCTACAGATGCTGTTGCTCGATGCCGACGATCACACGGCGGTCCGTTCGGCCATGGACGGTGTCGCGGCGACGATGAGCGCGCTTCCCTACTACTACAATCTTTCGATGACGGAGGCGGCGGTCGACGCTGGCTCTCATTTCTGCGACCTCGGCGGGAATACGGAGATTGTCTTGCAGCAGAAGGAACTCGCCGGTCCGGCGATGGAGATCGGCGTCAGCATCGTTCCGGATTGCGGCCTCGCGCCGGGGATGGTCAACATCCTCGCGGCCGAAGGCATCCGGCGGCTCGATCGTCCTCGGGAAGTCTACATGAAAGTGGGTGGCCTTCCTCAAAATCCCGAGCCGCCCCTACGTTATCAGGTAGTATATAGCCTCGAAGGCGTTCTCGACTACTACACCACGCGCTCCTGGGTGCTGCGTGACGGCGAGCCGCGGCAGATGGAGGCGCTTTCGGAGTGTGAGCGTCTCGAGTTCCCAGAGGTAGGCGAACTGGAGGCGTTCCATACTGCCGGTGGCCTTTCCCTGATGGCACAGACCTACGCGGGCCATCTCGAGCGGATGGAGTACAAGACCCTCCGCTACCCCGGTCACGCGCGGGCGATGCGGACGATTCGGGAGCTCGGCCTCCTCTCCACCGAACCGCTCGATGTCAAAAGTTGCCGCGTCGCGCCGCGCGATCTCTTCATCGCGGCCGCCGGCCCCAAGTTGAGCAAAGATCCGCAGGAGAACCCCGACCTGGTTGCGATGCGGGTCGAGGTTTGCGGGGAGCGGAACGGGCGCGAGGTGACCCTGAGCTGGGATCTCGTTGACCGATACGATCCCGCGACGGGCATCACCGCGATGATGCGTACGACGGGATTTTCCCTTTCCATCACGGCCTTGCTCCAGGCTTCGGGTCAGATCGAGTCGGGTGCTTGGACTCCCGACGAGGTCGTCCCCGCTGGGCCCTACGTCGAAGAACTGGAGCACCGCGGGATCTTGATCCAGTACTCGGAGTCGTCGAGGGGGGTGGCGTTGTGATCGGCTGGATGTTGACGCCCCACGGGGAGGGTCGGATTTGACGGACCGGTCCGCACCCGAGGAGGAAAGGTCGGACAGGGCGTACGACGCTGCCCTGACGGGACGTCTGCTGCGTTACGCCAGCCCCTATCGTGCGCAGATCGCGATCGCCATCCTGCTTCTGATGGGAGGCGCGGCGGTCGAGATGGTCGGGCCGTACCTGACGAAGGTCGCCATCGATCAGGCGATCCCGGAGAACGACATCGCCCAGCTCGTTCGCCTCGTCCTGCTCTTTCTCGGCTCGATCCTCGCCGCCTTCCTGTTCGAATACCTCCAGACCCTCCTGACGACCTGGATCGGGCAACGGGTGATGAACGATCTCAGGATGGAGCTGTTCCGGCACCTGCAGGGGCTGAGCCTTCGCTTCTTCGACCGCAACCCCGTCGGGCGGCTGATGACGAGGGTCACCAACGATGTCGAGACGCTGAACGAGCTCTTCAGCTCCGGCGTCGTGACCGTTTTCGGGGACCTCTTCACCGTCCTGTTCATCGTCATCGCCATGTTCCTCCTCGACTGGCGCCTGGCGATGGTCACGCTGGCCGTTCTCCCCTTTGTGTTCCTTGCGGCCTTCGTGTTCCGCGGTCTGATCCGCAAAGCCTCCTGGGAGATCCGCATACGCCTGGCCCGGATCAATGCATTCCTTCAGGAGCGGATCACGGGGATACGCGTCGTTCAGCTCTTTGGTCGCGAGGACGACACCGCGCGGCGCTTCGAGTCGGTGAATCGGGATCACCTGCAGGCCAATCTCCACGCCATCCGGTATTACGCCCTTTTCTTTCCGATCATCGAAGTCCTGACCGCCGTCGCCTTCGCCTTGATCCTCTGGTACGGGGGGCTCAGCATCTTGCAGGGCACGATGACCGTCGGCGTCGTAGCCGCCTTCCTTCAATATGGGCGGCGATTCTTTCGACCGATCCAGGACCTCTCGGAGAAGTACAACCTGCTGCAGGGTGCGGTCGCATCGTCCGAGCGCATTTTCCGATTGTTGGACACTCCGCCCGATGTAGTAGACGTCGAGCAGCCCCTTCCGCTCCCGGCCCCCGGCAACGGCGAAATCGAGTTTCGTGACGTCTGGTTTCACTATGGCAGTGAACCGACCCCTGAGCAATCGTCGGACAAAGCTGGCGAGCCCGAGAGGGGCGACGCGTGGGTCCTGCGTGGAGTGAGCTTCTGTATCAGGCCGGGCGATCGGGTAGCCGTCGTCGGAGCGACGGGATCCGGAAAGTCGACGATCATCAACCTGCTCATGCGGTTCTACGAGCCGCAGCGCGGGGGGATCTTCTTCGATGGCGTTCCCATCTCGCAGGTCCGGACGAGCGAGCTGCGGGATCGGATCGGCCTCGTTCTCCAGGACGTCTTCCTGTTCAGCGAGGACATCCGAAGCAACATCGACCTGGGGCGTTCCGAGAGCGCCGTGGCTCGCGCGGAGACAGCCGCCCGCCGCGTCGGGGCCGACACGTTCATCCGACGCCTTCCCGACGGCTACGATCACGTGCTCGGCGAGCGGGGCGCATCGATCTCTGTTGGCGAACGTCAGCTCGTATCCTTCGCCCGCGCCCTGGCCTTCGATCCCCTCGTCCTCGTGCTCGACGAGGCGACGAGTTCGGTCGACAGCGAGCTCGAAGCCCGGATCGACGAGGCACTCAAGGAGCTCATGCGGGGCCGGACCACCCTCGTGGTCGCCCATCGGCTGTCGACCGTTCAGTCGGCGGATCAGATCCTGGTCCTCCATCACGGAGAGATTCGCGAACACGGGACGCACGCCGAGCTCCTGCGGACGGGCGGGCTCTACAGCCGGCTCCACGAGCTGCAGTTTGCGGCGGGTCCGGAGGCCAGAGCATCCGGCAAAGCTCTGCGTACGCCGGCCGCCTGACAGTCCTAAAATATGTTCCTGCAGTTACTTGTACCATTTTGATGGCTCGCTTCTTGCCTTCAGTTGGACGATCGCGATCCGAGCAACGGATCGCCGATCGTTGATTCGCCGATAGCCCCTCTGGGAGGCCTGCCTTGGATAGACAGGAGACGATTCTCGTCGTTGACGACAACCGCGACAACGTTGACATCCTCAGCGCGTTTCTCGAATCGCGCGGCTACCGAGTCGCCGTCGCCGAGGAGGGCAAGGCGGCGCTCTCGAGGCTCGAGGAGGTGCACCCCGACCTCGTCCTCCTCGACGTGATGATGCCGGGTATGGACGGCTGGCAGGTCTGCCGGACGATCAAGAGCCACCCCGAGTACGGTTCGACGCGAGTCGTGATGGTCACCGCCAAGGGCGGTTTCGAAGACAAGTTCGAGGGGATGAGATCGGGCGCTGACGACTACGTCGTAAAACCAGTCGATCTGGACGAGCTGGAGGAGAAGATCGAGCGGAATCTGTCCGCTGGAGGCCGGCGCCAGTGAAGATAGTGGCCCGTGTTCGGGATGGGGAGTTGCTGAATACGGTGACGGAGGCGGCCGGAGCGCTCGAGGCGGAGTTGATTGTCATTGGCGGGGAGGAGGGCGACAACGACCACCAGCTCGTCGATGCGCTGCGTACTCATCCGGACCTCGTCCTGATCGAATACGAATTGGCGGGTTCGCTCGGGGAGCTACGGGCGGAAACCCGCGCCCGAGGGATCGGGCTGATCACCGTCTGCCGCAATGGGGAGGAGGGGTTGAGCGCGGCGCGCGCCCAGGTCGACGAGTGGTTCACGTACCCGTTCTCCGTGGAGGAGGTCGAGGGTCGCATCCAAGCTGCGGCCATTCGCGTCGACCCCGATGTTGCCTCGCGGGGGCAGGCCCGAACCGCAGAATACCTTCAGTACGAGGAACTTCTCTACGACCGGTTCACAGGGTTCCCCACGCTTCCCGTCATGGTCGAGAGAGGACGGGAGATGCTGGAGCGGACCGGGCGCGTGACGATCCTGTATATCGAGTTCGTTCGGTACTCGAAGCTGGAGGAGATCTACGGCTGGCAGAAGCTCGATGAAGTTCTCCAGACGACTGCCAACGGGGTTCGCGACTTCTACGATCGCGAGCGGGGCGAGGAAGAGAATCTCCTCATGGTTTCCCACGCGGGAGACGATGACTTCATCTTCTTCACCGACCTGCGGGGCTCTCCCGAGGTTACCGACAAGCGGATCAATGAGGTGAGTGAGCGGCTCGAGGCGGATGTGAGGACGCGTCTCGAGGAGGACCATGGCGAAGACATCGCGGGGTTGTTCGGCATCTACGTCGGGGCGGCAACGATCTTCCGCAATCCAAAAATTCGCACCGAGCGGAACCTCTATCGCGGTATTCGCGAAGCGGCACAGGCGGCGCGTAGCGTCGTGCACCGGGAACGGACCCGCAAGATCGCCGACCTGAAGACCACGCTTCGCCGAGGTGCCGTCTACGTCGAGTATCACCCGATCGTGGTCACGGAGACGGCCGACGTCTACGGCTACGAAGCCCTTGCGCGCGGCTCGCTCCGCGGACTTCGTTCTCCCGAGGTGCTGTTCAGCGTGGCCGAAGAGGCGAATTTGATCTGGGAGTTATCCCGCCTGTGCCGCCGGCGCGCGATCGAGGGGATGGCCAGTCTTCTCGATCCGGACCAGTTTCTCTTCCTCAACGTCGATCCGCACGACTTCCGCGATCCGACGTTTCGCTACCTCGACGTCGACGACCTCGGAATCCAGCATCCCGAGCTGATCGTCTTCGAGATCACCGAGAGAACGGCAATCACCGACTATCCCGCTTTCCAGGAGCACCTCCGTAACTTCCGAGATCAGGGATTCCGTTTCGCAGTCGACGATGCCGGCTCGGGGTATGCCGGGCTCGGCAGCATCGCGAACCTCGCCCCTGATTACATCAAGCTCGACATCTCCCTGATCTCCGGGATCGACACGAATTTCATGAAGCAGAACCTGGTCGAGACGATGGTGTCCTTCGCCAACGACCACGGCATCCTGGTCATCGCCGAGGGAGTCGAGCGCGATGAAGAGTACGAGACGGTGAAGGGGCTCGGCGTTCACCTCACGCAGGGGTTCCTCTTCCATCAGCCTCGCTATGCCGGGAGGCCGAAGGTGAAGCAGCTCGCGGACTGACTGGCACAGCCCTCGCTACGATGGCTGCCGAACGCATGGCGTTTTTTCAAACGGCGGCAGGCGTGAGAGGAGTCGCATGACCCAGCCCGCGGAAGTGAGTGTAGACCGATCGGACGTGCCGGAACCCACGCCCGCCGAGGATGCCACGGCGGGCGAAATACCGGCAGACCTTCCGCATCTGCTGCGCGAGCTCTTCTCGGGCCGCCGAGGCGAATCCCACGTCGTCGCCATCCAGGACTATCCTGATCCGGATGCGATCTCGTCCGCCCTCGCCTACCGAGAAATCGCGCGTCCATTCGGCATCGAGTCGGACATCGTCTATGACGGGCTGATCAGTCATCCGGAAAATCTAGCGCTGGTCAACCTGCTCGAGATCGAGCTCATTCGATTCACCGAGCAAATCGACCTGAGTCGTTACGACGCGGCGGTATTCGTAGACAATCAGGGAACCACTACCCGGCTCACGGGTCGGCTGCGGAACGCGGGCATCCCGACCTTTGCGGTGATCGATCACCACGATCCCCAGGACCTCCTCGACCCGATCTTCAGTGACGTCCGGCCACTCGGAGCGGCCGCGACCCAGTTTGCCGAGTACCTCGCCTCCGGCGCGTTTCTCGAGCTCGACCCGGGGAACAGCGTCCACGTTTCGCTCGCGACTGCCCTTCTTCATGGCCTACACAGCGAGACGAGCAGCCTGATCCGCGCGACGGGTAGCGAGTACGATGCTGCTGCCTACCTGAGCCAGTTTGCCGACCGTGTGCTCCTCGAGCGGGTGCTTTGCGTTCAGAAGTCGCGTGGTACGATGGAGACGATTCACGCCGCACTCGGGCGTCGAATCCTTCGCGGAGGTCTCTCGCTCGCAGGTGTCGGGTGCCTGCGGTGGGCCGATCGTGACGCGATCCCCCAGGCGGCCGACTTCCTCCTGAAGGAGGAGAATGTGAAGACCGCCATCGTCTACGGAATGCTGGCCGAGGGTAACGGAAGCGAATCGCTCATCGGTAGCCTCCGGACCAACGACGCGACCTTGGCGGTCGACGCGTTCCTCAAGTCTGCGTTGGGAATGAATTCGTCGGGGAGGTATTACGGGGGCGGCAGGTTGCGTGCAGGTGGCTTCGAGATCGAGCTCGATTTCCTGGCCGGGGCGGGCGACGACACGGACGAGAGGGAGGAGAAATGGGTCATCTTCGACCGCCAGATTCGCCGGAAGCTGTTCGAAGCAGCCGGCCTGGATAAGAAGGTGGAATAGCAACCAGTTGTCAGATCAGGCGCTGAAAGCTGATCGCTTCATTCCCTCATCTCGACAGACCACTCGCAGAGCTCCTCTCCTGAACTGGTGGCGCACGACGTGTGAAGGACCCGGTATCGACGGCCAGTATAGAGCTCGAGCAAGGCCAGGAAGGCGCCGGCGTACAAGGAGCACGCAGCGCCGCTGGGATCGGCGCGACAAGTCATTGGCGAGTCGATCCGTAGGCTCTCCGGTCTGCGGCCGATCGTGAAGCTCGAGGGGCCGACGAGCTCGCCGAACATCCTCTTGCCGGCACGTTGCGCGAACAGCAGGGCGATTGCCCGGGGAAGGAAGCGGACCAGCGCTCGAAGCCCCGATGCGCGCTGATGCCAATAGCGCTCTGCGATTCGTCGACCCGCCTCTCCAAAGATCGCCTCTGAGTCGGGTCTTCGGATCACGAGACGCATCAGATCTTCGATCTGGGAAGGCCCCTGCGGACGACGAAGCTTGACTTCTTCTTCGAACCGGCGAATCTGCAGGCGCACGACCTCGCTGAGCCCGAGGCGCCGGGGCAGGCTGGTGGAGATGTCCTCATCTTCGAGTACTTCTTCGGGCTGGTCGCGATCGCGGAGGGTCTCCAGCAGGAGAAGCGGCAGCGCTGGAGTCACCGAGGGCGGGGCCGGACTGTCATCCGGCGGGTGCGATGGGTTCCTGGACGACGTCTCGGTTGATTGCATACTCGATGAGTACCTGGTGAGCCACGGCTATGTTCGGTGGCGACCGCCGACGGTTCCCAAGGCCAGGCCCGCGCCCGACGAACAAGGCGTACCTCTTGCACCCTTCGCGAGGACAGCCGAAACAACCTCTGGAGGACGGATGAGCCCCGATCAAAACCCTTCTTGCGTCTTCTGCCGCATCATCGGCGGCGACGAAATGGTCAGCGTCCTCTATGAAAGCGACGAGGTGATCGCCTTCCTCGACGTCCAGCCCTTACACCGAGGGCATGTACTTGTAGTACCGAAGCGACACTACAAGAACCTCTTCTACGTACCGGAGGCACTCGCGGCACGGACCTTCGCCGTGGCCCGCCGGATTCTACCCGGGCTCCGCCGAGCGACCGGGTCGCGCGCCATCAACCTCTTCTCCCCGAACGGCGCGCACGGGGGCCAGGACGTCTTCCACTTCCACCTCCACCTGATCCCCGTACCCGAAGGTGCTCCCTTCCCGCTTCAGCTTCCGGATCCTTCGGCCTCCGTACCTTCCCGATCCGAGCTTGATGTGATGGCTGCCAGAATCAATCAGTGCATCCACCAGGAGCGCGATCTCGAGATCCTGGAAGAGGTAGCACGCGGTAGGTAGGTCGGCGAATCGCCGACCAGCACCTGAGGGATCGGCTATGACTCGCTGTCATTTCTGATCGCCGATAGCTGGTGGCTGATGGCCTTACGCGATTTTCGGGCCCCTTGTACCACCGGTCGACTCCGGATACGTTCCTGCCGCCTCAGACCGTGCGGTGTTGGCTCCGTTACATCGCACAACGAGACCTCGGGAAGGGCACGGATGTCCGCTCCAGCAGAGGAGGAGTACGACGCGATCGTAATTGGCAGCGGCTTCGGGGGGTGTCTCGCCGCGCTCCCCCTGGTCGAGGCTGGCGCAAGCGTGTTGATGCTCGAGCGCGGAGACTGGGTTGTTCGTGGAGAACACAATTGGCGTGAAGAAGGCGCCTTCGTTCTCACCCCTCACTACACGACAGAGAGTGCTTACGCGCGTCGGACCCCGATGGGGTGGCGCCAGCAGGGGCTGTGCGCCTGCGTCGGCGGACCGTCGGTCTTCTACGGCGGCGCGTCTTTCCGATTCCGCGAAGCAGACTTCGACACGGCGCCGGAGATCTCCACCGATCCGGCCGCATGCTGGCCGCTGGGCTACGCGGAGCTCGAACCGTTCTATGGACGGGTTGAGAAGGTGTTGGGCATCGCCGGAGAACCGGGTGTCGATCCGACCGAGCCCGCGCGGAGCCAGCCGTACGGTCATCGATCTCCACCTCTCGCGACGGTGGCGACCCGCATCGCCGAAGCCGCCAACTCGCTGGGCCTGCGCCCCTTCCGGATCCCGATGGCGATCGACGCGGCCCGTTGCCACTCCTGCACGACGTGTGATGCCTTCGCCTGTGCGGTCAGCGCGAAGAACGACCTCGCGACTCGACTGATCCCCGGCATGCTCGCGCGAGGAATGGTGCTCCGGCCCAGCACGGTCGTGACGCGCCTAGGTCGGTCGGGTTCGAGGGTTGCTTTTGTCGACGCGGTCGATGCCAAGACGGAGGCACGTTTACGCTTTCGGGGAGAACTGATAGTGCTGGCGGCGGGCGCTCTCGCCACCCCGCACCTCCTCCTCGCCTCAGGCCTTCAGAACGTCAGCCCCGGCGGGTCGGTCATCGGCCGGTACTTGATGCGGCATTGCAATGCGATGACGTACGGCTTCTTCCGGTCACCTCCGAATGCGGAGGACGAGCACCACAAACAGCTCGCGATTCACGATTTCTACTTCGGCGACCCGCGACTTCCAGACCTCGGAAAGCTCGGAAACATCCAACAGGTGATGGCGCCGCCAACGGGCCTCGTCCGGGCGCTCCTGCCGAAGGCGTTGGCTGTTCCGGTCGGTGCCCTCGTCGCCAACCTGACGGGTCTGCTCGTGATCGCTGAAGATCAGCCGCGATCCGTAAACCGCGTTGAGGTCGACTCGGCTGTCAAGGATCGCTTCGGCCTCCCCGGCGCCCGGATCCGACATCGCTATAGCCGCCGCGACTTCGCCGCACGGGCGGCTCTCGTCCGTCGGGCTCGCGAAATCCTACGCCGGGCCGGGTCCCGGTTCAGCCTGACCTGGAACGTGAGCACGTTCTCGCACGCCGTCGGAACGGTCCGAATGGGAAACGACGCGAGGGCCTCGGCTCTCGACCGCGACTGCCGATTCCGCGGGATCGACAACCTGTGGGTCACGGACGGAAGTGTCTTCCCGACCAGCGGTGGCGTCAACCCTAGCTTGACGATCGCCGCGAATGCGCTTCGTGTGGGAACGGTCCTGACCCGCACCGCATGACCGATCTGCGAATCGCCCTCCTGGGCTGCGGCTTCGCGACCCGGCTCCACAGCCGCACGCTGAAACGGATACCCGACATCCGCCGGTACTACGCAAGCCGCGACGCATCGCGGGCGCGCTCGTACTGCGATCGATACGCGGGTGCGGGCCACTTCGGGGGGTATTCCGCCGCCATCGAAAGCCTGGACACAGACGTCGTCCTGATTGCAACACCGCCCTCCACCCACCTGGACCTCACACGCCAGGCCCTCGTGGCCCGAAAGCATGTCATCGTCGAGAAGCCGCCCTTCCTCCGGGCAACGGATTTCGACGAGGTCCGCGAGCTCGCGGAGCGTGCCGGGTGTCGGGTTTTCGTCGCCGAAAACTACTTCTATAAGCCACTGCTTCGAGAGCTTCGAGAAACGATCGCTCGGGGTGCGATCGGTGACCCGCGGATCATTACCGTCAATGCCCTCAAGCAGCAGACCACGGGCGACTGGCGGGATCGAACGGAACTCAGCGAGGGCGGGGCTCTCTTCGAGGGGGGCATCCACTGGGTCGACTTCATGGCCAACCTCGGCCTGACCGTAATCGACGTCCACGGCTTTCGGCCGGGACCTCCCGACCGCCCGGACAGGACGATGGTCGCCGTCTTCCGCTACGCCGAAGGGGCCGTTGGCACCTTGCTCTATTCGTGGGAGATAGGATCCCCGACCCGGGGGCTCCGGCTTTCCGCGATCTACGGATCCGAGGGCGCGATCACCTTCGAGTCCAACGGCCTCCTTCTGGGCGTTCGCGGCCGTACCCGACGCATCTCCGTGCCCAACCCAAGAGACCTGCTCGGTTATCGGGCGATGTTCGAGGACTTCTTCGGGGCGATCCGCACGGGACGTCCTGCCCTTTACGAGCTCGAGGCTGCCCGTCGCGACCTCGAGCTCGTCGAACGGATCTACGAAACCGCAACCGCGGGCGGCGCCTGATCCAATCCCGGATCCGTCGCCCAGACTTTTCATCGCGAATCGAGGAGCAACCCGACCCTTGCAGCTGATCATCGCCATCCTCATCGGTGTTCTGGCCGGCGCTCACATCTCCACCTGGGGGATGTACAAGGACTCGATCCACGAAGGGTTCACTTGGCCAAAGTACTTCCGGAGTGTGGTCGTCGGATCCACACTGGCGGTCATCGCCATGTTGGTGACTGACATCGACCTGGCACGGCCAGCCGGCATGGTCGTCTTCTTCGGGCTGATCTATGGCTTCGAGCGGCTTACGCTCGAGCTCTGGAAGGGGTTCATACGCGAGGAGGACCAGACCAAGTACTTCATTCCCATGCAGTTCGGGATCGGAGGGAGACCGATCGACGACCGGCGGATCCGGTGGAGCGCGCTGGTCGGCATCGTAGCGTTACTCGCCGTCTCGATCTGGGGGGTTGCGACCCTTCAGGAGAATCGGCCGAATCTGCCTCCCTGGCTCATTCTGGTCACCGTGGGAAGCCTTGGAGGTTGGCTGACCGCCTTCGGCGGGGCGTGGAAGGATGCCCCCGTGGAGGGATTCGAAACGCTGAAGTTCTTTCGTAGTCCAGCAGTGTCGCTGTTCTGGGCCTCCCTGCTCGCCTTCTTCACGACCGACTGGGTCTACATCGGCATCGGCGCCGCCGGATACAGCGTTGCGACCATCGAGACCTACAAGACCTTCTTCTTCCCGAACAAGCCACGGGGAAAATTCGCTGGAAAGCCGATTCTCCATCCACGCATGCTGAAGTTGAGGCATTACTTCGTGCCCATCTACGTCACGATCTGGGTGTTGATCGTCGGTACTTACGCGATCGCCTTCCAGCAGCCGCACGGTGGGCTCCTGGGCTCGACTGCGGCTCCGGAAGGGGGACGTCCTCAGACCTTGGAGTACTCGGTCTCGGTGATCTCCGTCCCGTCCGCCTGCGGGACGATTTGGAAATCGCCGAAGATGTGCGGGGCCTCCGGCTGAAGGACCCGAAGTACGGCGATGGCCAGCTGTCGGATCTCTGCATCCGCCGTCTCGCTCCCGCGCATCTCGATGAGATGACGCCACGCCCGGGCGTTGCCCGTCACCACGATCTTCGTTTCCGCCGAGTTGGGAAGAACCGAGCGAGCCGCCTGGCGAGCTCGCTTCTTCCTCATGGTCGCGCTTCCGTCCTCGCCGATCTGGGCGATCATCGCCGCCAGGATCTCACGATAGGCCTCCAACGACTCTCTGCACGCGCGGGTCCATGCTTCGTACGCCTTCGTTCCCTCTGCAATCTCAGGGGGAACGACGAAGCCGATGCCCGACTCGTCCACGTACCGCTGGCTGAGCTGTGAAAATCCGAACCCCGCACGGTGGCGAACCAGCTCGTGGGTGAGCGCGCGGCTCACCCCTTCGAGCAATAGCGTCCAGGCAGCATGCTCGAGGACGCTCCCATGTTTCACCTTCAGAATGTTCGCCAGGTACGATTCGTTCGTCGTGCGCCCGCCGATCGTCTTGTGGCCGCCTTCCAGACCCGCGTCCTTGCCGAACGAGAGGTAGCAGAGGCGGCCGGAGAACTCGGTGAGTGCCTGAGCCGGCACGTCCGAGTCGCTCTCCCAGTGAATGTGCTCGGGATGCATGAACTCCTGACGAGCGATCAGCGTGACACGCGGCTGATGAATGATCTGTAAAGGCGGCTGATGGATCGTCTGCAAAGAACGGCCCTCCGTCAGGGGGAAAGAGGGGCGTAAGTTACCCCCGTTCAGCAGGCGCGACAAGCCGCGTGATCCCTGGTGTCGGCCGTCGTGGCGCCGTCTCGCGCAGGTCATTTTCCATGTCCTCTGAAAGCCGATTTTGAGAATCGTCTCACTCCTTGGGAGCGCAACGGAGATTGTCTTCGAGCTGGGTCTCGGTGAATCGCTCGTCGGGATCTCCCACGAGTGCGACTACCCGCCTCAGGCCACGTCGCTGCCACGGGTCAGCCGACCCAGGTTCGATCCTTCGGGCCTCGACAGCGGGGAAATCGACGCCGCCGTTCGGCACTCCATGCTCGAGCATGGAAGTGTCTACGAAGTCGATACGCGGCTCCTAGAGAGCCTTCGGCCCGACCTCGTGCTCACCCAGGCGGTTTGCGAGGTCTGCGCGGTTCCGACGGGATCGGTCGAGGCCGCCGTTGCCGAATTGTCTCGCTCCGTCGAGGTGGCATCTCTCGACTCCCACACCCTCGATGGGATCTTTTTCACGATCGAGCAGGTGGCTGAAGCCGGCGACGTGCCGAACCGCGGCATCGAGACCGTGTCGTGCTTGCGGGAAAGGCTCTGGACAGTCGCGAGGGCAGTGGTCTCCGAGGCGATCCCAGGGGTGCTACTGCTCGAATGGCTGGACCCACCGTTCGCTCCCGGTCACTGGGTTCCGGAAATGGTCGATCGAGCCGGGGGCAGGAACCTCATCGGCCGCGTCGGGTTGCGATCTGCGGAAACGGATTGGGGGTTGCTCGCCCCGATGGACCCGGACGTGCTACTGATCGAACCGTGCGGGTTCGATCTCGATCGAGCCCATCTCGATGCGGAACGAATGAGGACCCGCCTCGAAAACGTCGCTTACCGAGCTATGCGGGAGCGGCGAGCATGGCTCCTGGACAGCGCCTGGTTCAGCCGCTCAGGCCCTCGGGTCGTAGCGGGCATCGAGACCCTTGCGAGGCTGCTTCATCCTCATCGCTTCCCTGAGTCGGCAGATCCAGCCGTCGCGCGTGCTTGGCGCTGACCCGCGTCCGCGTCAGCATCTCCGGAAGGCGGCAACTTGCTCTACTCCCGGACGACCTCGAGCCGCCGCGAGCGGACATCCCTTGCAGGAACCAGGAAGCTCCAGCGATGGGTTCAGACCAAAACGGTCCCAAGATCCGCTGCTATGCGGGCGATGGCGATACAGTCCAGGCTATCGATAAGGATGAAGCCGCGGCACGAGTGCGCCAGGCTCTCGCTACCTCCCCACCTGCGGACACCCCCTCGCTAACGTGGATCGACGTCCTCTCGCCGACCGCTGAGGAAGCCGCCTTTCTCCGGGACAGGGCCCTCATTCATCCGCTCGCCGTCGAGGACTGCCTCCGCGGGCGACAGCGACCCAAAATCGACCGCTACGACAACTATTCATTCCTGGTCGTCTATACGACCCAACTCAACCTCGATCGTGAGCGCATGGCCCTCAACGAGGTCCACCTCTTCATCGGGCCGACGTTCTTCATTACGGTCCACGACAAGGTCATCCCGGAGGTCGACGAGCTCCTCGCTGAATGGTGCGAAGACCCGGCCCGATTCAACGACTCCGGAACGGTGGCGCACGCCGTCCTGGACGCAATTACAGACAACTACTTCCCCGTTATCGAGCACTTCTCCGATTACCTCGCGAAACTCGAGGAAGGCGTTTTCAGCGGTCTGGCGGAATCGTCGATAGAGCAAGCCCTTCGTTTCCGACGCGAGCTCGTGCTCCTGCGCAGGGTGCTGGCTCCGCAGCGAGACGTCCTCAGCTCCTTTCTCCGGCGCGATCTCCCCTTCGTCCACCCGGAGCTGATCCCATACTTTCAGAATGTCCACGACCATATTCTCCGAGTGGCCGAAGAAATAGACACCTTCCGCGAGCTCGTCGCGGGCCTCATGGAAGTCAATTCCGGGAACTCGGCCAACCAGCTCAATCGGACGATGCAGACCCTCACCGGGTGGTCCATCATTCTGATGTCGATGGCCCTCATCGCCGGTATCTACGGGATGAACTTCGTGTTCATGCCGGAACTCCGGTGGAGGTGGGGATACCTGTTCGCGCTCATCACGATGCTCGTGACCGGCGCTGCTCTCCTGCGCTTCTTCCGGAAGCGAGGGTGGCTCTGAACTGAGAGGTTTTCAGGTGCCAGATGCCAGTCAACGGCGCGGAATTCGAGTCTGCGGAGCTGGCAATCGGCAACCGGCGGCCGGCAGCGGAGCCCGTTCACACACGTGTCCCCGACGGCGTCCACTCGCGGCACCCAACCGGCGGAAACTCCTTGCAAAAACGTCATAAA
Source organism: Gemmatimonas sp. (assembly GCA_009380025.1). Classification (GTDB taxonomy): domain Bacteria; phylum Gemmatimonadota; class Gemmatimonadetes; order Longimicrobiales; family Longimicrobiaceae; genus WHSP01. The sequence continues at coordinate 17,500 of WHSP01000010.1, read as the reverse complement.
GCACGAAATAACATATATTTACATCAACTGACAATTTGAGAACGGTTGTTGCAAAGAGTATTAGGTGGGACGACGTCAGAACCTTGCAATACAACGGATAGGGCTTTGTTCGGGTCAACCCCGGCGGACCCTTTTCGGATAAGGAGGGGCGGATGAACCGCATAGCGCACTTGATGGCCGGGGCGGAGCTGCCGCAGCCGAGCGGGCCCTTCACGGACGCGGAGGCGCTGGAGCTCCTCATGGCGTATCGCCGAGATCCCTCCAACGTTCCGTGCCCCACCTGTGGGCCGGAACAGATCGAAGTTCTCGCCTTCATTGAGCCGGAGATCGATTCTGACGGATTCGCCTCGATGACCGAGCCGGAAGGCGACTATGCCGCGGCCCTGTACTGCCACCGTTGCCAGCGGGCGATCGGAATCCTTGCGGGGGCGGTTTACGGGGACTGAAGTCGTCGGTGACCGAATACTACTGCCGGGGGTGGTCGACTCACATCGATCGCCCCCCCTTTTTTCCCCGAGGCGACCCGATCAGGGACCCGCGTCCAAGGATCCCTCGAGCAGGGTCATCGGGCCGAAGGTGGGCTGCCCCAGGACGCCGGCATCGACCGTCGCAGTGCCACGGAGGGAGAAGCCGACTTCGCCCCGGCCAACCGCGCGCCTGATGACATCGGCCAATTCGGCGAGGTTGGCGAAGCCGATCGTCAGATCGAGGGGTACGACAGTCGAGCCCCCTGCCTGGAGCGGTACGCCGACGGGGAAGTCGACGTCGGCGGCCTCCTGGCCCTCGAGGCGAAGGGTGCCCGCGACAGAGGTCAGCGTGATACCGACGGGATTCGGATTCTCGACACGTGCGAAGAGTCTGACCGAAGCGCCGCCCAAGGGATTCTGAATCGAGGGACCCATCAGCCGTAGCTCTGAGGGCTGGTCCGGCACGACGTTGAAGGTCGGGGCCTGGATCCCGAGCCCGCCGAGTGCGGCGCACCCCGCGACCGACAAGCTGACAAACGTGAGCGCGATGAGGGCGCCAAAACGCACGGTGCGATCCCTTGAAAAACGGCTCATGTGGTTATCCCAGAGGCAAGTTTTGTTTGCACTTCAGGCTCGTTCATCGAGCCAGTCGTCGGCCGCAAATCTCCGTCCCGACACCGTTGCCGATGGGTGCTCGCCAGCCAGCACAGCAGAGGAGCCACCGAACCGGTGCCTTGACACTCTCCGGCTGCTCGCCCCATTCGTACGACGCGACCGCGCACCTCCCCGAGGGCGTCCGGATCTCGCGCGCAGATCGAAGGGCTGGGGCCGCGGCCGCGCAAACCTCCGCGAGTGCAGCGCCCAGGCCACGGGAGGCCCCCGTGATCATCACTACCTTGTCCTCGACGTTTCCCATGGTTCTGGGTTTCGGGTTCCGCGGGCTCCTCGAGCAAGCCAGCCGCGGTGATCGACTCGAGGCCTGCTGTCGCGACTGGGGGCTGGAATGCTTAGTGCGTCCTGACATTTCGCGCCACGGGCAGGTACCTCGGGGCTGGAAAGGCTCGGAACGCTCGGTGGTCGCCTCCAGAAAGTGAGGGAGAAGCCGTGACAAGGATAGGGGATCCTGCAACGGACGGTGCCGGCCGCGTAGCCGTATCCGAGATGATCGACGGACTCAACGATCTCCTCCAGCTCGACCATGATGCGATCGGAGCGTATGAGATCGCGATCGAACAACTCGAGAACCCGGAGCACGTCCGTCAGATCGAGGGTTTCAAGCGCGATCACCAGGATCACATCCGTGCGTTGAACGATCTGATCCTGGATCTCGGGGGGCGGCCCATGAACGAGCCACACGTCATGGGCCCGTTGAGGCAGGCGGTGCAGGAAATCAGTGGTGCCGCTGGCGACTCCGGCCTCCTCCGGGTCTGGCGCCGGAACGAGCTGCGGATCCTGCGCAAGTATGGACGCTACTCGCGGAAGGCGGAGTCCTGGAACGGCCCGGTGAAGACTCTCGTCGATCGGCATGCGCTGGACGAAAGACGGCACTATGACTGGGTTCTCGAGCTGATGGGCGGGGGCCAATCGTCCGAGCAGGAACTGGCGCACCAGGTGCGAGATGGGGTCGCTCGTGTTCGTCGACTCGGCGAGCAGGCGCAGGTGCGTCTCGAGGGCGCCGCACACGTCGCGCTCCGGCGCGCCGCAAGTGGGCTCGATGAGGCTGCCGTCCAGTTGGATCGCATTGCGGCTGAAGAAAGCGGGGCGGACGGGATGCGAGGGAAGGTGGGCGAGGGTGCACAGCGAGTGGCTCGCGGCCTCGAGTCGACAGCTTCCTATCTGCGAGACGGCGGCGATCCGACGCAGATGCTCGAGCGGGCGGTCCGGGGGAGTCCGGCTCCCGCGCTCCTCGCCTCACTCGGTATCGGCTTCGTGCTCGGCCGGATCCTCCGATAGGTCAGACGCCATGCCACACGAAATCCAATCGCCCCCGAACGACCCCGAAGCCGCCCGAGCCGAAATCGAGCGGACACGGGATCGCATGTCCCACACCATCGATGAAATCGAGGACGTCCTCCTTCGCAAGCGGCAGCGATTGAGGGAGCGTCTCGACATCGGTGCGAAGATTCGGGAGCGGCCCCTTCAGGCGGCCGGGGCGGCGCTCGTCGTTGGTCTCGTCCTCGGCCTATTGACTGGAGGCGGCGAGGAGGAACCGCGAGATCCGAAGGCGGAAGCGCGCGCGGCACTGTGGGAATCGCGTGCTCGAAGACTCTTGGCGATCGCTCGCTCCCAGGAGGACGAGCTCGAGGAGCTCGAGACAGCCGCCGACCTGGCGGCGCCTCCTCCCATTGAGGAGGATGAATGGGACGATGACGACTGGGAGGCGGAGGAGCACCGAAACGGCCGCTCCAGGTTCAGCGCTTTTCGCGACGTGGTCTCGGGCCGACTCGGCGAATACGTCGTGGGCGCGGCGGACATCATCGCCGATGGATGGCGGAGGCGCTTCTAGATCCATGCCCCAATTGCCGCTGGAGCCCGCAGGCCAGAAACCGTTAGTTCCATCCATGAAGTAGTGCAGAACCACTCGCGATCCTCCTGGGAGCGCGGGCGACTCGCCGCGGCACGCGGTGTCCATGTGGGACCGCGGTCCCAGGAAGCTGTAGCCATCGTCAATGGGTTCCGCCCTTCTGACACGGTCGCGCAAGCGCGAATCCCGTCGCCGGACCCGTGCCCGCGGTCTGGAGGCGCCTATTCGCTCCCTACATCGGTCAAGACCGCTATCCACGTTGCTGTATCCGGCCCACCCGCCGTACCTTACAGGAAGATGTACCGTTCGTTTCCGCTACTGCTGGAAATGACCATGCTCTGGATCCTGATGGCCGTCCTCGTGATGATCGGGGCCGCCGCTGCGATGCGGAAGCGCAAGTCCTACGAATCGCGGGAATACGAGGAAGAACCGTGGCGGGCTTCGCTAGGCGAGGATGGCGGCGAGCTCGACGTGGAGGCGATCCGTGAGGCAGAGGACGAGTGGCTCCACGAGGAGCCATGGGCGGAATCCGACGACGAGGAGTGGCGCTGACCGGAGAACCAGGCGAATGAAGGTCTCCACCGCGGGAGTCGTAGCTGGGATCGTCGCCGTGGTGGTCGCAGCCGTTTGCATACGCCTTGGTCTCTGGCAGCTCGACCGGCTGGAGCAGCGGCGAGAGCTGAATGCCTCTCTATCCAGCGCTCTCGCTGAGCCTCCGATCGAGCTCGATTCCGTTGCCATGTCCGCGGTCGCCTCCCACCCCGAAGCCTACCAGTACCGCCGGTCGATCGCCCGAGGAACCGTGATCGAAGGCAGCGACCTGCTACTCCGCGGGCGTTCTCACAACGGTAGCCCAGGCGTTCACCTTACCTCTATCCTCAGAGCGGCCGAATCCGGGCAGCTCGTGCTGGTCAATCGCGGATGGCTTCCGTCTCCCGACGCCGCGACTCTCGACCCACGTCCCTTCGCGCTTCGTGGGCGCCACGTATTCGAAGGGATTCTCCGATCGATCCCAGACGCCGGGGCGGACGCCTCTCCGCTGGCGATTCAGGTCGCGGATACCGCGATCGCCACATTCCGTCGTCTCGACTATCGAACCCTCGTCGACCAACTCGATCTTCCCCTCCTCCCCCTCTATCTGGAAGCCACGTCGACGACAGGCGGGGAACCATCCCCGGTTCCGGTCCCGCTTCCCGCCCTGGACGAGGGCCCCCACCTCGGCTATGCGTTTCAATGGTTCAGCTTCGCCGCGATCGCGGTCCTCGGCTATCTGACTCTCGTCGGAAGGTGGCTGCGGCAACGGCCTGGAGCTCCGCTGGATTCCGGATGAGAGGCTCCTGGTTGCCAGCGGCCAGTTGCCAGTTGCTTCCACGGGTTCGACGTCCGAGACAACACCATTCGCGTGACAAACCGATCGCGGCAACCGGTGTATTCCTTGCATCCCCTGTCCCGCCCCCGAAGTGCTGGATCCCCCACCGTGAGCAGGAGGCGACGATGGCACCCTACGACAGGAATTTCCGCCGAGACTACGGACGGGACTACGGGCGTTGGCAGCCACCCGGAGCTGCGATTGGGGGCATGCGCTCCGATGGCTGGGGATCGGATTGGCGCGACTTCCCGGGGGAGGAGGGTTGGTACGGCGAGGGCTACGCCGGTATGCCGAACGCCGGGTACGATCAACCCAACCGCGCCGACGAGTGGGAAATCAGAGGATCACGGACCGGTCGGTTTGGTTTGCCCGCGGGGTACGGAGCCGACTTCCGCGGAGGTTTCGGTCCGGGTTTCCGATCGCCGGGCGGGGGCTATCCTCCCGCTGGCTGGGGCGCCGGCTATCCCTCGATGGAGTCCGGATACGGTGGCGGCTGGGGCGAGCTCGCAGAGGCTCCGACACGCTCCCGGTCGGACGAGAGGCACCGGATGCGGGCGTCGGAGATCATGACCGGGGATCCGCAAGTCGTCACACCCGAAGCAATGGTCTCCGAGGCCGCCACGTTGATGCGCGACCTCGACGTCGGCATCATCCCGGTAGTGGATGGTTCGGACAAGTGGCGCCTGAAGGGAGTCATCACCGATAGGGACATTGCAGTTCGCGCCGTCGCCGAGGGCAAGGACGGCAATCTCAACGTCGGCGATTGCATGACCCACCGCGTCCGGTGCGTCAACAAAAACGACTCGGTTCGCGACGTAATGCGGGTGATGAGGCAGGAGCAGGTGCGGCGAGTTCCCGTCATCGATCGGGAGGGCCGCCTCGTCGGCATCATTGCCCAGGCTGACCTGGCGGTGGACTACGCGAGTCGCGACCGCGACCGCGAGCGGGAGGTTGGCTCGGTCGTCGAAACGATCAGTGAGCCCGCTCACCCCGAGCGGATGGCTACGGAGGGCAGGGCATCCGCCTGAAGTCAGAAGACCGGCGGGAATGGTGAATGGTGAAAGGTGAATGGTAAACGCGTTCATCCATTCACTATTCACTATTCTCCCAGCGGCCGAGGACCAAAGCCGTGTTGGCGCCCCCGAAGCCGAATGAATTCGATATTGCCGTCCGAAGATCGGCCCTCCGCGCCTCGTGCGGGACGTAATCCAGATCGCACTCGGGATCCGGGTCCGTCAGGTTGATCGTCGGCGGTACAATGCTCTCCCGGAGCGCGTTCACGCAAACCACGGCCTCGATTGCGGCGGACGCTCCCAGCGCATGACCGAGCATGGACTTGATGGACGAGATCGGGATCCGGTCCGCGTGCGGACCAAAGACCCTTCGGATTGCGCGCGTCTCGGCCAGATCTCCGACCGGCGTCGACGTGCCGTGCGCGTTGATGTAGTCCACTTCCTCCGGCCCCAAGCCGGCGCTCCGGAGAGCGCGCTGCATCGCCAGCCCGGCCCCTCCCCCGTCCTCAGGGGGGGCCGTTACGTGGTGCGCGTCGGCACTCAGACCGATCCCGAGGACCTCGGCGAGAATCGTCGCTCTCCGATCGAGCGCGCTCTCCAACGATTCGAGGACCAAGATTCCCGCGCCTTCCGCGTGAACGAAGCCATTGCGGCGTAGGTCGAACGGCCGCGATGCCGTCTCCGGAGCGTCGTACTCGGTGGCCAGCGCCCGAGCCGCATGGTACCCGGCATAGGACAGCTGCGTCAACGCAGCTTCGGCCCCACCCGCGACCATCGTCGTCGCATCGCCACGGCGGATCACATGGTACGCGTCTCCGATCGCGTGGTTGCTCGATGCACACGCCGATACGGTGGCGTAGTTCGGCCCTCGTGCTCCGATTCGTATCGCGATCTGGGCGGCCGCCAGATTGCCAATGACGCCCGGTATGAAAAAAGGGGACACCCGACCGGTCCCCTTCTCTCTTGCCAGGTCCGCGGTGTCCAGGATCGTTCCGATTCCCCCGATCCCCGACCCGACGATAACGCCCGTCTCATCCGGATCCAGGACCCTCGTCAGCCCACCCATCCCGGCATGACGCAACGCCTCGTCAGCCGCTACGAGCGCGTACTGGATGAAGAGGTCCATCCGGCGGGCCTCCTTCCGATCCAGCACAGGCTCGACAACGAAGTCTTTTACTTCACCGGCGATCCTGACCGCTTCCGGCAGATCACCGGAGTCGAAACGCGTCAGTGACCCGATTCCCGATCGACCCTCAACAACGCCTCTCCACGTCGCCTCCGACGTGTTCCCCAGTGCCGTTACTAGGCCGACACCAGTAATCACCACTCGCCGATCCGTTCTTTCCATCACGCTCCTCACTCGGCCTTCAGGAGCCCCTGCTGCAACGCGAATCGTACGAGTTCACTCCGATGGTGGAGTCCCAACTTTTCCATGATCCGGGATCGGTACGTGTCCACCGTCTTGGGTGAGATGAACAGCTTCTTCCCGATCTCCGCCGAACTGTAGCCCTCCGCCGTCTGACTCAGTACTTCCCTTTCGCGGTCAGTCAGCCTATCCAGTGGATCCTCAGTCTCCCCCCGCTCACCCTTCCCCCGAAACCCCTGGAGCAGGAGCTTGGCGGCGTTCGGGTACAGGAACACATCCCCGCGTGCAACCGTTCTGATGGCCTCGATCAGCTCTTCGTCCGCGCTCCGCTTGTTCACGTAGCCGGAGCCGCCTGCCTCCAGAACCGGGAGCAAATGCTCCTCTTCTCCGTGCATCGTCAGCACGAGAACCCGCGCTCCCTGGTCCATCTCCGCTATTCGACGCGTCGCCTCCAAGCCCCCGATTCCAGGCATGGATAGATCCATCACCACCACATCGGGCTTCATCCGCTCGGCGAGCTCGATCGCCTCCTCTCCTGTTCCCGCTTCGCCCACCACCTCCATGCCCGCCTCAGCTTCCAACAACGACTTCAATCCCGCCCGCAGAACGGCGTGGTCGTCAACCAACAGAATCCTCATGGTCACAGCCTTATCCCTCCGTGCCGCTACGGTGCTTGCCAGGCCGATGGTCTGATGAATCTCAATCTCGCGTGACCCCCTGGCAACCCGTGCCGAGAGCTCGCCCAGCCCGTTCACACAGGGACTCAACTCCGGATGTCAGATCCCCCAAGCAGCAGAAAAGGCGATACGATAACTTGATTTTGGAAGGAGACGGCTGCGGTGCTTACTTCCGGGAAGGTCAGGAGTCCATGTAACGTGAACGGCGGTGACGGGTAACGAGTTCGTACGATTCACGTTATGGCCTAAAAGGAGCGCATTTGGGTTGCCCGGGCGTGGGCCTTTCGGCCTACACATCCCTATGCTGGGAAACGAAATCTCCATCTAATCGTTCGCCCTCGCAGCGAGGTTGGTCATCATGAGAATCACCCGCGCCCTGTTTGCGTCCATCGTCCTCGTCGTCACGTTCTCGGCGTGCGACTCACACCCAACCGGAGCTGCTGACACACCAGGGGAGAGCTCGCGGCCGATCATTGGCTCTGGCGTAGGGACATGAGAGGGAGTTGACGCGACAGGCCGCCACAGGCGAGCAGACGGTTGGAATCGACGCGGGCGAGCTCAGGGAGCCTCGCCCGCGATCACTTCGAGAGTCCGGACCAGGTCTGCGGCAAGCTGGTCCCCGGAATCGGGGTTGGGCTGGGCGAGGGGAGAGGGGACCTCTTCCTCGATCGTGGTTTCGGGGCGGGTGCCGAGCGAATCGATCAGTGCCTCAGCTGCGAACCGCACTCTGCTCTCTCGGTGTTTGGAGGCCAGGGCGAGGGCCCGCTCGGCGGCGGAGCGGGCCCGTTCCGTCTGATCCAGGCTGACGTAGCCACGAGCGACTTCCAGAAGGGCGCGTGCGGCACCGGGCTCGATTTCCGGTTCGACGGCGGCGCTCCAGACCTCGGCGGCCGAGGCCTCGGCGGTGGCATGGTCTCCGACGCCACCGGCGGCACGGGCGATGTCCGCGGCGACGAAGAGCCGCTCGATGGGACGTTGCATAAGGGGGAGTACGGCTTGGAAGATAGGCAGGGCGCGGGCGAAGTGGCCCCGTTCCATCCAGAAGTACGCAACGTCGTGGGCTAGCACGTGTACCCTGCGATTGCGGATGCCGTAGGCCTCCAAGGCCTGACGGGCGAAGCGCTCGGCTTCGTCGGCAGAGCCGGTCTCGACGGCTACGGCGAAGAGATCGTGCAGGGCGGTTGCTTGTTCCCGGCGCATGCCACCCCGGCGAGCTCCGCGGAGGGCCCGGGTGTGGAGACGTCGTGCTGCGGGGAGGTTGCCGCGGCGGATGTAGAGGTTCCCGAGACCACCGAACGAGCGCGAGTACATCCGCCAGTCGCGGCTCTGCCGTGCAAGGCCGATCGCTCTGCGGAACCAGACTTCCGCGCGCGCGTGATCGTTCAGGCGGACGGCGATGGTGGCGACCCAGAAGGCCGCGGCTGCGTCCTGCGCAACCGCCAGCGCGGCGCTCTGAGCGAAAGCGAGGGCAGTTTCCAGGCGACCCTTGTCATCCGCCCATTCGGAGAGCTGCCGACACGCCCGGGCAACTTGCGCTTCCCGGATCGAATCGGGCTTGGTTACTATCCGTTGGAGGATCCGCAACCCCGCCTCGAGGCGGGGATCCGGCTCGGTCGCGACCTCCGGGCTACCCCGCGTCTCGGACCTGCCGACGGTCACAAACGTCTCAGCACGGCTTTCGGGAGCCGACGTCGCCCAAAGCACGGAGTCCCGAAAGGCCTGCCAGAGGATCACTCCCAGTCCGCTTCCCCACTCCTGCAGGATCTCTCCCCCCTCGAGGGTTTCCGGACCGTGGATGAGGGGCGGGGGAACGTGCCACCGGCGCGAGGGGACACGGCTTTTGGTGCTGTACCGACGGCGCTTCTTCATAGATAGTCGAACTCAGTGGATTCGAGCGCCCGGTCACGCGTTCGTCACTCCAGAGTATCGGCCGATGGCCCCTACCGCCAGAGTCTTGCCCAACGGCGGGTAAGGAGCGCTACCCAGGCGTAGCCGCTTCGTAGAGATCCCGTTTCGCGACATGGCCCCGCAGGCCGGACAGTAGATAGTCGATCACGTCCGCCGCAGAGTACTCGAGGCGGCCCTGCGCGAACTGGCCGATCTTGCTTAGCTCGTCGCCACTCGTCAGCAGGGGCTTCTCGACAATCCCCCCTTTCCGAACCTGGCCCCGCCCGATGTCCGCCAGCAGAGCATTGCAGAGGCATTTGCGGCCGACGGTCTCCTGCAGCTCGCCGCCCTTCTGCACGAACGTATCGACGGGTTCCGCTGGGCATCGGTAGCCGACGCGGCCGCCTTCGATGCGATAAGCCGTTCGAAGGTAACCCAGATCGCAGATTCGTTCTCGCGCCTGGTAGACGTCCTCGCTCGCCATCGTGTCGCCGAGCTGTACGATCTTGAAGGGAAAGCCCGTAGGCGACGCGCGGGAATCGGTGTACACGTCCACGGGGCGGTCCACCGCCTGTTCCAGTACTTCCCGTTTCAGGTCGGTCCGAATCCCGGATTCGCGTGAGAACGCGAACAGGGTCCCGACCTGGATACCGGCGGCGCCGCTGTCCAGCGCTTCCGTCAACTTGTCGGGCGCACCGGTTCCGCCCGCAAGCCAGAACGGGAGGCCGAGCTGGCCGAGCTTTGGCAGATCGACTTCGTCCCGTTCGGTATACATCGGCTCCCCGCGCTCGTTGAACTGTCGGTCGCCTCGCGGTGGAGCATTGTGGCCGCCGGCGGTTGGGCCTTCGACCACGAAGCCGTCGACCTTCCCGGACGCCTTGCGGGCCAGCATCGTCGCAAGGCTGTTCGAGGCGATGATCGGGAAGAAGAAGGGACGGCGGATGGCCGGAGGGTCGCCGTCCTCCCAATGTTCACGGGGATCGAACGTCAGGTACTCAGCCTCATCGCGGCCCAGCCCTTCGACGTCGAGTTTGATCGAGGCCGCACGGTGCTCGGCGAGGCGATCGAGTGCTCCGGGGATCTCTTTCGGGATCCCGGCGCCCATCAGAACGTAGTCGACGCCGGCCAACATCGCTCCGTAGAGCGAGCCGAGGTTCGGCATCTGGACTTTCGTCAGCAGGTTGATGCCGATCGTCCCCTCGTGTCCCTCCTTGGCCAGCCACACCTCGCAGAAGTTCGCCATCATCGTGAGCTGATGACGAACGCAGCTGACGACCTGTTTGTACATCGGGACCGGCCTGTACGGTGACTCGCCCCGCTCTCCTTCGGCCACGAAGTAGCGCTTGAGGATCTCGGAGGCGACGCCCGGGATCGGAAAATGCTCCATCGCCCGCCGGAGATCGCCGCCGACATCGCCATCCTGAAGCCTCCGGACAAAGAGCGTGTCGAGGGCGGTCCCGGAGACGACCCCGAGTTGGCCTCGCATGGCAACTGCCTTTGCGAGGACCCAGTCGGAAACGCCGACTCCCATGCCACCTTGAATGATGAGGGGGTGCGCGAGCAATGCAGTCATTTGCCTCTTCGGCTGCCAGCAGGAGAAGGGATGGGCCAATATAGCGGCCCGCCCGAAGTCCCGAAACGGTTGATGATTCTTGCTCCGTGGTGCGCGGATACGGTTCACGCCGCGAGAAGGCGCGATCCGCTGCGGCGTTACCTTTGCCACGGGCCCCGAACCCGGTTGCCCACGATCAGCCTAAGCGACTATCTTCGCAAAGGAAAGGCCGTCTCTCGGGACGGCCATGCGTCATACACGAAAGGTCCCATACGGTTCATGTCCGCACTACCGCCAGCCACCGTCGAAGGGTGGTACTCGCTGCATCAGGCGTTCGAGATCGACTACGCCGCACTGCGCCGGCTCTCCCGCGATGATCGGGCCGCCGTTGCGGAAGAGGCGCGGGCCCTGTTCCTCGAAATCGCCATTCCCCCGACCGAGCAGGGCTGGAGCGCAGCGTATCGGGTCGTCGGTGGTGGTGCGGACGTGCTCTTCGTCCACTTCCGGTCGTCCATCGACGAGCTCAACGACCTCGAGATGCGGATCAAGCGTTGCCTGCTCGGCGACTTTCTCACCCTGCGCTACGACTACCTGGCCGTCACCGAAGCCGGCCTCTATCACGCCACGGCAGACGTTGCCAAGCAGTTCGAGCCGAACAGCGCGGACTACCAGAGAGCACTGGCCGCGGAGGCGGAGGCGGAAGCGGCGAGCCCCCATGTGAGGACGCGGCTCTACCCCGTCCCGCCGGAGGAGATGCGGTATCTGAGCTTCTACCCGATGACCAAGCGTCGTTCACATGACGACAATTGGTACGTTCTCGATGTAGACCAGCGGAATCAGCTCATGAGGGAGCACGGCCTGACCGGCCGCCGTTACGCCGGACGGGTCTTCCAGGTGATCAGCGGGTCGATCGGGCTGGATGATTGGGAGTGGGGTGTCAGCCTCTTCGCGAGGGACCCCCTCGAGTTCAAGCGAATTGTAACGGAGATGCGATACGACGAGGCGAGCGCACGCTATGGCGAGTTCGGACGCTTCTTCACGGGCGTCCGCCTCGATGCCGAAGAGTGGCCCCGGCTCCTCTCCCTGTGATGACTGCTCGTACTGCCACCTGGGCGCGACCATTCGCCGCCGTCGGGCGGTCCGCGGGCGGCTTCTTCGCCGCCTTCGGTCGTTTTGGGACCTTCTTCGTCGAGATGCTCCGGTCCCTTCGCGATGTCGGAACCTGGGTCCCCCTCCTCGTGGGACAGATGCGGCACCTCGGCGTCGATTCGATCCCCATCGCTCTCTTTCTCGCCGCGTTCACGGGGATCGTGCTGGCGCTGCAGGCGTCCTACACCTTCACCGGAGCAGTTCCGCTCTACTTCGTGGGAGCGCTGGTCGGGAAGACGATGATCCTCGAGCTGGGCCCGGTGCTCTCCGGACTCGCGCTTTCCGGGCGGGTGGGCGCGAACATCGCAGCAGAACTCGGGACGATGCGGGTCTCCGAACAGATCGATGCTCTGGAGACCCTGGCGTACAATCCCGTGGCCTATCTGGTCGTGCCGCGGGTGCTCGCCGGGATCCTGATGTTTCCGGTGATCGTGATCTTCGCCAACGCCATCGGAATCGTCGCTGGGTGGATCACGGCCATCAACCTGCTGCAAATGTCCACCGACGATTTCATCCGTGGGCTCCGGCTCTTCTACGAGCCGTTCGACATCACCTTCTCGCTGATCAAGGCCACCTCGTTCGGGCTGGTCGTCACAGCGGTAGGGTGCTTCGAGGGTTTCGCGACCAAGGGGGGCGCGGAGGGTGTGGGTCGGTCGACGACCCGAGCCGTCGTGATCAGCAGCATGCTGATTCTTGTCTTCGATGCTTTCTGGGCCGTGGTGCTGCTGCAGCCATGATCGAGATGATCGACCTGCACAAGTCGTTCGGACCGAAGGTGGTCCTCAACGGCCTCAGCTTGCGTGTAGGCGAGGGCGATACAGTCGCCCTGGTCGGTTTTTCTGGTGCGGGGAAATCCGTTGCCTTGAAGCACATTGTTGGCCTGCTCCAGCCGGACATGGGGACGGTCAGGGTGGATGGGACCGATGTCCCGTCGTTGAGTCGGCCGGACCTGTACGAGCTGCGCCGGAGGGTGGGATACGTGTTTCAGTTCGCCGCGCTCTTCGATTCGATGACGGTCGCGGAGAACCTGGCCATGGGGTTGATCAAACATGGGGGCTTTTCGAAGGATGAGATCGAAGAACGAATCGCGGACTCGCTGGAGCGCGTAGAGCTGGAGGGTTATGAGGAGAATTTTCCGGCGGAGCTTTCCGGCGGACAGCGGAAGAGGGCCGGTCTTGCCCGTGCGATTGCATTTGGGCCCAAGTACCTCCTGTACGACGAGCCGACCAGCGGCCTCGATCCGGTTACGACAACCGTGATCGACCGGCTGATCTTGAAGATGCGGGATGAGCTGGGAGTCACCAGCCTGGTGATCACCCACGACATGGACAGTGCGTATTGCATCAGCGATCGCATCGCAATGCTCTACGATGGCCGAGTGTTGCAGGAGGGGACGCCGGAAGAGATTCGGCGTTCACAGCACCCCGTGGTCAAGGGGTTCGTGGAGGGCCGGCCAGAACTCGTCGAGGAGGGATCGGGAGGGATGAGAATTTTTGCAAACACGCCGGCTAGCCGGAGGCGGATATGAAGCTGAACAACGAAGCCGCGGTGGGGATCGTGGTTGTTGCGGGGATCATCCTCACGGTCGTGGCGGCGTTCTGGCTGAGCGGCCGCCCATGGGGTGAGGAGCCGATCGAAGTGGCGGCGGTCTTCCGCGAGGTCGGAGAGCTGAGACAGGGCAATCCGGTGAAGTTCCGGGGCGTCGAGGTGGGTCGGGTGGCGGGGATCGACCTGGACGCGGAGGGAGAGGGAGTGGTCGTTGCGATGCAGATTTCCCCGCGGGTAGTGCCGCCCGCCGATGCCGCGGTCTTGCTCGCCCCCGCGTCTCTCTTCGGGGATTGGCAAGCCTCGATCGTGTCGCGCTCGAGCTATCCAGAGCTGGAATTCACCACGGCCCGACAAGGTCAGGTTTTATCTGGCGCCACGCTTCCCGACATCACGCAGCTGACCGCGGTCGGCGCGCGGATCGCCGGCAATCTCGAAACGCTCGCGGAGCGTGTCGAACTGGCGTTCACTGAAGAGACCGCGATCAAAATCCGGGAGACGATCGAGAACGTGCAGGCGATGAGCGAGCAGTTGACCGGCTTCGTCGACCAGCAGACGCAGACCTACCGGGACGTCTCCCAGAGCGTCCTGGTGGCCACCGACAACATCACCCAGACGACGGAGCGATTCGACCGTGTTGCAGGGTCTGTGGAAGCAGCGTTCGTCGAGGGTGGACGGATCGAGCAGATTCTCGCCAACGCGGAGCGGGCGAGCCAGAATCTGGAGGAGCTGAGCCAAAGTATCGACGACGCCGTTGTCGGCGTGCCTTCCCTCATCGCACAGGCGGACACGACAATCGGCGAGCTGGGTGAGCTTTCAACCAGTGCGTCCAGGCTGTTCGAGTCGCTCGGACCGGAGATCGACCAGCTCGGCCCGACGATCGTCGAAGCGCGGGAAGCCATCGCCGTCGTGCAGCGAGCGGCAGCTCGGATCGACAACGGAGAGGGAACGCTCGGCCGATTGCTCGAGGATCCCGCGCTATTCGAGGAGACCCAGGCGGCGATCGCAACCCTTCGGCGCGTTCTTTCGGACCTTCAGGCGAACCCGGGCCGGTATATCGGAGAAGTCCGGATCTTCTGAATGCCTTCGATAAATCGCGCAGCTCTGCGTTACGCCTCCTCGCCGCCCCCTGCGGCGTACAGGCGTACGCCTCGGTCGCGGCTCGTCGGGTGCCTTGGTCTGCACGATTTCTCTTCGGCATTCGCGAACGCGTGTTCATCAACGGCCTGGTAACGGCTTTCAGATGCTTGTCGTTCAGAAGTACGGCGGGAGTTCGGTTGCGACGCCGGAGCGAGTTCGAGCGGTTGCGGCGAGAGTCGTGCGGGCCGTGCGGCGGGGTGACGAGCTCGTCGTGGTGGTCTCTGCGATGGGGGACACTACGGACGATCTCGTGGCTCTCGCGGCGGAGGTAGTTGGCGACGCAGATGCGGCCGTCCGGCACTCACGCGAGATGGACATGCTCTTGACGGCAGGCGAACGAATCTCGATGGCGCTGCTGGCCATGGCGATTCGGGAGGCGGGAGAAGGAGCAGTGTCGCTGACCGGGAGCCAGGCGGCGATCATCACGGATGGGGCCCACATGTCCGCCCGGATCAAGGAGATCCGCGGCGACCGGGTGCGTGCGGCGCTCGAACAGGGGAACGTCGTCATCGTCGCTGGTTTCCAGGGCGTGAGTGCGGCGCGGGAGATTACAACGCTGGGGCGCGGCGGTTCCGACACCACGGCGGTCGCGCTCGCCGCGGCGCTCGGTGCCGACCGCTGCGAAGTGTACTCCGACGTTCGGGGTGTCTATACGGCCGACCCCCGCAAAGTGCCGGAGGCGCGGATCATCCCTCAGGTTTCCTTCGAAGAGCTGCTGGAACTCGCGTCGGCTGGTGCCCAGGTCATGCATGCTCGGGCCGTCGAGATCGCAGCGAAGTACGACGTCGACCTTCGGCTCGGGTCCGCGTTCGACACAGGCGACGATACGATCGGCACATTCGTCACCCGGAAGCCTCAGCGCATGGAAGAACTCGTACTTACGGGAGTCGCGGCGAAATCGGGACAGGCCAAGCTCGTGCTCAACGGGTTGCCAGCAGGGCTGCGAACGGTGACAGCCGTACTGGTCGGCCTCGCAGAGGCCGGGATCAGCGTGGATATGATTTCCGAGTCGGCGGGCAGTGAAGGCCGGATCGAGCTCCAACTGACGCTCGACGACGAATTGGTCCAGGAGGCCGGGGATCTTGTGAGCGCGATGCTGCCGGGCATGGGAGGAGGCGGGATTGTGGTTCGCCGGGGTCTGTCAAAGATTGCCCTCATCGGAAGCGGGATGCACCGACGTGCCGGCGTCTACGCCCGTGCCTACCGGTCGCTTCTCGAGAAGGAGATCGAGGTTTACGCCGTGTCGACATCCGGAATCACGATCACCGTCCTGGTCGAGGAGGCGCGGCAGGACGATGCCGTGCAGGCGCTTCACGAGGCATTCACCCTGGAACTGATCGGCGAGGATCCCGCCACAGGGGCTGCAGCCGGCGAACGATAGGATTCTTTATGCACGTAGCCATACTCGGCGCCACTGGCGCCGTGGGACGAACCATGCTGGACGTCCTTGCTGAAAGGGAGTTCCCCGTCGACGAGTTGACCCTGCTGGCCTCCGAGCGGAGCGCCGGTTCCCGGTTGTCGTGGCAGGGTCGCGAGTACACCATCGGGACGCCTCGCGACGGGACCTTCCGCGGTGTCGACGTCGCCCTCTTCTCGGCCGGCGGTGCGCGATCACGTGAATGGGCACCGCGCGCCGCGGAGGAGGGGGCCCTGGTAGTGGACAATTCCTCCGCCTGGCGAATGGATCCGGAGGTTCCATTGGTCGTCCCGGAGGTGAATCCCGAAGCGCTCTCGAATCGCTCGAAGGGGATCATCGCGAACCCGAACTGCTCCACGATCCAGGTCGTCGTTGCCCTGCAGCCGATCCATCGCGCGGCAGGCGTCACGCGGGTCGTGCTCACGACCTTCCAGTCCGTCAGTGGAGCCGGCGAGAAGGGAAGAGAGGCGCTCCGACAGGAGTCGGCCGGACAGTCGGCCGCGGACTCACCATTCACCCGGTCCATCGCGGCCAACGCGGTCCCTCAGATCGGCCCGTTCGACGCCGACGGGTGGAGCGAAGAGGAACGCAAGATGATCAACGAGCCGCGCAAGATCATGGGGATATCGGACCTGCGGATCGCCCCGACATGCGTGCGCGTGCCTGTGGAGGTCAGCCATTCGGTCGAGATGATGGTTGAGCTAGGCCGGGACCTGAGCCGTGAGGAGGTCATGGCGATCTTCTCGGAGGCGCCCGGGGTCGTCGTCGCTGAGGCTCCCGATGGGTTCCCGACGCCGCGCGACGCAGCCGGTCGCGACGAGGTGTTCGTGGGTCGGATCCGAAAGGACCTGCACATCCCACGTACGCTGCACCTCTGGGTCGTGGCGGACAACCTCAGAAAGGGTGCGGCGACCAACGCCGTTCAGATCGCCGAAGAGCTCGTGGTGGCTCGGAGCGGCTGACACGACCGCGCCGCATGACCGACCGAGGAGGGCTCGGATGCGCGGCCCGCGCGATCGCTTGCGTGGCCGCGCACCTTCACACTTCTCAAGAGAAGCTGGTCGTAGGCGATTGATCGTAGCGGGAGCTCACGAGCTTACGTCCAAGCCAGAGGCCCATGGGTAGCGCCAGCGCTGCGGCACCGATGCCGGTCATTGCGCTGCGCCTTCGCGCACGCCTTCGACGGGACGGGGAGAGCCGGTCGTAGGTGCGTGAGGCGGCCTTGACCACGGTATCCTTGCCGTGGTTCAGTTCCGCCAGCCCCACCTTCGGGACCGACATATCGTCGAGCCTCCTGGCCATCTTCCTTCGCATGCCCATATCCGCGCCTCCTGAAGGTTTAATCCTTTTCCGACAACAAGTTACAGTGCAGGAAGCGTGCGCACCGAGAAGCG
>WHSP01000109.1 GCA_009380025.1 Gemmatimonas sp. | reverse complement strand
CGATCGTCCCCACATTCACGTGTGGCTTCGTTCGCTCAAACTTAGCCTTGGCCATTGGTTTGAAACCTCAGTAAGGGTTGTCGGTCTTTGACTGTTGACATGGGGTCGTGGATCGTCGATAGGGAAGTCGATTCACCCGCGGACCTTCGCGATGATCTCCTCGGCCTTCGACTTTGGCACTTCCTCGTAATGGGCGAACTGCATCGAATACACGGCACGCCCCTGCGACATCGAACGGAGGCTCGTCGAGTATCCGAACATCTCCGACAGAGGGACCTGCGCGCGGATGACCTGCGCGTCGCCGCGCTGCTCCATCCCTCCGATCTTGCCGCGTCGCGACGACAGGTCCCCCATCACGTCGCCCATGTAATCCGCCGGGGTGACGACCTCGACGTCCATCATCGGCTCGAGGAGGACGGGGCCGGCGCGGCGGGCCGCCTCCTTCAACGCCATCGACCCAGCGATCTTGAACGCCATCTCGGACGAATCGACGTCGTGATAGGAGCCGAACACCAACTCGACCCTCACATCCACCATCGGATAGCCGGCGAGCACTCCCGAATCCATCGCCTCGCGCATCCCCTCCGCGCTTGGCTTGATGTACTCCCGCGGAATCACCCCCCCGACGATCTTGTCCTCGAAGGTGAATCCCGAGCCGGGCTCGCCAGGCCGGATGTTGATGACGACATGGCCGTACTGTCCCCGTCCGCCCGACTGCCGGACGAACCTCCCTTCTACTTTATCGACGGCATTGCGAATCGTCTCACGATACGCGACTTGCGGGCGGCCAACGTTCGCGTCGACCTTGAATTCCCGCAACAACCGATCGACGATGATCTCGAGGTGGAGCTCGCCCATGCCCGCGATGATCGTCTGCCCCGTTTCCGGATCGGTGTGGACCCGGAACGTCGGATCCTCATCCGAGAGCTTGGACAGGGCATCCCCCATCTTGTCCTGATCGGCCTTCGTCTTCGGCTCGATTGCCACGTCGATGACCGGCTCCGGGAACGTCATCGATTCCAGGATCACCGGATTCGATTCGTCGCAGAGTGTGTCCCCCGTGGTCGTCGCCTTCAGCCCGATCGCCGCGGCGATGTCGCCCGCGAAGACGTCCTGCCGCTCCTCCCGCTTGTTCGCGTGCATCTGCAGGATTCGGCCGATCCGCTCGCGCTTCCCCTTCGTGGAGTTCAGCACATAGGAGCCGGCGTTGAGCCTGCCCGAATACGCGCGAAAGAAGGTGAGCTTCCCGACGAACGGGTCGTTGGCGATCTTGAACGCCAAGGCGGCGAAGGGCTCGTCGTCGTTGGCGTGGCGTTCGATCTCCTCCTCCGGATCGTCGACATCGTGCCCGCGGATCGCGGGAATGTCCACGGGCGACGGCATATAATCGATCACCGCGTCCAGAAGCTGCTGCACTCCCTTGTTCTTGAACGCCGACCCGCAAAGCACTGGCACCATCGCGTTCGCGAGCGTGGCTGCCCGGATGGCATGACGAAGCTCCTCTTCGGTGATCTCTTCACCCTCGAGATACTTCTCCATCAGAACCTCGTCGTGCTCGACCGCCGCCTCCACCAGGTTGAACCGTAGCGTTTCGATCTTGTCGGTGAGCTCCTCGCGAATCGGCTGCTCCGTCCAGTTCTTCCCGAGCGTCGAATCGTCGAAGATCAGCGCGACCCGCCGGATGATGTCGATCACCCCCGTCAGATCCTCGCCCTGACCGAGCGGGAACTGGATCGGATGGGCGTTCGCACCCAGCCGGTCGTGCATCATCCCCACCACCCGCTCGAAGTCCGCGCCGACGCGGTCCATCTTGTTGACGAACGCCATGCGTGGCACGCCGTACTTGTCCCCCTGACGCCAGACGGTCTCCGACTGCGGTTCGACTCCCCCCACCGAACAGAACACCGCGACCGCCCCGTCCAGGACGCGCAGAGAGCGCTCCACTTCGACCGTGAAATCCACGTGCCCGGGAGTATCGATGATGTTGATCCGATAGTCCTCACCGAAACGCTGCCAATGGCAGGTGGTCGCAGCCGACGTGATCGTGATGCCGCGCTCCTGCTCCTGCTCCATCCAGTCCATTGTCGCCGCACCCTCGTGGACCTCGCCCAGCTTGTGCGTTCGGCCGGTATAGTACAGGATCCGCTCGGTCGTCGTCGTTTTCCCGGCATCGATGTGCGCCATGATGCCGATATTGCGCAGCTTCGGAAGCGGTGTTACTCGGGGCATTATACGAGCTATCGGCTATCGGCTATCGGCTATCTGTTCGAACCCACCGATAACCCGGGTCATATCAATAATGGGACGCCCAACTGCAGGGCGTCGATAGTGCCGCTATCAGCCATCAGCGATCAGAGAGCTATCAGTTCCTTACCAATAGCTGATAGCTGATAGCCTTGGCGCGCTACCACCGGTAGTGCGCAAACGCCTTGTTCGCCTCGGCCATCCGATGCGTGTCGTCCTTCTTCTTGATCGTCGTGCCCTCGTTGCGGCTCGCCGCGACCAACTCCGCGGCCAACCGATCCGCCATCGTCTTCTCGCCACGGGCACGGGAATACTGGATCAGCCACCGCATCGCCAGCGCCTGCCGCCGCTCAGGTCGAACCTCGATCGGAACCTGATACGTTGCCCCGCCCACTCGGCGGGACTTCACCTCCAGAACCGGCTTCGCGTTGTTCAACGCCTGACGGAAGATGCTCTCGCCCGGCTGGCCAGTCTTCTCCTCGATCACCTTCATGGCGTCGTAGAAGATCCGCTCCGCGACCGACTTCTTCCCATCGACCATGAAGTTGTTGACGAACTTCGTAATCGTCTCCGATCCATAGATCGGATCCGGAAGAACGACTCGCTTGACGGATCGCGTGCGGCGGCTCATGGCTACCTACCTTTCGGCCGCTTGGCGCCGTACTTCGACCGCCGCTGCCGACGGTCACTCACACCCGCAGCGTCCAGGGTACCGCGGACGATGTGGTAGCGCACACCCGGTAGATCCTTCACCCGGCCCCCGCGGATCAACACGATCGAGTGCTCCTGCAGGTTGTGCCCCTCCCCAGGGATGTACGCCGTTACCTCGAACCCATTGGTCAGCCGGACGCGTGCTACCTTGCGAAGCGCCGAGTTCGGCTTCTTCGGCGTTGTCGTATAGACGCGCGTACAAACGCCTCGCTTCTGAGGGTTCCCCCGCATCGCGGGAGACTTGCTCTTCCTCACCACACGCTGGCGTCCCTTGCGGACCAACTGGTTGATCGTCGGCATGCTTTTGCGACCTTGAGGATAGACGCTGTGCGGGCAGAGACAGGCTCTCCCCGCACAGATCGGCGCCGGATCGGCGACAGACTGTGAAACGTAAGCGGGTAAGGGGGTGCTGTCAAGCGATCGGGGGCCCCGTGATGGAGTGTTCGACGGGGAGGAAGTGTACCGGCTACCGTTGTCAGTTCCCGGTTGTTTGCGGTGTCCTGGATCTCGACCTCCGCGCCGAAAAAACGGGCAACGGGTACCTGGCATCCGGCATCCGCTCAATCGAAAAGGGGCACCAGGTGTGACCCTGGTGCCCCAGCTCATCGCTACCGACCTACCCGCCTACTCCTCGACCACCACGACCGCCGCCTCGGCCGGCTCTTCCTCAACGACGAGCTCGGCCTCC
Source organism: Gemmatimonas sp. (assembly GCA_009380025.1). Classification (GTDB taxonomy): domain Bacteria; phylum Gemmatimonadota; class Gemmatimonadetes; order Longimicrobiales; family Longimicrobiaceae; genus WHSP01. The sequence goes on along the minus strand of WHSP01000109.1, from coordinate 11,731 downwards.
TCCTTGTACTCGACCTCCGCGCCAGCGAACTCCACTTCCTGGTAGCGGAAGACACCGGTGCCAGCTGGGATCAAGTGACCGATGATGATGTTCTCCTTGAGGCCGATGAGATCGTCCCGGGCGCCGCGGATCGCGGCGTCGGTCAGGACCCGGGTGGTCTCCTGGAAGGAAGCGGCGCTGATGAAGCTCTGGGTCGTCAGCGACGCCTTGGTGATGCCGAGGAGGAGCGGCTCGGAGCGTGAGGGCTGATTGCCCTGATCGAGCGCGGTCTGATTCACCTCGACGAAGTTCGCCCGATCGATGGTCTCCCCTTCGAGGAGCTCCGTCCCTCCCGGATCGACGATTTTCACCTTCTGCAGCATCTGGCGAACGATGACGCCGATGTGCTTATCGTTGATCTTCACACCCTGAAGGCGATAGACCTCCTGGACCTCGTTGAGGAGGTACTCCTGAACGGCTCGAGGTCCCTTGATGCGAAGGACATCGTGAGGGTTGATCGGACCCTCGCTGAGGCGGTCACCCGCGCGGACGAGGTCGCCTTCGTGCACCCGAAGGTGCTTGCCGACGGGGATCTCGTAGATCCGCTCATCCCCCGACTCGGGGATGATGAGGACCTCGCGCTTGCCGCGCTTGATGTCGCCGAAGCGCACGGAGCCATCGACTTCGGTGATGACGGCCGGCTCCTTCGGTCGGCGAGCCTCGAAGAGCTCGGCGATACGCGGGAGACCGCCTGTGATGTCCCGTGTCTTGTAGGCCTCGCGGGCGATCTTGGCCAGCGTACTGCCGGGAGTGATCGAATGCCCGTCGCTCACCGTGAGCTGCGCACCTACCGGAACGATGAACTCGCGGAGCTTCTCGCCGGAGTCTTCGTCGTGGATCTCGATCATCGGGTGGAGCTTCTTGGCCCGGTCCTCGATGATGACGAGCTGCCGCCGGCCCGTCGACTCGTCGAGCTCCTCGCGCATCGTCTCTTCTTCGACGATGTCGATGAAGCGCACGATCCCGCCGAAGTCGGCGACGATCGGTTCCGAATACGGGTCCCAGCTGAACAGAAGGTCTCCAACTTCGACCTTCTGGTGGTCTTCGGCGGCGAGGGTGGCGCCGTAGGGGACGGAGAGCCGCGACCGGATGACGTCGTCGCCGATCCTCATGAGGATCTCGCCCTCACGGGACGTCACGATCGAGGTCCCGTCCGGAGTGTCGACTGTTGTGATCCGCTCGAACTCCGCCGTTCCCTCGACCTTGCTGCGCCGCTGCGTCTGCGCCGCGATGCGTGCGGCGGTACCGCCGATGTGGAAGGTTCGCAGCGTGAGCTGCGTACCCGGCTCACCAATCGACTGCGCCGCAAGGATCCCGACGGCCTCGCCGATGTCCACCATCTCCATCGTGGCGAGATTGCGGCCGTAGCACTGCTGGCAGAGTCCGCGACGGCTCTCGCAGGTGAGGACCGAGCGTACCTTGACTGTCGGTATACCGCCGTCTTCGATCACGTCCGAGGCATCCTCATCGATCAGCTCGCCTGCTTCGACGAGCGTCTCGCCATCGATCGGATCCAGCACGTCCTCGAGGGCCACCAGGCCGACGATGCGGTCCCCGAGCGGCTCCACGATGTCCTCGCCCTCCTTGAGCGCGCTGACTTCGAGGCCCAGCACGGTTCCGCAGTCCTCCTCGGAGATCGTGACGTCCTGCGCGACGTCGACGAGGCGGCGGGTGAGGTAGCCCGCATCCGCGGTCTTCAGCGCCGTATCGGCCAGACCCTTTCGCGCGCCGTGCGTCGAGATGAAGTACTCGAGAACCGATAGCCCCTCGCGGAAGTTCGACTTGATCGGGCTCTCGATGATCTCACCGATACCACCGGTGAGCTTCTTCTGGGGCTTGGCCATCAGCCCCCGCATGCCGGCGAGCTGCCTCATCTGGTCCCGAGAACCGCGGGCGCCGGAGTTCATCATCATGAACACCGGGTTGAAGCCGTCCCGGGAACGACCCAGGCGATCGACCATGGCGTCCGCGACGTCGTTGTTCGCGTGCGTCCACGTATCGATCACCTTGTTGTAGCGCTCGCCGTTCGAGATGACGCCGTTCTGGTAGGCGCGAGTGAAGCGCGCCACGTCATCATCGGCCTCCCGAAGGATCTGGTCCTTCTCGGGCGGGATCTCCATGTCCTCGATGCCGACGGACACACCACCCTGTGTGGAGTACCGGAAGCCAAAGTCCTTGAGCGCGTCGAGGAACACGGTGGTCCTCCCGAGGCCAACCGTCTGGTAGGCACGGAAGACGATGTCACCGAGCTCCTTCTTGCCGGTCGTCTGGTTGAAGAAGCCGAGCTCGGGCGGAACCACGGAGTTGAAGATGACCCGGCCGACGGTCGTCTCCACCCACCGCTTCGCCCGGGGCTTGTCATCCTCAGCCGGCCCCATGCCGGATGGGTCGTACCAGAAGTAGATCGGCGTGTGGTAGTCGACCTGCCGATGGGCGATTGCCATCTCGATCTCGCCCACCGAGCCGAACCGGCGGACCGTGTCCTCGCTACCCGAGGCCGCGAAGGTCTCCAGGAAGTTTGCCGGCTCCTTGGTCAGCCAGTAGCACCCCATGACGATGTCCTGCGTCGGCGCGGCGATGGGTCGACCATTCGACGGCAGGAGGATGTTGTTGCTCGACAGCATCAGCACCCGCGCCTCGAGCTGGGCCTCGAACGACAGTGGCACGTGGACCGCCATCTGGTCGCCGTCGAAGTCGGCGTTGAACGCGGCACACACGAGCGGGTGAATGCGGATGGCCTTCCCCTCGACCAACACGGGCTCGAATGCCTGGATGCCCAGTCGGTGCAGGGTCGGTGCACGATTCAGCAAGACGGGGTGATCGCGGATGATGTCCTCGAGCACCTCGTACACCTTCGGATCGTCTCTCTCGACGATCTTCTTCGCCCGCTTTACCGTCTCGGCGGCGCCCCGCTTCTCGAGCTCGTGGATGATGAAGGGCTTGAACAGCTCGACCGCCATCGCCTTCGGCAGGCCGCACTGGTGAAGCTTCAGCTCGGGTCCGACCACGATCACCGAGCGCCCCGAATAGTCGACCCGCTTCCCCAGCAGGTTCTGCCGGAAGCGGCCCTGCTTGCCCTTCAACATGTCCGAAAGCGACTTAAGCGGTCGCTTGCCCCGACCACGGATGGCCTTGCTGCGGCGCCCGTTGTCGAAGAGCGCGTCGACGGCTTCCTGCAGCATGCGCTTCTCGTTCCGCAGGATGACCTCCGGAGCCCTCATCTCCATCAGCTTCTTCAACCGGTTGTTCCGGTTGATGACGCGGCGATACAGGTCGTTGAGGTCCGAAGTCGCGAACCGGCCTCCGTCGAGAGGGACCAGGGGCCGCAGGTCCGGTGGAATCACCGGAATCACGTCCATGATCATCCACTCGGGACGATTCCGGTCGGACGCGCTGCTGCCGGAGTTGCGGATCGCGTCGATCACCTTCAACCGCTTCAGCGTCTGCTTCTTCCGATGCTGGCTCGTCTCGGTCGCCACCTGGGCACGAAGCTCCTCCCCCAGCGTCTCGACTTCCAGCTTCGAGAGCAGCTCCCGAACGGCCGGCCCGCCGATGTCCGCCCGGAACTCACCATCGCCCTCCTCACGAGCCTTGTCGCGGAGCTGTAGGTACTCGTCCTCATCGAGGAGCTGAGCCACTTTCACGTCCTGGCTGCCGGGCTCCACGACGACGTACGCCGCGTAGTAGATGACCTTCTCCAGATCCCGGAGAGTCATCCCCAGCAAATAGCCCATCTGCGACGGCAGCGTCTTGAAAAACCAGATGTGCGCGACCGGCACGGCCAGCTCGATGTGCCCCATCCGCTCGCGACGCACCTTCGACAGCGTCACTTCGACTCCGCACTTGTCGCAGATCATCCCGCGGTAGCGGATCCGCTTGAACTTCCCGCAATGACACTCCCAGTCTTTGACCGGGCCGAAGATTCGTTCGCAGAACAGACCGTCCCGCTCTGGCTTGAAGGAGCGGTAGTTGATCGTTTCTGGCTTGGTGACTTCGCCGAAGCTCCAGGAGCGGATCTCGTCCGGAGACGCGACCTTGACCTGGATGTAGTTGAAGTCGGTCGCCCGGGTCTCACGAGTGCGGGGAAAGTCGATCATGTAGGGTCCCCCTTATGTATTGGCATTTGAACAGTGGTCGCCTGGAACCGGTGACAAGCTACCGGTTGCCAGACAGCCCACCGCCGGCTCGAATCTCGATTCTCAGCGCCGAACGAACCGGCACTGGCATCTGGCATCTGGCATCCCGTCTTCAACTTCCCAGCGTGACGCTGATGCCCAGCGCCTGGAGCTCCTTGACCAGGACGTTGAAGCTCTCCGGCAGTCCTGGTTCGGGCAGATTCTCGCCCTTGACGATGGCCTCATAGACCCTCGATCGACCGTTCACGTCATCGGACTTCACGGTCAGGATCTCCTGAAGGGTATGAGCCGCTCCGTAGGCTTCGAGCGCCCACACCTCCATCTCGCCGAAACGCTGGCCGCCGAACTGGGCCTTGCCGGCGAGTGGCTGCTGGGTGACGAGCGAGTAGGGCCCGATGCTCCGGGCGTGGATCTTGTCGTCCACCAGATGTGACAGCTTCAACATATAGATCGCGCCGACGGTGATCGGGGACATGAACTGCTCGCCCGACCGGCCGTCTCGTAGGCGGATCTTTCCGCCAGGGGTCAGGCCGCCACGCGCCATGTGCTCCTCGATCGCCGCGTTGAGGCCCTCAGCCTTCTTGGATTTCCGCAACGCAGCAGCGGCCGGATACGTCCCCTCGATCGTCTCCTCGCTCTCCGTGCGGGCCACCATCTCTTCGGCCGCCGCGATGAGGTACTCTCGCAGCGCCCGCAGCTTGGCTGCGGGACCTTCCGGGAGCTTCTTGGTCGTGGCGAGCCGATCAATCGAGCGGCCGATGCCCGACGTTGGGAGCGGCTCGTCGGACGGAACGAGACGTACTGCCTCGACCATCGCCCGGATATCCTCGACGTCGAAGGCTGGCGCCTCGTGTTCGATACCCAGGGCCTGACGGGCCCAGATGGCGCCGGCGAAGCGCATCAAGATGCCGATCTCGTCCTCGGAGGCGCCCTGGAAGACCGGGGTCTTGGCCTCGAAGCCGAGCACCCGGGCGACCCAGCCCAGGTGGGTCTCGAGAATCTGGCCGACGTTCATCCGACTCGGCACGCCGAGCGGGTTCAGGCACACGTCGACCGGCGTGCCGTCCGGCATGAACGGCATGTCCTCCTCCGGCACGATACGGGCGATAATGCCCTTGTTCCCGTGCCGCCCGGCCATCTTGTCGCCGACCGATATCTTCCGCTTCTCGGCAAGGTAGACCTTCACGAGCTGAACGACGCCCGGGGGCAACTCGTCGGGCTGGAATACCTTGTCGATCTGCTCCTCCGTCCGCTGCCGAACCCGTTCGATGCGCCGCTTGCTCTCGTCGATCAGGCGACGTAGGCGCTCATTGGCTTCGCGGTCGGTCACCTTCAGGGTGGTCAGATCGACCTCGCTGAGGTCCAGGGTGTCGACCGTCTCGTCGTCGAGCTGCGTGCCTTCGTTGAGGAAGGGCTCGACCGTTCCCCGCTTGAGGAAGAGAGCGACCTCCTTGCCCCGGATCAGCTCCTTGATCTCTTCATCCCGCGCCTCGGAGATCCGGCTGATCTCCGCCCGCTCGAACATTCGGAGCTCGCCGATCCGGTGGCCGTGCTCCCTCTCCAGGAGCGGATCATCGATCCGACGGGAGAAGACCTTCACGTCGATGACGGTGCCCTCCACTCCGGGTGGCACCTTCAGCGACGAGTCCTTCACATCCTTCGCCTTCTCGCCGAAGATCGCGGTCAACAGCTTCTCTTCCGGAGAGAGCTCGGTCTCGCCCTTCGGTGTGATCTTACCCACGAGGATATCGCCGGCCTTCACCCGTGCGCCGATTCGGACGACACCGCGCTCGTCCAGGTCGACGAGCGACTCTTCCGCCACGTTCGGGATCTCCCGGGTAATCTCCTCCATCCCCCGCTTCGTGTCGCGGACCTGGAGCTCGAGCTCCTGGATGTGGATCGAGGTGTACACATCGTCGCGAACGAGCCGTTCGGAGAGGACGATCGCGTCCTCGAAGTTGTGTCCGTACCAGGGCATGAACGCGACGAGGAGGTTGCGGCCAAGCGCGAGCTCACCGCGATCCGTGGAAGCCCCGTCCGCCATGATCTCGCCTCGCTTGACCACCTGACCCTTACGAGCCAGGGGCCGCTGGTTGATCGCGGTGTCCTGGTTGGTACGCCAGTACTTCTTCAGCCGATAGCGGTCGAACTGAGCGAGCCGCCGGAGCGGTTCGTTGCCCATCGTTGGGGCTTGAGACCCAGTGTCGATGACGATGTCATCGGCCGTCACTTGCTGAACGACGCCGGAGCGGCGCGCCACGACCACCGAACCGGAATCCCGAGCCACCGTTTCCTCCAGCCCCGTCCCGACGAGTGGGGCCGAGGGAAAGAGCAGCGGTACGGCCTGGCGTTGCATGTTCGATCCCATCAGAGCGCGGTTCGCGTCGTCGTGTTCCAGGAACGGGATCAGTGCGGCGGCGACCGAAACGAGCTGGTCCGGCGCGACGTCCATGTAGTCGATCTCGTCTGGCCGCAGGAGCGGGAAATCGCCCCGTTCCCGACAGAGAACGAACTCGTTGCCGAAGTTCGACTCCTCGGTCAGCGGCGCGTTCGCCTGTGCGATACGCGCCAACTCCTCCTCGTTGGCGGAGAGCCAGGCGGTGATCTTCGTGACGACAGTCGTCACGAAGGTCGGCTGCGCCGCGGACACGAGTGAGACCCGCCCCACCTCGGTCCCCGGCGTGAGCGCGGGAACGCCCGCGGTATAGTCGAGACCGACGGTGTCCGGCGCATTCTCCGGTGGCGCCGACTCCACCAGTCCCTCGAGCTGCTCGACGTGAAGGGCGTCGGTGACCTCCGGGGTCAGCACAGTGCCCGGCGGCGCGAGGTAAGCCGATGTGGACGGCTTGAACACCTGGACCGGGAGCGAGACCGGGTTCCGGATCGTCTCGGGTGCCACGCCCCGGGCTTCCGCACCGGAACGTCGCGAGACCACCCGAACCAGGTTGACCGGCTGGTTCGTCAACCGGTCGGCGAGCTCGTCGGTGATCCGCTCACCGCGCCGCGCCATCACCGGGATACGCTCGAGCTCGGTAAGCCACTCCGCCTGCCGAACCTCGCCCGCCACCATGCGCCCGTGGACCTCGGACCAGTCCCGCACGTCCTCCGCCAGCTCGGCTCCCACGATCATCTTCCGGAACAGCTCGCGGCCCTTCTCCGCGTCCACCTGTTCCCCGGCCTTCGCGAATACCTTCGTCCGCTCCCCAATGACGAGCCGAACGGAGTCGTGCAGCGTCACCTCGGAAGGGTATCGGAGAATCGTTCGGACCACTTTGCGGTACGGCGTCTCGATGAACCCGAGATCGTTGATCTGCGAGTACGTCGTGAGGCTGTTGATGAGCCCGATGTTGGGACCCTCGGGGGTCTCGATCGGACACATGCGCCCGTAGTGCGAATAATGGACGTCACGGACCTCGAAGCCGGCACGCTCCCGAGTCAGACCCCCCGGCCCGAGTGCAGAGAGACGCCGCTTATGGGTCAGCTCGGCCAGCGGGTTCGTCTGGTCCATGAACTGGCTGAGCTGCGACGAACCGAAGAACTGCTGGATGACGGCCGAGACGGTTCGGGCGTTGACCAAGTCGTCGATGTTGATCTTGTCCGGATCGGACACAATCGACATCCGCTCCCGGACGAGGCGCGCCATCCGGGATAGCCCGACCGAAAACTGATTGGCGATGAGCTCGCCGACCGAACGGACCCTGCGGTTGCCGAGGTGGTCGATATCGTCGGTGAAGCCTCGCCCCTCGTGCAACTCGACGAGGTTGAGCAGCAGGGCAAGAACGTCCTGCGCCGTCAGCGCGGTCATCCCCGCCGGGGGCGTCGAGAATCCAAGCGCCTCGAACGACGACTGGAGACGCTGGTTGATCTTGTACCGCCCAACCCGCCCAAGGTCGTAGCGCTTGTTGAGCGACTCCTCGGAGTATTCGCCGTAATCGAAGCGATCGTTCCGCTGGCCCGGCTTCAGCTCACCGCGAGCGACCAACGCGCTCCGGGGCTGGAACAGGAGCCGCCAGACCCCCGTGTAGACGGTCAGCACGCGCGGCAGATCGTAGACCAGGACCTTCGGAGACCTGGCACCCTTCTCGGTTCGCTCCTCGCGGAAGCTCTCCCAGACGTACTTGATGCCGTGCTCCTGAGCGAAGCGCAGCATCCGCTCCTCGGTGGAGCGCTGCTCTCGTCCAAGGGCATCGACGGTCGCCTCCTGCGCCTCGTTCCAGCGGTCGAGGAAGTCGGCGACGTGCATCGTCTTATCGAGCGAGGCGAGGAAGTCCTCCTCGGACCAGGCGTCCGGCGTCGGAGCGGTCCCGGGGCGCAGCAGGTTGTGGATGGCGAAGAGGGCGTCGATCGTCCCGCGCGTCGGGTCCTTCGCGAGGGTCGCCCGAAGCGTCGTGCCACCGTGGGCCTGAGAGCGGAAGACGGCGATCTCCTCCAATCCCGCACGCTGGAGCCGACCGATGAGCTCGCTCCCGAGCTCCTCCCCCGAACGGCCGAGCAGCGCGGCAGCCGCGATCGGAATCGAGGTAATGCCGGCGTCGCGAATCGCCTGGTAGGCCGATTCGGTCAGCCGGGTGCCACGCTCGAAGAGCTCGCCAGTACTCGGCAAGACGACGTCCCGATAGAGCAGAACACCATCCTCTCCGAGCAGGCCGGGATCCGGGACATCCTCAGCCAGGAAGCCGAGGAAGGCCTCCGCCGATCGCCTCGAATCCCGCACGGTCTCCTTCTCGAGTGTCGCCAGCGAAACCGTGTCACGACTGAAGAAGAGATCGAGGACGTCGTTGTCCCGGCTATAACCGACGGCGCGGAGAAGGGCCGAGGCCGGAAACTTCTTCTTCTTGTCGATGTGGACCGAAACCACATCGTGGATGTCGATCGTGAACTCGACCCACGAGCCCCGGAAGGGGATGATTCGGGCGCTGAAGAGCTTGCTCCCGTTCGGGTGGATCGTCTCCTCGAAGACGACGCCCGGAGAACGATGGAGCTGAGAAACGATGACCCGTTCGGCGCCGTTGACGATGAACGTCCCCAGCGGCGTCAGCAGGGGGAGGTCACCGAGATAAACCTCTTTCTCGATGATGTCCTTGGGACGACGTTCGTCACCGACGTCCTCCCACACGATCAGACGTAGAGTGGCCTTCAATGGAGCCGCGTACGTCATGTCGCGCTCCATACACTCCTCGATGTCGTACTTCGGCTCCCCGAGCGAGTATCTTACGAACTCGAGCGAGAAGTTGCCGTTAACATCGCTGATCGGAAAAATTTCGTTGAAGACACGCTCCAGGCCGACATCCTCCCGTTCCTGAATCGCGGCCTCGGTCTGCAGCAGTGTCTGAAATGCGCGAAGCTGAACATCGAGGAGATTCGGCATCTCCATCCCCGACGTCAGCTTGGCGAAGGAGACGATCGGTTTATCTCGCGTGGCCAATGTTGGTCTCCTGCTGAGCGGCCAAAGAAGTACGTGGACGGCCAGGCCGTCCGCGAACCGCGGCAAGCACAAACTCCCCCAACCGGTTGAGACCGGCGGGGTCCGGGTTCGATCTATGATTTGTAGAGCGCCGTTCGTACCATTGAGACGTCGAGCGAGAGGAACGTAGCCCGTAACACCGCGCGTTTCGAATCCTTTTCGGGGCGCGGCACTCGACCGAGATCGGAAGTGGCGCAACGCCACTCCCGATCCGTTGGGCCAGCCCTACTTCAACTCGACGCCGGCTCCCTGTTCCTCCAGCTTCGTCTTGATGGAATCCGCCTCCTCCTTGGAAACACCTTCCTTGACGACCTTCGGTGCGCTATCCACGAGGTCCTTGGCCTCCTTGAGCCCGAGACTGGTGACCTCTCGAACAACCTTGATGACCTGAATCTTCTTGTCGCCGACCGAAGCCAGGACGACGTCGAACTCGGTCTGCTCCTCGACGGCCGGGGCCGCTGCGGCTCCTGCCCCGCCGGGTACGGCCGCCACCGCGACAGGCGCCGCGGCCGTGACACCGAACTTGTCCTCGAATGCCTTGACGAACTCGGAGAGCTCGAGAACGGTCATGGTGCTGATCGCGTCGAGCAACTCTTCCTGGGAAAGCGTGGTCGCCATGTTCGGTTGGCTCCTATGTGCGTGGTGCGTGGTCAGTGGTTTTGCTTCGAGCGAGCTCTCGGATTCCCTGGCGCCTTCGTCACTTCCGACACCGAGGGCCCGGAGGCCTCGTCGGGTTCCTACTCCGATTCGCGCTGCTGTCGCAAGCCCTCGATCGCTCGGGCCAAGCCGGCGATGAGATTCTGCATTCCTCCAGCCAGCCGAACCATCGGCGCCTGGAGCCCGCCCGCCAGCTGCGCGAGCAGCACTTCCCTCGGCGGCAGGTCGGCGAGTCTCTTGATCTCGTCCGGCTGGATCTTCTGCCGTTCGACCACGCCGAGCTTGACGGCCGGCTTGTCGTCGAACTCCTTCGCGAAATCGGAAAGCACCTTGGCGGCCGTCACCGCATCTTCCCGCCCGATGACGAGGCCTGTCGGCCCGCTGAAGAAACCGGCAACATCGGGCAGCTCGAGACCCTCGAGGGCTCGTCGCGCGAGCGTATTCTTCACCACCATGTACTCGACGCCCTGCTGCCGCAGACGGCTGCGAAACTCGGTCATCTGCTTCACGTTCATGCCCGTGAAGTCAGTGAGGTAGAAAGCGTTCGCGTCGGTGAGCTTCGACTGGAGCTCCTCAACGAACGCCTGTTTCTCGTCTCGGTTCATCGGCTCAGGTCCGTGCGTAGAGGTTTGCGTCGATCGCCACACCGGGGCCCATCGTGCTCGAAACCGTCACCCCCCGCACGTAACGACCTTTCGCCGCCGCGGGCCGCGCACGAACGATGTTCTCCATAAAAGCCGTGAGATTCTCAGTCAGCTGATCGCCCGTGAACGAGACTCTCCCGATCGGCGCGTGCACGTTTCCTGTCTTGTCGACCCGAAACTCGATCTTGCCTGCCTTGATCTCGCCGACGGCCCGTGCCACGTCGAACGTCACGGTACCCGCTTTCGGCGTCGGCATCAGGCCTCGGGGGCCGAGGATCCGACCGAGCTGCCCGACCTGACCCATCATGTCGGGCGTGGCTACGGCGACGTCGAAGTCAAACCAGCCGTCCTTGATCTTCTGCACGTACTCGACACCGACATAGTCGGCGCCTGCATCTTCCGCTTCCTTCACCTTCTCGCCCTGTGCGATGACGAGAACTCGCGCCGTCTTCCCGGTTCCGTGTGGCAGCACGACCGTTCCGCGTACGATCTGATCGGCGTGGCGTGGATCGACACCGAGCCGAACGGCAACTTCGACGGTCTCGTCGAACTTTGCGAAGCTCAGATCCTTGACGATGTCAACCGCGGATGCCAGCTGCTGCTGCTCCTCGGGAACACGGGCCGCAGCGTCGCGGAATTTCTTCCCGTGCTTCGGCATTCAATCTCCCTGGGCGAAATCGAATCAGTCCTCCCGTAAGGCGTCGCCGGGCGCTTTGCGGTCAGCGGACATCTCCCCGAAGGCCTTCGATAAATCGCGCAGCTCTGCGTTACGCTTCCTCGCCGCTCCCTGC
>WHSP01000108.1 GCA_009380025.1 Gemmatimonas sp. | reverse complement strand
GCCCGAAGGAAGCATCTGTTAACACGCAGAGCTGCGCGATTTATCAACGGCCTTCTAGGCGCACCGACAGTAGCGATGAGGATTGGGGGGGCCGCCGACCGCGGCCCTTTTCCTTTGTGATGCGGGCGGTCGGGCGGAGCGTGACGCCCTAGCACCTGCTCGGGGCGAAGATTGGAAGAGGAGAGGGTGTAGTTGACAGGGGGAAAGGAGGGCGGTAGACTGGTTGAGAATCGATCTCAACCTCATTGGTCATGACCCCCAGTACGGAAGCCCTTCAAGCCGCAGCGGGTGCGCTCCAGCAGATCTCGGAACGGACACCGGGTGAGCGCGGGAGACGTGCATCGGTGGGAGCGTTGGTGCTGCGAGCGGTCGAGAGCCACCTGGCGAATGTGGCGGAAGCGAATTTCCTGCAGCGCCGTGCGGAGCGGGAGATCGAAAGGGTTGGAGGTGAAGCGGAGCGAGGGATCCTTTACCGGGTACTCCAGCTATCCGAACGAGGCGATGCCGGCCCGGTGGCGAGTGCCCTGAGCGACTACGCCGCGGGGTTGGAGGAGGCTCGACGGCTACCGGAGGCGGCAGCGGTGATCTGCTTGGCTCTGGCGTTGGACCCCGAGGATGCATCTCTGGCGCTGCGAGCTGGTCGGATCTCGCGACTATTGGGTGAGCGGGAGCGAGCCCTTTCGCTGTACCGGGTCGCGCGCGAGTTGGACGGTGGAAACGGATCGATCGCGCGTCTGGCGTCGATCGGGGAGGCGGTTGTGTCAGAGGCGCCGGAGTTCGCTCTTTCAGCCGCGATCCGCGAGGCGGTGGCGGCGGAGGACAACGAAGCGGCAGCTGTGGGGCTGGAGGAAAGGGCGAGGGTACGTCGGGGACGTGGAAGCCGACCTGGCGCGGCGCGCGACCTCGGCTTTGCGGCCGTACGCTATACGGATACGGCGGACCGGGGGCGCGTAGCTCATCAGCTCGCGGATCTGTTCGTGGCTGCAGGTGACCCCCAGGCCGCTCGTGAAGCGTTGCTCTTCGCGATCAACGCGGGCGACCCCATGCAGGGGGAGCACGCCCGTGCACGCCTGCACACAGTCTCGCGGGATCTCGGCGATCAGGTGGGGATGAGACGCTGGCGCACCTTCAAGCCACAGACACTGGTGTCCCTATCGTCTCGACCCGCGACGCGCATCGCCGAATCTGCGGCTCCCGCATTCGCGCGCTGGCGTGAGCGAGTCGAGGCGCTCGTGGTGCTCACCACCTGAGATCCTTCCCTTCACAGCCCCTGGCTGCCTACGCCGCCCTGGTTACATAGGGGCGGCTTTTTGGTGTTGTTTGAGTCCGCCCATCATCGCCCGTAGCGGCCGAGACAAGAGGAGGAGCAGCAAGCCGCCGGCGACCATGGTCGCCGCCACGGCTCCAAACAGCTCGGTCAGGGGTAGCGACTCATAGAGGCCCGCAACCTGTCCGGCGAAGACGCTACCGAGTGAGATGGAGAGGAACCACACCCCCATCATCTGACCGGCCATCCTTTTCGGTGCCAGCTTGGTCACGGTGCTGAGCCCCACGGGGCTCAATGCCAGCTCTCCTATGGTGTGAAGGAAATAGGTCAGGACGAGCCAAGCCGGGCTCACGAGCTGACCCGAAGCGGCGGCGGCAGATGCGCCGACCATCACCACGAAGCCCGTGCCAAGGGCGATGAGTCCAACGGCGAATTTCAGCGGGCTCGACGGATCCCGGCCCCGCCGGTCCAGCCAGATCCAGAGCCATGCGAAGACCGGCGCAAAGATGATGATGAAGAACGCGTTCACGGACTGGAGAAACCCGGCGGGCATCTCCCAGCCAGCAAGCACTCGGTCGGTCAGGTCCCTCGCGAACAGATTGAGAGATGAACCGGCCTGCTCGAACCCTGACCAGAACAGCGCGGAAAAGAGGAAGAGGATGGCGATCACACCGATGCGCTTCCGCTCCAGCGTGCTCAGTTGGCCATCCGTGAGGAGTGCACCGAAGTAGACGACGGAGAGGAGCAGGAGGATGAGACCGCTTGCGCTCGCAAGGCCGACGGCGGTCATCAAGTCAATGGAGCCGCGGATTTGAAGGATGAGGAGGACCCCGACGGCCGCAATCGACCCGGCAATTAAGATCGCCGGCCGACGCTCTGAAGATTCTTCGGCGATAGCTCGGCCGCGGCTGATGGCGGTCCCGGCCGAGCCGAGCCGCCTCTGCCCGACGACATATTGGACCACGCCGAGGGTCATCCCCACGCCGGCGGCCGCGAACCCGAGATGCCAATTGATCTGCTCGCCGAGGAAGCTGGTAACGAGCGGGGCGGCAAAGGCACCCAGGTTGATCCCCATGTAGAAGATCGAGAAGCCGGCGTCCCGTCGGGCGTCGCCCGTACCGTACAGCTCGCCGACGAGCGCGCTCACGTTCGGTTTCAGAAAGCCTGTCCCTACGACGATCAGGAGAAGGCCCGTGTAGAAGGGCGGCAGCTCGCCGAAAGAGCCCGTGACAACGGGTAGCGCCATTGAGAAGTGACCAGCCGCAATCACGATTCCCCCCACGAGAACCGCCCTCCGCTGCCCGATCAGCCGATCCGCTATCCATCCGCCGGGCAGTGCCGCCAGATAGACGGCGGCCGTGTACAGACCATAGATTGCCCCGGCCGTCGCCACGTCCATCCCGAGACCACCATCCACCGCAGCGGCGGTCATGAAGAGGATCAGGAGTGCGCGCATCCCGTAGTACGAGAAGCGCTCCCACATCTCGGTGAAGAAAAGGGTCGAGAGTCCGGCGGGATGACCGAAGAAGCTGGTGTCGCGCGAGTTGGCCGTCTGGTCGGATGTCGTCGGTGAGACGAGCTCGCCGGGATTGGTGGTCATGGGCGATGGTCTATGGTGATCGGCAACGATGCCACAGTATACTGCACGAAAGCGTGAAGAGGGCAGGTTCGGTGACGCCAACCCCATCGGATAAACACTGGAGCCGGGAGCTCGAGGTTGCTCGTGCCGCCGCCGAGGAGGCCGCGGGAATCCTCCTGGCGCGTGACGGAGCCGACGAGATCCGCGAGAAGGAGGGTCGTGCGGACCTTGTCACCCGTGTCGACGAGGCGTCCGAACGGGCAATCGCTGCCCGAATCCGAGCGACCTTTCCTGACGATGCCATCGTTGCCGAAGAGTTCTCTGGCGAAGCCCGTTCGGCAGGTCGCCGCTGGGTCGTCGATCCGATCGACGGGACGATGAACTTCGTGCACGGCCATCCTTTCGCCTGTATCAGCATTGCGTTCGTGGACGACGATAATCCGGCCGTCGGCGTCGTCCAGGCTCCGTTCCTCGGCGAGGTCTACCATGCAGTGCGCGGCAGCGGTGCGTACCTGAACGGGGAGCCCATCCGCGTCAGCAGTGTCGAACATTGGTCCCACTCCCTCCTCGCCACCGGCTTCCCCTTTAAGGGGACGAAGGGTGATCCAGAAACCTACTTCCGCCTCGTAGCGCAAACTGTGAGCGAGACGCACGGCGTCCGACGCGCCGGTGCCGCCGCCCTCGACCTCGCCTACGTTGCTGCCGGCCGGCTCGATGGCTACTTCGAGATCGGGCTCTCACCCTGGGACGTCGCGGCCGGCATTCTCCTGGTTCAGGAAGCAGGGGGTATCGCCACCGGCTGGCCAGGAGATCACCAGCCCCCGATCGACACAGGCCGGATCTTGGCCACCAATGGCCGCATCCACGACCGGCTCAGCCGCACCGTTGTCGGGTACATACCACCGCTCTAAAAGGCCGTTGATAGATCGCGCATCCCTGCGTTACGCTTCCTCGTCGCGCGCCTTGACCTGCACGATTTCTCTTCGGCCTTCGCTTTAGTACTCCGTGCCGGAAATAGGACGACGTATTCCTGGTCATCCCCATTGGTCATTCCCGCGAAGGCGGGAATCCAGAGCACTGCAGCCGACTGAGCCACTGGATCCCCGCCTTCGCGGGGATGACCACTCTTGGGACTCGGAATACGTCGCCGCAATTGTGACCAGTGGTACTCAGGCGGTTTATCCAACAGCCTTCGGGCAATGCGGATGTCCGCACGATGCCGGACGCACTCAGTGCTTCGCCAGTAGCCGATGCTGAGGGCGGCACCCGACGTGCGTCATTCGGCCCGATCTCTGACGGATGATCGGCCGGAAACTACCGGAGGGTGACGATGACCGGCTCGCAGACCTACCTGCTCGGGTTTATCATATTGATCATCGGGCTCGCTGGAGCCGCCTACCTGCTCTCCGTCCCGGCGGTGTGGATCGCGATCGGGGTGGTGGTGCTGATCGGAGTGGGGATCATGGCGGCGGCGAGCCACAACGAGTCGGCGAATCGGTAGTCACCCGATCGCCAACGAGCTTGCGTCTGCAAATGGAGCGCAACGGCGCTCCCGGAGGAAGGCCATGCCGGAGGGAGTGGTGTCCCCGCATCCGATCGTCGTCGTGTGGGAGGGTGGAAAGCGCTACCGAGGTGGTCTTCCGGGCGGTCCGACGCTCCTAGTCGACGGTGACCGGGTCGTCGGACCAAGCCCGGTCGATGGCCTGATCGTCGCCCTCGGGAGCTGCTCCGCGATCGACCTGGTCGAGATCCTGGAGAAGCGCCGGACCCCTGCGACGAGCCTCGAGGTCCAAGTCGAATTCTCCCGCGCCCTGACCCCTCCTCGTCGCCTCACCGAAGCACACCTGCGTTTCACCGTGGCCACCGCATCAGAGCTCCACCATGTCGAGCGGGCAGTGCAGCTCTCCTTCGAGAAGTATTGCTCCGTCGCGACGTCTCTCGCTCCGGACGTGCAACTGAGTTGGTCCGTCGAGATCCGGGAGCCGACCTCGGCGCAGGGGCCAGGTTGATCGACTCGTTCATCGGCCGAACTCCCGTCGTTCGCCTGGAACGGGTCGTCGAGCAAGAAATGGCCGAAGTCTGGGTGAAGATCGAGGGTATGAACCCCGGTGGCTCGATCAAGGACCGCACGGCCATCGCGATGATCACCCACGCAGAGCGCGAAGGGCTGATCGAGCCCGGCGGGTCGATCGTCGAACCCACCTCCGGCAACACGGGAATCGGCCTGGCACAAGTCGCTTCCGCTCGGGGATACCGGCTCATTCTCTGCCTCCCCTCCTCCATGAGCGACGAGCGTAAGTCGACGCTCCTCGCATACGGCGCCGACCTCGTCCTTACCGATCCAGAGATGCGGATGCTTGCCGCCATCGAGGAAGCCGAGCGAATCCAGAAGGAGACGGGCGCCTACTTCCCCAATCAATTCGCCAATCCCGCCAACCCAGCGATTCACTACGAAACCACCGGACCCGAGATCTGGGAGGCGATGGACGGTCGCATCGACGCCTTTGTCTACGGATCCGGCACGGGCGGGACGATCTCGGGCGTAGGAAAGTTCCTGAAAGAGATGAATCCCGACGTTCTCATCGTCGCGGTGGAGCCCGGCCGCTCGGCGGTCCTCAGCGGGGGAGAGCGGGGTCAGCACAAGTTCCAGGGAATGGGCCCAGGTTTCGTCCCTCCGATCCTCGATCGCTCGCTGCTCGATCGAGTCCTTCAGGTCTGGGAGGAGGATGCCTTTCCAATCGCCCGGCGAATGGCCCGCGAGGAAGGGCTATTCGTCGGCATGAGTAGTGGTGGGATGGTCTGGGCAGCCCTTGAGTTGGCTCGGGAGCTCGGGCGTGGAAAGCGGGTCGTCACCATCGCCCCGGACAGTGGCGCCCGCTATCTCACAACCTCCCTCTTCTCAACGGACGGCGACCCGGAGGTAGGTCCCTGACCCGACAGCGCAGCGCCGGCGCGTCCGCTCCACTTGGCTGCACTCCTGCCCACTCAGCGGATCAGGCGTGCCTGGATATCGGCGGGGAACTCATTCAGAGACTCCCCCCACGCGTCGTACCGAACAGCGAAGTTCCTCTCACCGTCCTTCGCGTGCACCAGCCCGATCAGCCGGAATCGCACCCCCTCGGGGCTCGATGGATCCCCCTCCACCAGGAAGATCGGGCCACCGCTCTGACCCGGCTTCACCGGTAGGTCGACCACAAAGTCGTAGTGAGGCAGCCCGAGCGAGTGTTTATACTCGGTCTCGAGTATCGTCCCCGCCGCGATGATCTGCTCACCTCCCCAAGGATACCCGCTGGTCACGATCGGAGCGCCCGCTTCGATCTCGCCTTCCCGATAGCCGATCTGCCCCTCGAAGACGGCGAGCTCCCGCGTCACTCCGGACGTGCGCATCAACGTCATATCGCCCCGCACTCTCCTGACCATCTCCACCAGGGCCGGATCTCGCTCACCGATCGAGTCCCCCGGCTGTTCGATCACGTAACTGACTTCGGGTACGCTGGGTACCTCCAGGGTGTTGGCAGGATTCACCCGCAAGTAGCCGCCGTCCTCGAGTACGTAGTTACTCGCGTCCGCCACGTGGTGGTTCGTCAGGATGAGATACTCGGCCCGCCCGTCGACCTCGATTCGCCCGATGACCACGCCGCTGCCGTCAACTGAATACGGGCGAACGGCGGTTCTGGTCTCCCCTGTCGACTGATCCGTTCGCTCCATCTCCAGGTCCGCGATCGTCCGGATCCGAACCACGCTTTCCGATAAATCCTGAAATTGCGCTAACACGGCCTCGTCCGTTGACTGGCCTGCTGCAACTGATGGCAGGAGGACGGACGAGGCCGAAATGATGGTCAGAAGTTTTGGTCGAAACATCGTTCACGCCCCTTGCTGCTGCGCCTACCGCATGGCCCGATGAGGGCCCAGACTTCAACCTCAAAGGGTGCAATGGTCATGCCTCTGATAACCTCGTAACTGCAAATTTTCCAGTTACTTGTGCAATATTCTAAGACCCGTCGATCGTACCCTTTCCACGCGGGGTCTAACGGCGCCTGCCACGGGCACTTTTGCCAGCCACAACCCCGCATCGCGGGCGGACCCGGGACGTCGCTTGCGGTCGGAGGAACCAGAATCCTAGAATGTTTGGCTCCCCCGGCCCTTCCCATCAGCAGAAGCGGACCCGCCTAACCTGCCCTTTGGCGCGGAGGTGGTAGGGCTGGACCCATCTCCGCCGGCACCCCCGGCGGGGGAAGCGCATGCGGCTAGAGGGTGGCCGACGAACCGACTGCAGGGATCGAGGAGCGAGGATAAAAGATGGGACCGATGGTGTTGAAGTTCGGCGGAACGTCTGTCGAGGACGCAGCGGCGATGCGGCGCCTCGTCGGCATCGTGCGCGATCGCATACCGCAAAGGCCAGTGGTTGTCGTCTCGGCGTTGCGCGGAGTGACGGATGCGCTACTACAAGCCGTACGGCTCGCTTCAGGCGGCGAAGCCGGGGCGGGTCTGGAGCAGCTCGACCCACAGCTCGAGCGACACCTGCACATCTCGGCCGAGCTCTTGGAGGGGAAGCAGCGTGAAGCGGTCGAACGGGTAGTCGAGGTGGCACGTGGCGAGATCCGCGACCTGCTCCGGATCGTCAAGGGGCATCCAGGGACCCGATTGCCTCTCCAGGACGAGCTCGTCGCCTATGGTGAGCGGCTGTCGGCCGCGGTGACTGCGGTGATTCTGCGATCAGAGGGGATCGCAGGGCGAATGGTCGACGCCCGTGGGTGCATCGTGACGACCGACGAGCATACCCAGGCGGTACCGATTCCCACGCTGACACGCGAGCGGACGCGGGCAGAGCTCCTGCCGTTGGTCGCTGAGGGTTACGTCCCTGTCCTGGGCGGCTTCATCGCCTCCGCCGAGAACGGCGCCACGACGACCCTCGGGCGCGGCGGATCCGACTACTCCGCGGCGATGGTCGGGGCTGCACTCGAGGCAGCCGAAATCCAGATCTGGACCGACGTAACCGGTTTCTTGACCGCGGATCCACGGGTCGTCCCGGACGCGCGCCCGCTCGCGCGCCTCTCCTACGCCGAAGCTGCGGAGCTCGCCTTCTTCGGGGCAAAGGTGTTGCACCCGAAGACGATCCAGCCAGCGGTGGAGACGAACGTTCCGGTGCGGATCTGCAACTCCCGCCAGCCCGAAATGCCGGGCACCCTGATCGATTCACGCGCCGAGCTGTCCGACGGGGGTGTTAAGGCGATCGCACACAAGCCAGGCATCACCCTGGTGCAGGTCACGTCGACGCGGATGCTTGGCGCCTACGGCTTTCTCCGCGCCCTTTTCGAGATCTTCGAGAAGCATCGAACCGGTGTGGATATCGTGACCACTTCGGAGGTCAGCGTTTCGCTCTCGGTGGACGACACCCGTCGCCTCCCAGCTATCCTTGAAGATCTACGGCAGCTCGGATCCGTACGTGTCTCGCACGACAACGCAATCATCTGTGTGGTAGGCGAAGGCATCGAGAACATCCCCGGCGTCGCCGCCCGGGTCTTCGGCACCGTCTCCGACATCAACGTGGTGCTGATTTCGCAAGGAGCATCAAGCATCAACCTCACGTTCGTCGTCTCCGAAGACGAGGTGACATCGGCTGTCGCCCGGCTGCACGCCGCATTTTTCTCGGGATTGTGATATGCTTTCGAATTCCTTGCGCAAGAATCGGCAACCACCAGCAGCGGCCACCGGTAGACCTCCAACGGCTGCGCCCGGCGAGCCGGTCTCGGCCGGTGGCTCGATAAGCGCGATCTATGCTCTCCGCGCCTTTCGTCGCCGATCCATCTGTTCATCCTGGAGGACCGATTGAGCTCCGAGGAGAGCGGTTCCGCCGACGGTGAGGCCCGACAGGGGGTCCGGAGAGAAGTCAGTTCCGACGCTCTTCTGAGCCTCTTGAACGAACGCCTCGCCGCTTACGGACACTGTCACGCATGCCGTTTTGTCGGGCCTATCCGCCCCCTTCCGGAGCCATCGGAAGATGGGCGAAACTGGAGTCGGTACGTGGCTCTGGTCTGTTCCGACAGTGTGGCCAGCGGGTGCAAACGGATCGCCGAGCGGATTCTCGACGACGCAGCCCTCGAGCACAATTTGCAACCGTCGTGATCCGGCCCTCCGCTTCGGGCTCCATTGCACCCACAGCTCGTTCCCGCCCGCCCGCGAAAGGCTGCCTCGGCGATGATCTGCCCGTCATCCGTCGACGGAAGCCAGCGGATCAGCCCTGGGAGTCGAGCTTGCCTTTCCCGCACCCTCGTCGCCAATTGACCGTGTCCCGGGCGGGCCGGGACTGCCGTTGCACACACCGGTCGGCCAAGCGTGATCCATGCCCGGAACCAAACTCTCGATCCTCTTCGTTTGCCTCGGCAATATCTGCAGGTCACCTCTCGCGGAGTCGGTGTTCCGCCACCTGGTACGGCAACGGGGCCTGGAGGACCGCTTCGAGATCGACTCCGCCGGTACATCCGGCTATCACGTTGGCGACCCGCCGGACGCCCGCAGCGTCGCGACCGCCAGCCTACGCGGGATCGAAGTCGCCGGGGTGAGCCGTCAGCTGGTCGCCGAGGACCTTCGCCGTTTCGACTACGTCATCGCGATGGATCGCGAGAATCTCGAGCAGACCCGGCGGCTGCAGAAGCGAACGAACGGCTCTGCCCGCATCCACCTCCTCCGTGAGTGGGACCCCGAGGGGACGGATTCCGATGTCCCGGACCCATACTACGGCGGCCCTCGCGGATTCGATGACGTTCACGACATCGTGGAGCGCTCCTGTGAAGCGCTGCTCGACGATCTGCATTCCGAGTTGGATCGCTCTTGAATCTCCCCGGGGAGCTTCGGCGTCGGCTGGAGGCGGTCCTCGGCCCAATCGACGCTTGGGGACCGGTTGGCGGCGGATGCATCAGCTCGGCGTGCCGGCTCCAGATCGGCCCTGACTCGATCTTCCTGAAGTTCGAAAGGGGAGCAGCGCCGGAGTTCTTCGCGTCGGAGGTAAATCCGGGTACGAAGCCCGCAAACGGGTGTATCAGCTCTACTACCTGCTCGTCCACGTCAACCTGTTCGGAGCTTCGTACGTGCCGCGAACGCTCGAAACGCTACGACAGATCCTGGGGAATGACTGACCCGCCCGACCGGGCCGGCCAACCGTGAGTGCTCGCCGGGAGAAGGCGCTCCCGAACACATCCCCCCCACCTGGTCGCAGACCGACCGCCGGCTCGACCGGGCTCGCTCGCACCCTGGTTCGCCACGCCGAGCGAGCCATGGTTCGGGCCTCCGATGCCGTACTCGTCCGCGGCAACACGGCCCGGATTCTCACGGACGGCCCCTCCACGTTCGACGCCTGGCTCGACGCGATCTCCGCAGCGCGGGAATGGATCCATCTCGAAAACTACATCATCCGGAACGACCGCATGGGCCGGATCTTTCGCGAGCTGCTCGCCGATCGTGCTCGCGATGGTATCCGCGTCCGCATCCTTCACGACTGGCTCGGCTGCTGGGCCACCCCGAACAATTTCTGGAAGCCACTGAGGGCCGCTGGCGTCGAGGTCCGCGCCTTCGCTCCGCCCAGGCTCAGTGAACCGCTGCGCCTCCTACGCCGCGATCACCGCAAGGTCGTCGTCACAGACGGGACCTACGCCTCCGTCGCCGGCATGTGTATCGGCGATGAGTGGGCTGGGGATGCCGAAGCGGGGATCCCGGCTTGGCGCGACACGGGCGTCGAGGTAACCGGCCCGGCGGCGGCCGTCATCGACCGGGCCTTCGCCCGCGCCTGGAGGGAAGCGGGCGACCTGCTCCCGCTCGAAGAGATCCCCGATCCGCACAACACGCCACGTACGGGGGAAGTGTCGATCCGGATCGTGGAGGGGGAGCCCGGGCGTTCACGCATCTACCGGCTCTCCCAGTTCGTCACCGTAGGTGTCGAGCACAGGCTGTGGATTACCGACCCCTACTTCGTCACCCCACCGGCGATGACCGAGGCCCTCGCGGCCGCCGCTCGGGATGGCGTCGACGTCCGCATCCTCGTCCCCGCCTACAACAATTGGCCTGTCATCGGTGGCTTTTCCCGTGCGGGATACCGGCCCCTTCTCGAGGCCGGCGTTCGGTTGTTTGAGTGGGAGGGACCAATGATCCACGCCAAGACTGCCGTGGCTGACAGCGTCTGGAGCCGCGTCGGGTCCAGCAATCTCAATCTCGCCAGCCTCCTCTCCAATTGGGAGCTCGACCTTGCCATCCTCGACCGCTCGGTCGCCAGCGTGATGGAGGACCTCTTCCTCCAGGACCTGTCCTCCTCGGTCGAGATCAAGCTCCCGCCCCCGACCGGAATCGGTGGACGGCGCAGCCTCCTCCGAACTCCTATCCCAGACGCCGGCCCCGAACCCGAGGTGGAGGTCGCCGCCGCTCGCGAGGCGCGGCGACGCGCCCGACGCGGGAGCCGGGTAGGCCGAATCGTCAGTCGCGTCGCCCGAGCCAGCATTGTGCTCGGCCGCGCCTTGATCGGCCAGCGCCCCGTCGGCAACGAGGACGCTGCCTGGATCATGGCGATCGCCATTGCCGTCATCGCCGCCTCGATCGTCGGCTTCGCCATGCCCACACTCCTCGCCTGGCCCCTCGCCTTCGCGCTCTTCTGGGTCGGCGTCGCCAGCTTCTATCGGGCCGTCCACCGCGGTACCAATGACTGACAGCTGACCCCGCTTGCACGAAAGGAGGCCGTCGGACGACCAGGGCGGAACCAACGGGCATGAAAAAAGGCGGGGGTCACCCGCCTCTTCGGCATCTAACCGCATCTTCCTTCAGACGGCTCCAGCCATTTCTCCCGGTTCCGAGTCCTTTGCCGTGTCGCCCTTCTCCGAGATGGCCGTGTTACCCTTTCCGTGAGGGATCACCGGCTGACAGAATCGACTGCCGATCTCACGAAGCTCTCCGAGTTCGGCTTCCGTTAGATCCGAGTAGCGCTCGGCCATGAACTGCATGGTATCCTCCAACCACTGGTCCTGCTGCTCCTGCGAGGCCCTCAGTACGCCGCACCGGTGAATGTGGCTCATCAACTCGTCGCGGGCGTGGTCGAAATCAGTTCTTTGATGCTTACCCAAGACTCCTCCTGCATTGTGGGGTAGGAAAGGGGAACACCAAATGGAGGAGGAGTAGAAGCGAAGCTCTACTACGCCCTCGAGCCACCCGGCGTCAGTGTACGTAAAACGCTTTACTACCGCCAATCATCGGGGAAGTTCCGTGCCGTCGGCCCGTACCTGCGGCACCGACAGCGCGGGAAGCAGCGAGACCCTGACGTAGTTGGTCGTATTCAGGTACCGGACGGCTGCGTCCTGTACACCTGCTACATCGGCCGATGCGGCACGGTCGGGCGTCGACGGAAAGATCGACAGGTCCCACCCGTGCTGCGAGTAGGTCATGAGCTGGGAGAGCCAGAAGTGGTTCTGGCGCAGATCGGTTTCCCTGGAGCGATACTGGATCTCGCGTACGCTGGAAACATCCTCGGCGATTGGCCCCTCGTCCTTCAGCCTTTCTATCTCGGCGAAGACGGCATCGACGAGGTTGTCCAGACGCTGCGGATCCGCTGCGAAGCCGATCGCAACCTGGTAACGTGGGCTTGGATCCCGGGCAGCAGAGCCCCGAACGGTCACGTTGTACGTCCCGCCGAGATCCTCGCGAAGGACTTCGCGAAGGCGCATGCGGAGTACGTCGGCGAGAGACTGGACCGCCAGAATGGTGGATCGGTCAAACTCGATCGGACCGGTGAAGATGATCTCCGTCCTGGCGCGCGGTTCGATCCCTCGGACGACTGTCTTCTCCACGACCCCCGTCGGAGGCCGGATACCCAGATCCCGGCCCTCCTCGACGCGACCCAGGTTCGGTAGAGACGCGAGGTATCGGCGGACCATTGGCCTCACTTCGTCCAACTCGAAGCTTCCGACGAGGTAGAACGTGAAGTCGCTCGCGTCGGCGAAGCGATCCCGGTAGATCTCGAACGATCGCTGCATGTCGAGCCGATCGAACATCTCGACGGACGGCGGTCGCACCCGCGGGTGGTTCTGGGCAAGGGTGACCCGAATGGTGTCCTGGAAGGCGATATCGGGACTCGCAGAACGGTTCTGCATCGCGGCTCGCGCCTGCGTCCGGTAAGCCAGGAACGCGGCGGTATCCGGTCGCGGGGCTGTGAACTTGAGGTGCGCCAGCTGGAAGAGGATCTCCAGATCCTGAGGCGATGCCGCCCCGGACAGTCCTTCGTACAGGGTGCCGATATCGGCACCCACACCAGCCACCCGACCCGCCAGGCGCTTGCGGAGATCGGTCCCGCTGAGCGCGCCGAGGCCACCCGCCTGAACGACCGCCGCAGCCGTGAGCGCCGGGATGTAGTCCTCGTCGGAGAAGAGCGAGGTGCCCCCCGGGCTGCGCGCGGCGAAAAGCACTTCGTCATCCCGGAAGTCGGTCGGCTTCAAGTAGACGGTCGCGCCATTATCGAGCTCCCACCGATGAACCCCGATATCGGGGATTTCCTCTTCGGCAACGATCTGTCCCTCCGATGGCTCCTGCTGCACCAAGAGAGCGTCGGAGATCGAGTCCTGGTACGCCCGCAGGCTCAGCCGCGGTGCCAGCTGAACGATCGCGGTCAGGACTTCGTTCCGCGGCACCGCCACGCCTTCCCGCTCGGGTGAGCTCACCAGGATTACGCGGTTCGCGGTCCTGGTCCAGTCGCGAGCCGCAGCGTTGGTCTCCTTCCGCTCGATCTCGGGAATCAGGCGAAGGTAGAGGGCGTACTCTGTCTCGGTGTCGAGAACTCTCCCGCCGTAGAGGTAGTGCGAGACGTAGTCGGCGGCGAATGAACCCGAAGTCGTCTTCTCGCGTTCGGCATACCGCTGTTCCATCGCCCGGAGCATCTCCCGCTTCTCACGCTCGAGCTCGGTCGCCGTGAACCCGTGCCGCGCTGCTCGTTCAGTCTCCCGTAGCAGAGCCTGAAGGCCATCCTCGACGCCGTTCTCGGGCGTGCGAACGGTGAGCGCAAACGTGGAGAGCGACCGGACGAAGCGACCCTGGAAAGACGAGACATCCAGAAAGGGAGAGTCGACGGTCTGCATCATCTCGCTCATGCGGTTGACGAGCATCGAGCTGGCGAGCGACTGCACGATCCAGCTTCGGAATGCCCGCTCGTCCCGCCAGGCTCGGGGGCGCCTCTTGACGTAGACGCTGATCGAGCTGGAGGTGAGCTCGGGATCCGTCGCGACGGAAATGAGGGTCTCGCGGTGACCCGGAACGTCGTAGGAGCGCCGCGTTCTCGGGTCGTCCGGAACGGGGCCGGACGCGAAGCGCTCGCGAATCATCCACTCCATCTCGTCCGGATCGAAGTCACCGACCGCGACGACCGCCATCAGGTCCGGTCGGTACCAGTCTCGGTAAAATCGGGTGAGCGCCTCGTGGTTGAAGGACTCCAACGATTCGATCGTCCCGATCGGAAGCCGCTCGGAATACCGACTCCGCCCGGCAAGAGTGGGGAACTGCTGGCGCTGGAGGCGCGACCCTGCCCCCTGACCCAAACGCCACTCTTCGACTACAACCTGCCGTTCTTGCTCGACCTGCACCGAATCGAAGGTGATCCCGAACGCCCACTCCTCCAGAATTCTCACGCCGGTCTCCAGCACGCCCGTGCTGTCCGTCGGGAGAGTAAGCATGTACACGGTCTCGTCGAAGCTCGTGTAGGCGTTGATGTCGGGACCGAAGCGCATCCCGATGGACTCGAGGTAGCTCACGATCTCGTGGCGCTCAAAGCTATGCGTCCCGTTGAACGCCATATGCTCGACGACGTGGGCGAGGCCGCGCTGGTCACCGTCCTCGAGGATGCTGCCGGCGTTCACCACGAGCCTGAGCTCCGCCCGATTCGACGGCTCATCGTTCGCCCGGATGAAATAGGAGAGACCGTTTTCAAACGTCCCGTATCGCACGGCCGAGTCGCCGATCAACGGGAAGGGCTCGGGGCGCGAACCGGGCAAACGCTCGAGCAGGCTCGAACACCCTGCCGTAGCAAGGACGGTGAGTCCGACGAGCAGTGTGGTTCGTCGCATCGTGAGGCTACCCAGGCGTGCGGCTTGATAGGAATCCTATCGGGGGATATCTGCGTACACCGTGCCTACGGTTTTGTTTTGCCGCTCGGGGGCACCCACACCAGGGGTGTGAAGTGGGTCCCGACGCGTGGCCGGATCGGGGATGCAGCCGAGTTCAGATCGGGGAAAAGAAAAGGCACCGTCGAAGCGATAGCTCCAACGGTGCCCGGCTTCTGCCGCGGTCCGACGCGATGCGTTGCAGCGCGCCGACGCGGAAGTTATCGCTGAAAATCCGGCGTCAGGCGCCGATCCGGCGATCGCTTGCCCGTGTCAGACCGCGGTCAGAATTCATATTGGCCAAGGGATCACCTCCTTCGTTGGGGTTGAACATCGGGCGGGATTATCAAACTGCGCGATCAAAGATCTAGCAAAGGGACGGCGCCGTCAAGCCCCCATTCTCAACGTGTCAAGCACGGATAGAAATGTCCCCCGGTTTCAGCGGATAGAAATGTCCCCTGGTTTTGAAGGGTGAGTTTTCCACGCGCTGCTGCGGAGAGCCCCTTGGGATCGCTCGCAGCAGCAGCG
>WHSP01000107.1 GCA_009380025.1 Gemmatimonas sp. | reverse complement strand
TGACCTGCACGATTTCTCTTCGGCCTTCGCGCTGCCTGTTTTTCAACCGCCTTCTAAGGCGATCGGGGAACCTCTGATCGGCCTTCTAGTACTGTTCTTGAAACGGCTCCCCAACGGATCTCCCTCGTCTGGTGTTAATCTATTAGCATATCGGGACGAGACCGGATCGACCCCCAATATCATCTAGCTGCGTGGCCACTTCAAAGGCCGCGATTCCCGAGTTGGGAGGAAGAGCATCGTCGTGGTGACAGAAATGATTCGAGCGCGTTCGAGAAGAGGTCCGCGACGGCCGCGGACTACCGCGCGGTGGTGTGGAGTTCTCATCCGTTCGGTTGGCGTTGGTCTGCTATTCGGGGTCGCTCCCCAGGTCGTGCTCGGCCAGCAACCGGAGGATCGTTCGCGCGAGTTGATCGGAACGGTCGTGGACGAGGAGAGTCTGGCACCCCTGGTGACGGTCGAGGTCTCTGTGGAGGAGGTGGAAGACTCGGTGGTCGTGCAGAGCGGGCTCAGCGATGGAAACGGGCGGTTCCGGGTCCCAGAGCTCGCCCCGGGGAGCTATCGAGTGGTTTTCCGGCGGTTGGGCTACGTACCGACCTCGACGGAAGCTCGGATTTTCGAGGGCGAGGCGGGCGTGGTGAATCTCGGGTCGATTTCGATGCAGCCATCGGCCGTCGAGCTGGCGGAGGTGACCGTCGTTACCGAGCGCGCGCCAGTGGTCATCGAAGCCGATCGCGACATCTATCTCGTCGAGGCGCTTCCGGCAGCGGCGGGTGGTTCGGCGACCGAGGTATTCGAGAGCATCCCGGATCTGGAAGTCGACCTCAACGGTCGGGTCCTCCTGCGCGGCGAGCCCCCCACGATCTACATCAACGGGCGCGAAGCGCCGATGCAGGGAGAAGCCCTCGATCTATTCCTGCAGCAGTTCCCGGCGGAGAACATCGAGAACGTCGAGGTGATGGCGAACCCGTCGGCGCGCTACGAGGCCGAGGGAACCGGCGGGATCGTGAACATCGAGCTCAAGCGCGGGGTCAGCCTGGGGATCACGGGAAACGGCTTCGTAAACGGAGGAACCCGAGGTGAATTCGGCGCCGGCGGCCGTGCCACGTACCAGTCAGGTCCGTTCAGCGTGATGGGCGGTACGTCGCTCCGCTTCTCGCAAAACGAGGTGGACACGTTCGACCTGCGGCAGAACCTGCTCGCCGACCCGATCACCTGGCTCGAGCAGGACGGCACTTCCGATCGGTCGAACTGGTCTGGCAACGTGGATTTCCGCGCCGAGTATTCCCTCGGTGAGAACACCGAGCTGACCGGGGAAACACGCATCTACCGCAACGCCTCCGACTCCGAACGCCTCACGGTGTATACCGAGCGGGACGGCGAGGAGGTCGTGCTCGAACGCTACGATCGGTTCTCGATCGATGAGGGCGCCGGGAATTCCGCCGACTTCGCGCTCGAAATGGAGCACGAGTTCGCCGATAGCGACCGCGAGCTCGACGTCGAGGTCGAATACGAGCGCGGGAACGACGGCGATGAAAGCCGGATCACGCGTCGCGACCTCGAAGAGTTGGGTGTCGTGGACTTTGCCACGGAATTGACCTGGGACGAGGAGCGGGAAACCGAGGCGGAGTTCGGATTTGACCTGGATTACACGCATCCTTGGGGGGAGATCGGACAGGTCGAGCTCGGCTACCAGGGTGAATTCGGCAAGACGGACGAGAGCCAGCTGCGAGAGGTCGAGACCCAGGATCCCGCCGATAACATCCTCGAGTCCGGGTCGGCTGGATTCCTTCATCAGCAGGCGGTGAACTCCGTATACTTGACCCTGATGCGGCGTTTCGGAGAGATCCAGGCTCAGGTCGGGGCCCGGGGAGAGCACGCGGGGACGCGCCTCGAGCTTCCGGGCGAGCCGGAGGCGTACACGAACAACCGTTTGAGCGTTTTCCCGAACGCGAACCTGACCTACTCGTTCGGCGAGGGGATGCGGGTCCGACTCTCATACTCGATGCGAATCCGGCGTCCCTCGTCGAATGTGCTGAACCCGACCAATACGTCCGACGACCCGACCCACCGCAGGGTCGGTAACCCGGACATCGATCCGCAGTACTCGCACTCGGTGAGCTTCGACGCGACCTGGTCGGGTGAGCTCGGAACGTTGCGGCTCTCGCCCTTCTATCGGTATTCCGTCGACCAGTGGGAGCGGTTCCAGACAGTCGACACGGACGGGATCGCGACAACGACCTGGGAGAACCTGGGCACGACGGGCTCGCTCGGGGCGTCCCTGAACGCATCGGTAAGGGATTATCGGAGCTTCGGAGGGTCCATCAGCCTCAACGGTCAGCGTCAGTCCTACCGCTGGGACCCGATCCTCGATCAGCCTCCATTGACGACGACACGTTGGTCGGTGCGCGCGAACCTGGATAGCCGGGTGACCGAGTCTCTGAACCTTCAGGGCTCGCTGACATACAACCCTGCCCGAGATCTTCCGCAGGGTCGCAGGTCCGCCACGCTGATGACGCGCTTGGGCATACGGCAGCGACTACTGAACAACCGGGTATCCATGAACCTCAACGTCACCGACCCGTTCGACGTCTATCGATCGTCGACGAACCTGCGAGACGCGTCGTATGTGCAGGTCGGTCGGCAGAGGGAGAGTGCCCGGCGCCTCAACATGAGCCTCTCGTACAACTTCGGTGGTGCCGGTCGCCGAGGTGGTGGCGACCGGGACGGGCGCGGCGGCGGCAGAAACGGACCGGGAGGCGGTGGCCCTCGCTAACCCCACCGCGCGTCCCACCGCGCACCAGATCAACGCCCACGTGGACCGCGTGGGCGTTGGTCGTTAACGAAAGAAGGTCGTCGCGTGTCTACAGTCCAGAGGAAGTTGAACCGAGAGTTGGCGGAGCTCGAGTTGTTGGGCGGGTCCGGGGCGTGCCGCAGCGGCGGGTGGGCTATGTCCAACGAACGCGGGTCCTCTTGGCGGAAGGCAGGGCGAACAACCGGCAGGCGAGTACCGGTGTACGGAATAACCTCAACGAGGAGCAGCGTGTCGTGGTTGCAAGTGCCGTGAGCGGTGAGGTCTGCCACAAAGGTCCGGGCGCGGGGAGGCCGAGACCAGGAGGGCAGTGCATGGACAGCTCCCGGACTCGCACGTCTTGATGGGCGGATCGGGCGGAGCTGGTGTGCTCCGCGACCGGCGAGCCCAGACTCGGCGCGCTGATCCGGCCGACGCTCCGGTACTTCGATCATCCGCAATGCATGAAACGGACAGCGCCCTCGTCGCCCGGGCGCGGCAGGGGGATAGCGCCGCGTTCGAGGAGCTCGTCCGGCGGCACCTCAAGGCATGCTACGCGGTCGCGCTGGCGCGAGTAGGGCAACCGGCGGATGCGGAAGACGTCGTCCAGGATGCGTTCGTGACGGCGTTGTGGAAGCTAGAGGATTGTCGATCGCCCGATCGCTTCGGCGCGTGGCTCCTCGAGATCGTCAGGAACCGCGCCCACAACTATCGGCGCTATCAGTCCATGCGAGACGCTCTTCCGCTGACCGATGCGACGCCCGTGCCCTCGGGGAATGACCCCGAGCGAGACGCCGAGCGGGGGGAGCTGAAAGAGCATCTTCTCCGGGCACTCGAAACTCTGACCGAACTACAGCGGGAAGTGATTCTTTTGTTCGACTTCGAAGGGTGGCCGCACCGCGAGATCGCGGAGAAGCTCGGGATCTCGGAGGGATCGGCAAGGGTGCACCTGTCGAACGCGCGACGGACGCTGCGCAGTTCACTCGGAATGTACAAACCCGGAGGCGAACTGAAATGACTTCCGCAGAGCGCGACCTGCAGCCGCTCGATCCCGAGAGGGATCCGGTGAAGTGGGAAGCGATGGTCGGATCGATCATGACAGCGGCGCAGCCGGAGCTGGAGCGGCGGGCGGTGATCCGCAGTCCGATGGTCGTGTTGAGCGAGTGGTTCCGGCCGGCGGTCGCTGCGACGGCGGCGGTGGCGATGGTTGCCGCGTCGGCGGTTCTCTTCATCGGCGAACTTCCGGGTGACGAATCCGCGGGGCCGGGGATCGTCGCCGAAGGCATCGGGATTCCAAACACCGTCGCCGATTGGCTGGATACCGGTCATCCAGACGCACTGGATGAGCTGGTGTTCGGGATGGAAGGAGAAGTTCAATGACTCGGAATTGGGTTCGACCGGGGCGCCCCCGCCTCCTGGCGGGGCTGCTCCTCGTCGGCGTATTCAGTGCGGGCGCACTGTCGGGAGCAGCGGCCAATCATCTCGTGAATGCGGGGGAATCGGAACCGTTCGGGCAGCGTGTCGTGCGGTTTGGTCCGCGGTCTGGCGGGCCATCGGATGGGAGGGAGCAGCTCCGGCGATCGCCGGCGGCGATGCTCGAGCGGCGTCTGGAGCTGACTCCGGAACAGGCTGCCGAAGTCGAGCAGGTTTTCGAGGAGCGGCGCCGCCGGACGGAGGCGATCCTGCGGGAGGTCGGACCGCGCCTCCAGACCCAGCGGGATTCGACCGATCTGGAGATTCGCGCCGTCCTGATCGGGAACCAGATCGAGGCGTTCGACAGTATGATCGAGCAACGAGGCGGGGAACTTCGACTTCGGGTCGCGCCTCCGGGACGTGGACGGGGTCCGATGGGGCGGTTCGGGCCGTGAGAGGCGTTCGAGCGGTCGTGAAGGAGTACAGGTAAGCAGCCCCGCCGTCGTTCGAAGGTGTGAGACATCGGATGGCGCAATCTCTCAGCGCAGCGAGGAGCAATGAATCGACGGAAGTGGATGGTGGTTGGGATCGCGGTCTTGGCGCTGTTGGCCGGCGCGGCCTGGATCTCGGATCGCAACGAGGCCAGCGCCCGGACCCCGTATCGACTGGGAGCGGTGGAGCGGGGCGACCTGGAGGAGACGGTTTCGGCTACCGGGACGCTGAACGCGGTCCAGACGGTAACGATCGGGACGCAGGTTTCCGGAGCCGTCATCGAGCTGCATGCGGACTTCAACGACGCCGTGGAGGAGGGCGAGCTGCTGGCGCGGATCGACCCGACCTTGCAGCAGCAGCAGGTGCGGAACGCTGAGGCGAATCTCGAGCGTGCCCGCGCGGATCTCCGCCGGATGCAGCAGGAGTACGACCGCAACAAGACGCTCTTCGACCAGCAGGTGATCACGGAGAGCGAGTTCAGCGAGATCGAGTATAGCTACGCGGTCGCCAGGACGAGCGTCGAGTCTGCTGAGATCAACCTCGAGCAGGCGCGCCAGAACCTGGCGTACACGGAGATCTACGCCCCGATCGACGGCGTGGTGATCGAACGGAACGCGGAAGTGGGTATGACCGTCGCCTCCAGCCTCTCGACACCGCAGCTCTATCTCCTCGCGAACGACCTCTCCGAACTGGAGATCCTCGCCTCCGTCGATGAGAGCGACATCGGTCAGATCTCAGCGGGCCAGCAGGTCAGGTTCACTGTCCAGGCATACCGGAACGAGATGTTCGAGGGAACGGTTCGGCAGGTCCGTCTGCAGTCGACGACGAATGAGAACGTGGTGAGCTACACGGCCGTGGTCACTGTCCAGAACCCGGACCTCCGACTGCTGCCGGGAATGACCGCGGTCGTCGACTTCATCGCAAAGCAAGCCAAAAACGTGTTGATGGTGCCGAACGCTGCGCTCCGCTTCACGCCAACCGAGGAGATGCTGGAGGAGATCGGCGATTCCATGCTCCCCGGTGGGCGAATGATCGTTTCCCCCGGGGAGGGCGACGTCACCCCGGAGATGCAGGCGAGAATCGCAGAGCGAGGTGGAGCGGGGATGGGTGCTGGCGGGCTCGGACAGGGCGGCCCGCCGTCCCCGGAGATGCGCGAGCGGATGGCCAACCGCCGAACTTCCGGCGGGCAGCCCCCCGGTGGCACCGGGGGTGGGTTCGCCGCCCTATGGTATCTGCAGGATGGTCAGCTGGGTGTCGCTCCGGTACGCATCGGCATCAGCGATGGCGTCAGCACCGAGATTTCCGGTCCCGGCCTGGAGGAAGGGATGCAGGTCATCGCTGGCCTGAACACGGTGACGTCGGAGCCTGAGGGGACGACGAATCCGTTCCAGCAGCAAAGGGGCTTCGGTGGTCCTGCCATCTTTCGTGGCCCCGGTGGGGGTGGCTAGATGAGCGATGCGAGCGTGAACGACACCGTCATCCAGACCGAGGGGCTGCGCAAGGTCTATCACATGGGACAGACCGAAGTGCACGCTCTGCGAGGCGTTGACATCACCGTGACCCGCGGCGAAATGATCGCCGTCATGGGGGCTTCCGGGTCCGGGAAATCGACGTTGATGAACATTCTCGGATGCCTCGATACGCCGACCTCGGGGACCTATCACCTCGACGGCGTGCGGGTGGACGGGCTCAGCCGCGACCAGCTCGCGGACGTGCGGAATCAGAAGATCGGCTTCGTCTTCCAGGGCTTCAACTTGCTGGCTCGAACGAGCGCGTTGGAGAACGTGGAATTGCCTCTCCTCTACGATCGGCAGCGTCGGTTCAAGAACACGAAGGAACAGGCGGCGTGGGCGCTGGAACAGGTCGGTTTGGGGGACCGCACCGACCACCATCCCAGCGAGCTCTCGGGTGGCCAACAGCAGCGGGTGGCGATCGCGCGCGCCCTGGTCACCCAGCCGTCTCTCCTCCTGGCCGACGAGCCGACAGGCAACCTCGACCACCGTACCTCGATCGAGGTGATGGCGCTCTTCCAGGAGCTGAACGACCAGGGCATCACGATCCTCCTGGTCACCCACGAGCACGATATCGCCGGGTACCATCGAAGGATCATCGAGGTGCGAGACGGCCACATCCTGCGGGACCACCCGGTGGCTGAATGCCGGATCGCTCGAAGTTACCTCGAGCAGCTCGACGCCGAAGAACCGGTAGGTGCCCTATGACGCCGATGAACCTCGTCCGGATCGCCGGTCAGAGCATACTCAAGAACAAGATGAGAGCGCTGTTGACGATGCTGGGCATCATCATCGGCGTCGGTGCGGTGATCGTCATGGTCGCCGTTGGCCTGGGCGCACGCGGCCAGATCCGCGAATCGATCCAGAGCCTGGGCAGCAACATGATCATCATCATGCCCGGGGCGGCGACGACTGGGGGCGTGAACATGGGCGCCGGGAGCTTCTCGCGGCTGACGGTCGAAGACTCGGAGAAGATCGCCCGCGAAGCCACGCTCATCACCGGGGTATCGCCGGTGATCAACTCGATGGCGCAGGTGATCGGAAACGGAACCAACTGGCGCGCCCTGATCAACGGTGTGTCCACCGACTACGAGGTGATTCGTGATTGGCCGACCTCGTCCGGCACCTGGTTCACCGAGTCCGATGTCCGCGGGATCCGGCGCGTGGCCGTGCTCGGCACCACCGTCGCGGAGAACCTCTTTCCCGGGCAGGAGGCCGTCGGACAGCGTCTCCAGATTCGCAATGTCCCGTTCGACGTGATCGGTGTGCTGGCTCCCAAAGGCCAGAGCGCCGGTGGGCAGGACCAGGACGATCGTATCCTCATCCCGTACACGACGGCGAACACGAGGCTGTCGGGGCGGAGCTTCATCGGACAGATCGTCGCTTCGGCGGCAACGGAAGGGGAGCTGCCCGTGGCGCAGGAGGAGATCCGCGAGATCCTGCGCGAATCCCACGAGGTTCAACCGGGTCAGGACGATTTCACCGTGCGGGATCAGACGGACCTGGCCGCCGCTGCGTCCTCCAGCACAGAGACGATGGGGATGCTGCTCGCGGCCATCGCGTCCATCTCGTTGCTCGTCGGTGGCATCGGAATCATGAACATCATGCTGGTCTCGGTGACGGAACGGACCCGTGAAATCGGGATCCGAATGGCGATCGGTGCCCGCGGCAAAGACGTGCTGACGCAGTTCCTCGTCGAGAGCGTCGTGATGAGTCTACTCGGCGGCTTGATCGGTTTGGCCCTGGGCGTCGGAGGCGCTACGGTCCTGGGCAACTTGATGGGCTGGAGCACGGAAGTCTCGCCGATCACGGTGGCGGTCGCGATCGGCTTCTCAGCGGCCGTAGGGGTCTTCTTCGGCTTCTATCCGGCACGGAAAGCGGCGGCGCTCAATCCGATCGACGCGCTGCGCTACGAGTGAGCGTCGCACGTCTACCGTCACGGTTGACCGCTGCCCTTCGTTCGATCAAAGGAGTGAATGGAAGAATGTGGAAACATAGATCGATGAGCGCTACGGCGCTTGGGCCGGCTCTCGCGGGCTGGCTGGTATTGGGCGCGTCCCCGGCGACGGCACAGGAGGGACCCCAGACCGTCACGCTCGGCGAGGCGATCGAGATTGCCCTCGAGCAGAACCCGACAGTACAGCAGGCGGAGAACTCCGCGCGGCTGGGAACGCTCGGCGTCCGTCAGCAGCAGCGGGAGCTCTTACCGGATCTGCGGCTCAGCACGGTGGGCGCAACCCCGTACGCGAGCGGAATCGAGAGGGATGCGTCGGTCAGCGCCGGCCTTTCCACGAGTGTGGAGATCTCCAACATCTACTCGACATTCGCTGGCATCGAGCAGGCGCAGATCGACGAGCAGGGCGGGGTCCAGGATCTATCCAGGGCCCGGCAGTCCGTGACCTACAACGTCAACAGCGACTTCCTGACCGTGCTCGAAGCGCAGGAGCAGGTTCTCGTGCAGCAGGAGAACCTCCGCTCGGAGCAGGAACTGGACTCACAGATCCAGGCGTTCGTGGACGCTGGGCGGCGTCCGATCTCGGACCTCTACCAGCAGCAGGCGTTGACCGCAGGAGCCGAGCTCGCAGTGGTCCAGGCCGAGCGAGGGTTGTTGGTGGCGCGGATGAATCTGATCCAGACTCTGCAGCTCGATCCGTTCGGTGAGTACGAGTTCGCTGCACCGGAAGACATGCCTGTGACGATGAGGGCCGCCGATCTCGATCCAGAGGAGCTTTCCGCGCGCGCTTTTGCCCAGCGACCCGACTTGGCCGCCGCGGAGCTTTCGGTGAACTCGGCGCAGCAGGGCGTCCGGATCGCCGACTCGTCACGCTGGCCAACGCTCTCCCTCACTGTCGGGTACGGCGCCGACTTCATCTCGACCAACCAAGTCGGTTTCTTCGATCAGCTGGACCAGCAGCGTGGCGGGATCCTTCAGCTCGGTGTGAGTGTTCCGCTCCTCGACTCGACCACCGGGATCACTCGAGAACGCGCCCGCCTCGACGTCGAGAACGCGCAGATCGGCCTCGAGAATACGCAGCAGACGGTCGCGACAGAGGTCCAGACCGCGTACCTTGATCTGGCATTGGCGGAGCAGCAGCTGGACGTCGCAGAGCTGCAGCTACGCTCGGCGGAGCTGGCGCTGGAGACGGCACAGCGGCGCTACGACGTGGGCGCAGGAACCCTGGTGGAGCTGACCCAGGCAAGAGCCTCTCAGGTCGGTGCTGCCAGCGCTCTCGTCAACGCTCGCTACGGTCTAGTGCTACAGAACAGACTGCTGCAGTACCACCTCGGGGAGCTTCAGCCGGGGACCTGACGACGACTCCGGTCGGGTCGGCCGGAAACTGGATCCCCGCTTCCGCGGGGATGACACTACCTGGTCGACTCAGAATAGGTGGCCGTATCTGTGCGAGTAGTAGTAAGTTCCGACCGGAGGCGGGTCGCCTCGTGCCTGCCGGGCAGACGTCGCACCAAACCAGGGATAACGAGATGAAGTTCTCCAATCGGGGTATTCTCGCGGCAGCCTTCATCGTGCTGACCTCGAGCGCCTGTGGAGGCGCGGCCCGCTCCGAGGGGCCGGCCGTCGGCAACCAGTCGAGGGAGGCCGTGCTCCTGGTCGAGAACCAATCGACGTCGGACATGCGGATCTATGTGGCCTACGCAGGTCAGGAGATCCGCCTCGGCTCCGTGACCGGATTGGCCACCCGGCGACTCGATATCCCCACCTCGATCATCGGGAACGGACGGGACGTCTCTTTCGTTGCGAGCCCGCTCGCCGGACGCGCACCGGCCGGTAGCTTCAGCATCTACGTCGCGCCGGGCGAGGAAGTCAGACTCGTCATCCCGCCGACGGTTCGGTAGCAGGCAACCCGCCGACAGTTTGGCTCCGCTGCGGATCGGTGCGCAGCCATCGGTAGGCATAGGGCTCCAGGTGCATCTCGGCGTGCCGCCCTCGAACCGGCTCGTACTGCCGATCTCCGATCAGGTCGATCAGATTCCCGAGGTCCCGATCGGACAAGGCAACGCTGACCTTACGCTCCTCTCCCGATAGGTTGTGGATCGCGATGGCCACGCCATCGCTGCGGTCACAGCGGTGGGCGAGCACCGCGGAGTCATTCGTATCCAGCAGCTCAACCGTGCCCGATCCTAGCTCCGGGCACTCCTTCCGTGTGCGGATCAGCCGGAGAAAATAGTTCAAGAGCGACCTGGGGTCCCTGCGCTGGTCCGCGACGTTGACGCGTTCGGGCCGGAGCTCCCCTTCAACCATCGGGCGGACGAGGCGTGAGGGGTCCGCTGTTGAGAACCCTCCGTTGACCCCGTCGGTCCATTGCATCGGGGTACGGACGCTGAGCCGCTCGGGAAGATCCAGGTTCTCCCCCATGCCGATTTCGTCGCCATAGCGCAGGACGGGGGTGCCCGGGAGGGAGAAAAGGAGACTGTATACCATCTCGATATGGCGGCGGTCGCCGCCGAGCATCGGCGGGAGCCTGCGCCGGATCCCTCGCTCGTAGACCCGCATTGCGGGATCGGGAGCGAACCGCTCGAACACCAGATCACTGGCGTCGTCCGGCAGGCGGTCGAGGTTCAACTCGTCGTGGTTCCGTACGAAGTTGGCGTATTGTGAGGGCTCGGGGCACGTGGGTAGGGACAGGAGAGCCTCGCGAATCGGCTCCGCACTTTCTC
Organism: Gemmatimonas sp.; assembly: GCA_009380025.1. Classification (GTDB taxonomy): domain Bacteria; phylum Gemmatimonadota; class Gemmatimonadetes; order Longimicrobiales; family Longimicrobiaceae; genus WHSP01. The sequence goes on along the minus strand of WHSP01000107.1, from coordinate 4,659 downwards.
TCGCCAGCCCGAGAAAGAAGTAATTGTTGAGGATGAAGTTGAAGATGAGGTTCATCCTCTCGCCCTCCCCCAGGAAGAAGGACAGTTCGTCCAGCGAGACATCGGCTTCGGCGAGCAGGATGGCTTCGGGGCTGCGCGCCGTCAGGAAACGGCGCAGGTCTCCGAGAAACAGCTCCGGCTCTTCGGGATAGGTTCCGGCGAGGCCCTTGCGCTTGAACAGAAAGGCGGCCGCATCGATGCGAAACCCCGCAACCCCGAGCTCGAGCCAGAATCCCATGATCTTCTTGATCTCCTCCTGAACCGCCGGGTTGCCGGTATTCAGATCGGGCTGGTGGGCGTAGAACCAATGCCAGTAGTGAGCTCCAGCCTCCGCATCGTATTCCCAGTTGGAGACCTGTTTGCCCGGAAAGACCACCCCGCCTCGCCGCTCCGGACTGGGCGGCTCTTCGTGCCAGATATAGAAGTCGCGATACTTGCCTCGCGGATCCCGCCTCGCCTCCTGAAACCACGGATGTTCGATCGATGTGTGGTTCACCACCAGCTCGACGATCACGTGCATCCCTCGCTCTCGTGCCTCCCTCATGAACACGACGAAATCGCCGAGCGTCCCCAGGCGTGAGTCGATGCCGTAATAGTCGGCTACGTCATAGCCGTCATCGTGGTTGGGCGTCGGGTAGAAGGGCTGCAGCCAGAGGCAGGTCACGCCTAGTCCGGACAGGTAGTCGAGGCTCTCGATCAACCCTTGAAAGTCGCCGACGCCGTCTCCGTCGGAGTCCATAAAGGTCTCGACGTCGAGTGCGTAGATGATTGCGTTCTTGTACCACGCGACGTCGGTCGTCATCTGTGAGCTCTGCCCTCCTGTAAGCAAGCCGTCGGCATTGTGGACGAGTGTTTCCCGCGGATCCAATGCACGGGCCACGCCAATCGCTGTCGGGCGGAGCGACCGAGACCGCGGTGTGATCCCCGCACCGAGCCTGTGTCGAAGCGAGATCAACGGTGGAACCAGGTTTGCAATAAACACATAGGGGATACTGGGTTGGCTCGACGGAACACTGGTCGCGCCGCTCGCGGCGGAGTCTCGGAATCGCAGTGAAAGGAGTGACCGATGGATGACATCGATATCGAACGCAAAGACTCCATTGGCTGGTTGTGGTGGGTCCTGGGTCTTCTGCTGCTCGGCCTGGTTGCGTTCCTGCTCGCAGACGCGCTGATGGACGAGGACGTCGCGATCGACGAGCCGGATGCGCCCGCCGCGACGGAGCCGATGCCCGAGGCGAGCGCGCCGGTCACGGATCCGTCGATGGCTGTCCAGCGATTCATTGACAACTGCGCGGCTGTGAATCCCGCCGCGACGCGTCAAGACATGAACTATGCGACCGGCTGCATGCAGGGGCTGGTCGCGGCGACGAGCGCAGTCATTCCCGAAACAGAGCTCGACGAGTTGGGTTTCTCGGACGAGATGCAGGTCGCTCGCGAGGCGTCGCAGGCGCTCCCCAGCTCGCTGGACGAGATGGAGTACGCGAACCTGCTCAAGATGTCGGCAACCTCGATCGCAATGGTGCTGGACGGCTTCCAGAACGATCGATTCCCCACCCTCGAGAGCAGCGCTCAACAGATCACCGGCACCGCCAACGCCCTGAGCGTCGAGGAACCTCTGGGGGATCAGACCAACGATATCCAGTCCTTCTTCGCCGCGTCGGGAAGCATGCTTCAAGGGATGAGTCAGGCACCGGCCGCGATCTGAGGCCGGCGGGCGGTAGGAGACGAATGTTGGGGAGCCGTGTGGCTACCGACTCCCCTCGTCGTTCTCGAAGATCACGGTGCCGTGAGGATCAGCGGTGGGCCGTTAATAACGACGATGGTGTGTTCATAGCGAAGCGTTACGATAACCTCGCCGGCCACCCAACGGGAGAGGTCCGAGGCCGGACGGATCCCTCTCTGGTCGTCGGGGGTAGATCCTTCCGCCCCCACCATTTCTGCGCGACACAATCCACGCAAAACGATCGATGCACCGCATTCCACTGCTGGCTCTGAGCCTTGCGGCGGCAGTATTCATCAGTCCATCCAGATCAACAGCTCAATCGCCGGCGCTGGCCCCGACCGGGCTCCTCGGGGTGTCCCTCGAGGGCACGCAGGGCGACTCGGGTGACCGAGGAGGTGTGCTCACCGGGGCCGAGGTGTTGCTCCGAGATTCGCTCCACTTGGTTCGAGGGCGGCGAGTCGGTCTGATTACGAACCCGACGGCGATGACGCGGGATCGGGTGCACACGATAGATCTGCTGAACTCACATCCGGAGGTACGGGTGCAGGCAATGTTCGCCGCGGAGCACGGGCTGAGGGGAGGGATCGGCGCAGGGGTTCAGATCGAGAACGGGATGGATCCGGCGACAGGGCTTCCGGTGCGATCGATCTACGGGAGTACCCGAAAGCCGACGCCGGAGATGCTCCGAGACATCGACGTGCTCGTCTTCGACATGCTCGACATCAGCGCTCGGACGTACACGTATATCTGGACGATGACGCTGGCGATGGAGGCGGGCGCGGAGGCGGGGATCCCGTTCGTAATCCTCGACCGACCGAATCCCGTAACGGGACGAGTGGCGGGCCCGCTTCCAACGCTGGATGGCCTTCGAACGGGACCCAGAATCACAGGACACTATCCCGTCCCCTTTCGTCACGGCATGACGCCCGGCGAGATCGGACGGTACGTGAACTCCGAGTACGACGTCGGAGCGAGGCTCACCGTGGTACCGATGGAGGGTTGGCGGCGGAGCGACTGGTACGACGCGACCGGTTTGCCATGGATCAATCCCTCCCCCAACATCCGCTCCCTCGACGCCGCCCTCAACTTCGGCGGCCTAGGGACACTCGAGGCTACGGCGCTCTCGTTGGGACGCGGGACGAGCGAGCCGTTCTCTGTGGTCGGCGCGCCATGGCTCGACGTCGATGCCTTGCTCAGCCGGCTGGAGGGGTACACATTCGATGGAGTCCAGCTGGAACCGACGAGCTTCACCCCATCGGGCGATGGTTGGATGCAGTTTCGCGGCCGGACCGTGCCGGGGATTCAGCTGCGCATCCTCGACCGCGATTCGTATGATCCCTCCTATCTGGCCCTCGTGCTACTCACGGAGATCTATCGGCTCCACCCACGTCAGTTGGGGATGCGAGGGATGAAGCACATCCTCGACGATTGGACGACCGACGAGATCCGAAGGGGTTTGTCGCCGGATCAGATCGTGGAGCGGTGGCGCCAGGCGGGCCTAGGCCTCGAACAAGCTTGGCCCTTGTCGAGGGTCTGTTAAAGAGTACCGGAAAGGCTTATCTTTGCTGGGGTTGAGGTGATCCCGCCAAGAATCACAACTCCGAGCTCGGAGGCCTTTCCGGTGAAAAGAATATCGCACAAGCAGAGCCGAAAGAACAGTGCCCGGCGCAAACGAAAGGTCGCGGCTCGGCACGATCAGGCGGGCCGCTGGAGTCCGCAGGACGAGCCGATGTTCAGTTCCGGGAAAATCCACTACGAGATCGGGGCGAGTCCCGACGTGATGGGCTATGGCGGCATGGGGGCGGTTCACCGGCTCGTGACGAAGCTGGGACTGCCGGACGAGATTGACCGCAACTTGGGATTGCTGAAGGTGCACCTGCCGTATCACGAGTCGGATCACGTGCTCAACCTTGCCTACAACGTGCTCTGTGGCGGAACGCGTCTGGAAGACATCGAACGCCTGCGCCACGATCCGGCGTACATGAACGCGCTGGGGGCGAAACTGATTCCCGATCCAACGACCGCCGGGGACTTCTGCCGCCGCTTTGACGAGTCGGATGTGATTCGGCTGATGGAATCGATCAACGCGGTGCGCCCGCAGCTGTGGCGCGGGCGTGCGAAGGAGTTGCTCGGGCCGGTGGCTTATCTGGACATCGACGGCACGCTGGCTCCGACCACGGGCGAGCGCAAAGCGGGCATGGACATCTCCTACAAGGGGACCTGGGGGTATGCGCCCTTGATCATCTCGTTGGCCAACACCAAGGAAGTGCTCTACCTCGTCAACCGTCCGGGAAACGTGCCCAGCCATACGGATGCGGCTCCGTGGATCGACCGGGGGATCGAGCTGGTCCTGCCCTACGTCGAGCGACTGTGCCTGCGGGGGGATACGGACTTCTCGTTGACTGGGCACTTCGATCGCTGGGCCGAACGGGCCGACTTCCTCTTCGGCATGGACGCGAACGCGGCGCTGCGGACGCGTGCCGAGGCACTGCCCGAGGCGTGCTGGGAGCCGCTGGAGCGCAAGCCACGCTACGAGACGCGCACGGAGCAGAAGCGCGAGCGCTTCCAGACGAACGAAAAGGAGCGCATCGTCGAGCAGCGTGGCTACGTGAACCTGAAGCTGAAGGGCGAAGAGGTGGCCGAATTCACCTACCAGCCGGGTAAGTGCGACCGGGCCTACCGCGTGGTGGTGGTGCGCAAGAACATCAGCAAGATGAAGGGGGAGCAGGTCCTGCTGGATGACGTTCGCTACTTCTTCTACATCACCACACGCACGGATCTGAGCGCGGCGGCCGTGGTGCGCTTGGCCAACGAGCGCTGTGACCAGGAGAATGTGATCGAGCAGCTCAAGAACGGGGTCAACGCGCTGCGCGTGCCGCTCTACGACCTCCTCAGCA
>WHSP01000106.1 GCA_009380025.1 Gemmatimonas sp. | reverse complement strand
GACCTGCACGATTTCTCTTCGGCCTTCGCGCAGCCTGTTTTTCAACAGCCTTCCAATACTGGGCGGGCAACGACTAGATCGGTTCTCTGGATATGTGCTTCGCTTGTCGCACTCCCACGGTGCTCGGCGGAGGCGATGGGACGGCAGGAACCTGTACCGTTGGCCCCGCTTCCAGGGGGGAATCCGCATTCATCAGGACCGCGACCCAGCGGAACTCCTTCGAGTTCTCCAAGCCGATCTTGAGGGCCATCGTCAACGGCACGGAGAGGAACATCCCGATCGGTCCCCAGACCCATCCCCAGAAGACGAGGGAAAGAACGACAACCAGCGTGGAGATGCCAAGCTTGCGTCCCACGAGCATCGGCTCGAGGAAGTTCCCGAACAGAGCGTTCACTGCGACGTAGACGATCGCCACCAGTACGGCCATTCCGGGGCCGACCTGTAGCAGTCCGACCGTGACCGCAGGGAGGGCAGCGATGATCGAGCCGACGTTCGGGATGAAGTTCAGGAGGAAGGTGAGCAGACCCCAAAGGATGGGGAAGTCCAGGCCCAGCCGCCAGGTCACCACGCCGATCGTAATGCCGGTTGCGGCGCTGATGAGGGTCTTGATCGCAAGGTAGTGCTGGATCTCCCGAACGATCTTGGCCGATCTGCCCAGATCGCGCCGCTGCCCCAAGATCAAGCCAAGCTTGCGGGGAAACCCCGGTGCCTCCGCCAGGATGAAGACGAAGATCAGGGTGACGACAAAAACCGTCGTGAGAACATCGGTAGCCCCACGGATCACCCCCAGGCCTATATCCAGGAAGCGGTTGGCGTCGAGCGCCAGGAAGCTACCGATGGGGGAGACGTCCATTTCGAACCCGCGCGCGCTGATCCAATCCAACGTCTGGCGCTCCATCTCCTGCGCGCGAATGATGTAGCCGGGCAGCTCGTCGCGAATCTCGAGCGATGTCAGACTGACGATCCACCCGAAGAGGAACAGAGCGGCCGCGTCGATGAGTACTACAAAGAAGATCGCGACGGCCGTGGGCACGCGGTACCGCCGAATCAGGTTGAGCAGCGGCAGGCTGATTACCGCGACGAAGAGCGCGAGAGCCAGCGGGACGAGAATCGTGCCTGCACCCCGAAGTCCCGCAATGACGATCACCAGGCAGGCGGCCGACAGCAGGAAGCGGAGTCCGGGCGAAATTGGGGATTGATTCATCAACATCGAATACCCGGTCCTGCAAACAGAGATCCACGACTCGGGGCAAACGGAGCGGGGAGCATGTCTTGCGTTCCGCCGGGGGGCGGTCGGGACCCTCTCAGCCGGGCTCAGCCCTCCGTTCCCATAAACGACCGAACTCGGGAGTCACCACCATGCACTTGGTCGCTGTACCACCACGGATACGCCTACTCTGCCTCACGCTTGTGGTCCTGGCTGGCTGTGCTCGCAATCCGGTAACCGGCGGCCTTCAGCTTGCCCTCATCACGGAGGGGCAGGAGATCCAGATGGGCCAGCAGGCGGCGCAAGAGGTCTCGAGCACCATCGGGCTCGTCGATGACCCTGCGCTCCAGGACTACGTGTCGGACCTCGGCCTGCGCCTCGCCGCAAGCTCCGAGCGCCCGGAGCTTCCCTGGGCCTTCGCGGTGGTCGATGATGCCACCCCGAACGCCTTCGCCCTCCCCGGCGGCCCGATCTTCATCACCCGCGGGTTGATGGACCTGATGCGCTCCGAGGCACAGCTCGCGACGGTGCTCGGCCACGAGATCGGCCACGTCACCGCCCGGCATCACGTTACCTCGTTATCACGAACTCAGCTGGCTCAGATCGGCCTGGGCGTCGGCGGCATCCTTTTCCCTGACCTTCAGCAGCTGGGCAACGTCGCGAGCGCCGGTCTGCAGCTCCTCTTCCTGAGCCACGGCCGAGATGCAGAACGACAGGCGGACGACCTTGGCTTCCGATATGCCCTCGACCAGAGCTTCGACGTTCGGGAGATGGGGCTCGTTTTCGAATCGCTTGAGCGGTTCGGCGAGCCTAGCAACCAGAGCCCCGTCCCTTCCTGGCTGCTCACTCACCCGGCTCCCGACGAACGGATCCAGTCCGTCGGACAGCGGCTCGAAGCCCTGGCGAATCCACTCGGCCAGCTTCGGATCGGTGAACAGGCCTATCTCGATCGGATCGACGGGCTGACCTACGGTCCGAATCCCCGGAACGGATTCTTCCGTGAGGGCCTCTTCCTTCATCCCGACCTTCGTTTCCAGATCGCCTTTCCGGCGGGATGGCAGACGCAGAACCTGTCGCAGACGGTCACAGCCCTGAGTCCTCAGCAGAACGCCGTCATTCAACTCACTCTGAGCGCCGATTCGGACCCAGAAGCGGCCGCCCGGAGCGCACTGAACCAACCCGGAATCCAGGTCGGTCAAACTTCTCGAGAGCCGGTCAACGGCCTCCCCGCCGTGCTTGCCACCTTCCGGGCTCAGACTCAACAAGGCACCGTCGACGGCGTCATGGCGTTCATCGCCTACGATGGCCGCGTCTACCAGATGATGGGCTACGGACCCGCTGGTAGCTTCGCCTCCGAGGCTCGCTCCGTACAGGAATCTCTGGTCACCTTTCGTGAGCTGACCGATCCCGACGCGCTCGACACCCAGCCGAATCGCATCGCCATCGTCCGCACGACCGAGACGATGACCCTGGCCGAGTTCGACGATCGATTTCCTTCTGTGATCCCGATCGAGGAGCTGGCAGTAATCAACCAGGTCGAGGGACCTTCAATCCTCCTCCCCGCCGGTTCGCTCGTGAAGAGGGTCGTGGAAAGCTGAGGACTTCTCGCCACGAGTACGGCCACGTATTCCGAGTCGGCAGAGCAAGGAGGCCCATCCGAGGACCGTTCAGTCGTCCGCTAGCCTTCGTCGAGCGTGGCATCCAACCGCTCACGAACAGCTACGGGGTCTATCTGCCCGAACCACCGCTGGCCAAGGGTTCCGTCCGGCTCGATCAAGAATGTCTCCGGGACACCGACCGTCCGGAACAGACGCGTCACGCTGCCCTGCGCGTCGTGGAGAATCGTGAAATCGATGCCGCGCTCGTCGACGAATCTCTCGATGTCGCGCCTCCCATGCGCCTGGTCGATGCTGACACCGACCACCCGTAACCCACGTTCGGCGTAGCTCTCGTGGATCGCCTGAAGATCGGGCATCTCCTCTCGGCACGGGAGGCACCACGTCGCCCACACGTTCAACAGCACGTGTTCTCCCCTCAGGTCGGCAAGCGTTACTGTGTCGCCCGCCATCGTCGGGGCCGCAAAGCTCGGTGCCGGCAACCCTGCGGCAACTTGACCGTCACCCGCAGACGAATCGCATCCCCACAGAGCCAAAGTCAACGTCAGCGCGAACGCATTGGCTCCATACCCGATTCGACGTCGCTCTCTCATCGTCTCCTGTCGCTGCTCTCGGCTCGATGGCGATGATGCCCACTCTACCACGGCAAATTCCGCCCACGCACCCAAGTACGTATGGTACGACGCTCGGTTTCCCGGCTCACTCTCGACTGTCGGCTCGATCTCCAAATATACCACTTGACGATCCAGGCCAGGAAAGTATCTTAGTAGTGTGATATTTGAGACTGAGTCACTTGTACGCGGCCCTCTGGTTCCCCTGCCCTTCCGTCTCCTCGTCCGACATGAGGAAGGGTAGGCGGACCGAGCACCCTCACACCCATCCGACGGGAGAAGGAAAGATGACGACGAACGCCGATATCGCGGGAAAGACCACATGGCAGCTCGATCCAGCGCACACATTGATCGAGTTTTCCGCGAAGCACATGATGATTACAACGGTGAAGGGGCGCCTCGCTGATGTAAAGGGAACGATCTGGGTGGACGAAACAGATCCAAGCGGCTCGCGGGTGGAGGTCGAGATGGGTGCGGCTTCCGCGGACACGCGGGTGCAGGACCGAGACGATCATCTTCGTTCAGCGGACTTCCTCGATGTTGAGACCTACCCGACGATCACGTTTCGGAGCACGCGGATCGAGGGAGCGCACGCGGAGGCGGGCGACAGTTTCCGGGTTATCGGGGGCCTGACGATCCGAGGCACGACACGAGAGATCGTGGTGGATGCGACGTTCGAGGGAACGGGCAAGGATCCATGGGGCGGGGAACGGGCGAGCTTCAGCGGTACGACGAAGATCGATCGGCGCGACTTTGGCTTGACGTGGAACCAGGCGTTGGAGACGGGCGGCGTCCTGGTGAGCAACGAGCTCAGGATCAGCCTGGAGGTACAGGCGGTCAAGGGCAGCTGAAACCCGGACTGGCACCATGCACCTTCTAGGCTTCCACCACTTGACGGCGATCTCCGCACAGATCCGGGAGAACTATCGGTTCTACACGGAGGTGATGGGCATGCGCCTGGTGAAGCGGAGTGTGAACCAGGACGACGTCAGCGCCTACCATCTCTTCTACTCGGACGCGGTCGGAACGCCGGGGAATGATCTCACGTTCTTCGATTGGCCGATCCCGCGAGAGGTTCGGGGGACGCACAGCATCGCCCGAACGGGTTTGCGGGTGCGTGGGGGATCGGCGCTCGAGTGGTGGATCGGGCGCCTCGAGGATCAGGGTGTCTCAGCGGGTGGCATCGTCGAGCGAGACGGACGGCAGGTACTGGACTTCGAGGATCCGGAGGGACAGCGGCTCGCCCTGGTGGGGGAGGAGTCCGACGAGAGCGACGTCGTGCCGTGGGAGCGCAGCCCCGTACCGGCCGAGTTTCAGATCCGGGGACTTGGGCCTGTCACCCTGAGCATACCGAGTGTGACGAACACCGAGCAGGTGCTGACGAACGTGCTGGGGATGAGGGAGGTTCGAACGTACGGCCTACTCGATGGGGCACAGCCCAACGTCCACGTGTTCGAGATGGGCGACGGAGGTCTCGGGGCGGAGCTACATGTCGCCATACAGCCAGAGTTGCCGCCGGCAAGACAGGGCGCCGGAGGAGTCCATCACGTCGCGTTCCGCACTCCGAACGACGAGGAATACCACGCCTGGGGCGAGCGGCTGAACCGGCTCGGGATCGCGAACAGCGGCGAAGTCGACAGGTTCTGGTTTCGGAGCCTGTACTTTCGGGAACCGAATGGTATTCTCTTCGAAATCGCCACCGACGGACCTGGCTTCGCCGTCGACGAGGATGCAGCGACGCTGGGTGAGAAGGTAGTGCTTCCGCCATTCCTCGAATCTCACCGCGAGAGGATCGTGGGGAAGCTGAAGCCGATCGACTAGAAGGCTGTTGAAAAACCGGCTGCGCGAAGGCCAAAGAGAGATCGCCCAAGGTCATGGCACGCGGTAGCCGCGACCCTGGCGAAGTAGTAGTGCGCTCCGAAGGGTCCCCCGTAGAACTCGCGATGCAACGGACCCTGACGTGTCGATCAGGAATCCTGTCCGCCTACGAAGGGTTGGCGCGGCAGGGTGAGCCAGAACGTACTACCGACTCCCACGGCGCTGCTCACCCTGACTTCTCCACCGAGGAGCTTAGCGAGCCGGCGGGCGATCGCCAGGCCGAGACCTGTCCCGGTAGTGACACGCGTGCGGCTCTCGTCGACACGTGAGAAAGGCTGGAAGATGTACTCGAGCCGGCGCTCGGGAATGCCTTGCCCCGTGTCAGTGACTTCGATGACCAGGTCGTCTCCTTCCTTCCTTGCCCGGATCTCGACCCTTCCGGCATCCGTGTACTTCGTAGCGTTACCAGCGAGGATCAGCACGATCTGACGGAGCCTTGCGGGGTCGGTGACCATCGAGATCGGACCGTCCGGCAGCTGCATCGAAAAGCGTAGGCCCTTCGATTCAGCTTCGGGTCGCACCAACTCCACGACATCGCGAACGACGCGGCCGATGTCGGTCTCCATCCACCGTGGTTCCTCACGGCCCGCTTCCAGGCGCGTATAGGTGAGCAGCTCCTCGACCAACTCGAGCTGGTGCCGCCCGCTCGACAGGATGCGCTCGAGCTGGTTCCGCTGGCCGGAGTTCACTGGCCCCTTTGTCTCCAGGAGCAGGAGCTCCGCATAACCCAGGACCGCGTTCAGAGGCGTCCTGAGCTCGTGGCTCATTATCCCCAGGAATTGGGACTTCGCCTCGTTCGCTCGTACGGCGGCTTCCTTGGCTTCCCTCACATTCCGTTCGTCGTTCGCGCGGGCGATCCCGAAGGCAACCGTACTCGCGATTGCGGACGCCAGGCCGACCTCGTCCTCATCCAGGGAGCGAGGCGCGTCGAAGTAGAGCATGAGCTTCCCGAGCAGGCGGGCACCAACCGTCAGCGGAACGAAGGTCATGGCCCGAATGCCTTCGCGGAGGACCTTCGCCCGCAAGTCGGCGCTGAGCTCCCTGTCGGCTTCGAGGTCAGGGATGATGATCGGCCTGGGGTCGCGGGCGTTCACGGCCCAAGGGCTGGAACCCTCCACCGCCTGTCGAAACTCGTCGGAGATCCCCCGCCAGGCTGTAAACCGCATGACCGCGTCGGCATCGAACAACAGCACGGCACCTCGCCGGACATCGAGCCCATCTCGGAGGCCGTCCAGAGCTCGGTCGTGGATCTCTGCTTCGCCGCCTGCCCGCCCCACTGCCGCGGTGAGGTCGTAGAGCACGCGGAGTTGCTCGTATCTTCGTCCGAGGGACTCTTCGGCAATGTCCCGTCGCTTCAACTCGTCGTTCACGACCTCGTGGAGACGAGCGTTGTCCAGCGCCAGCGCAACCCTATCGGCCAGCTCGAGGCCGAAGGCGAGGTCGCCCTCCTCGTACCGTCGGTTGCTTCGGTTGGTCGTGGTAAGGGCGATCGCCCCCAGAACCTGGCGCCGGGAGCGGAGCGGGAGCAGCATGCCGGACACCGGCGCAAACCTCTGGAGGAGTTCAAGATCCTGGGCCCCACGGACGACTCCCTCGAACGACCGGGAGGAAACCTCACCAGTGAGGATCGGTTCGCCCGTTCGAATGACCGCACCGATCCCGTAGTCATCGGCGATCGTTGGCTCCGATAGATCCGCCAGGCGACCTACCCATCGCTCATTGCCGGGGTCCGCGTGCGCTGCGCCGACTCGTCGGATCGCCTCATCCTCCCGAAAATAGGTGACGCAGTAGTCGGCCACTTCGGGTACCAACAGCCGCGCAAGCTCGCGGAGAAGCTCCTCGCTGTCCGAGGCCGTGCCGAGCATGTGCCCGACCGCCGCCGACACTTGCCACCGTTTCAACTCCGCTCGCTCCTCCCCGCCCGTCAACTCCGGTCCATGTGCGGAACCCTCCACCACGGTGCCCTTACCCCCACTCCGTCGGAGATCGGCGGTATCGACCAGCCGCGGTCGTTTGGACATGGTGGATCGGTTGCTGTAGTCGAAGCCCCGGTCGTGTGCTACGAGAGACGACACTGGTGACCATGGGTGACACGCTCAATCGCGTAATCCGCAGAGAGTGCGACAGGAAGCCAGGCCCGGACATCTCACTGCAAATCCCCATCCTCGGTCACGACGAGACGCCAAAACGCCACACCGGACCTCTTCTGCACTGAGATCCAAACCGCACAAAGCCAGCCAACACGGGAAGGCACGGTCGCTGAATTCGCAAAGGTCGACGCGCACCACGACGGCATCGCTCAGCTCAGGCCAGGTACTGATCCCGTCCGTCGAGTATGAAGTCACGGATGGAGGGGCGTCGAGCACGTCGTCATAGCTCAGACACGGTGTACTCAGTATCGGTAATGCTCTGGCTTGTATGGCCCTTCCACCGGCACGCCGATGTACTCGGCCTGCTTGCGCGTCAACTCGGTCAGCCCGACTCCGAGCTTGTCCAGATGTAGTCGGGCGACCTTCTCGTCGAGCTTTTTGGGAAGAACAAAGACCCGTCGCTCATACTCCTCAGCCTTCTGATGGAGCTCGATCTGGGCCATCACCTGATTGGTGAAGCTGGCGGACATGACGAAGCTCGGATGCCCCGTCGCACACCCCAGGTTCATCAGGCGCCCCTCGGCAAGGATCATCACGCTGTGCCCGTCCGGGAAGACCCACTCGTCGTACTGCGGCTTGATGTTGATCCGCTCGATCCCGGGGATCTTCTTGAGGCCGGCCATGTCGATCTCATTGTCGAAGTGGCCGATGTTGCCGACGATCGCCTTGTCCTTCATCCGGGCCATGTGGTCGGCCGTGACGATGTTGAAGTTACCGGTTGCCGTGATGACGACGTCCACCTCGTGCACCACGTCCTCCAGGGTCTTCACCTGGTATCCCTCCATCGCCGCCTGTAACGCGCAGATCGGGTCGATCTCCGCGACCACGACCCGGGCCCCCTGACCCTTCAGCGCCTGCGCGCACCCCTTCCCTACTTCGCCGTAACCGCAAACGACCGCCAGCTTCCCCGCGAGCATCACGTCGGTCGCACGGTTCAACCCGTCGATCACGGAGTGACGGCACCCGTAGATGTTGTCGAACTTGCTCTTCGTCACCGAGTCGTTGACGTTGATCGCCGGGAAGAGCAGCGAGCCGGCCTTTTCCATTTCGTAGAGCCGGTGAACGCCGGTCGTGGTTTCTTCGGAGACGCCTCGAATCCCATTGGCAATCCGCGTCCGCCGGGTGGGATCGTCGCGGAGGGTGCGGCGGATCGTAGCGAGGATGACGCCCCACTCCTCAGGATCGTTCTGCTCGTCGAACTCGGGAACGCGGCCCGCTTTCTCGAACTCCACGCCCTTGTGGACGAGGAGCGTCGCATCCCCGCCGTCGTCCAGCAGGAGGTTGGGACCCGAACCGTCTGGCCAGAGCAGCGCCTGCTCCGTGCACCACCAATACTCCTCGAGCGTCTCCCCCTTCCAGGCAAAGACCGGCACACCTTCAGGCTCTTTTACGCTACCGCGGCGCCCGACCACGACGGCGGCGGCGGCATGGTCCTGGGTCGAGAAGATGTTGCACGAAACCCAGCGAATGTCGGCCCCGAGCTCCTGCAGGGTCTCAATCAGCACCGCCGTCTGAATTGTCATGTGCAAGGAGCCCATGATCTTTGCACCCGCGAGCGGGCGCGTACCCGAGTATTCCTCGCGAATCGCCATCAAGCCGGGCATCTCCTGCTCGGCCAGCCTGATCTCCTTCCTCCCAAACTCGGCCAGGTTCAGATCCGCCACTTTGAACGGCTCACGTCCCGCCTCGCGCGCGACCACGAACGCATGGCTCGACTCCAGTACCGTGCTCACGTCACTCACTCCTGTAATAGGTTTACCTGAAGTGGGACCACTCATCCAATTCTATCCAATCGGCCTCGATCGACGGGGCCTGGTACCCGCGCTCCCTCCCGGGGCACTCCACCCGTTGCCGCAAAGATCGTCGGCCCCTTCGCTTCGGGATCCGCCGGCAGCGTTACGTAGCGCCCCCGCTTCAGCCCCGCCTCCTCCATCCAACCCAGGATGTCCACAGTGTCGAATCCCAGCCAGAGGTGGCCCATCGCCAATCGATACTCTTCGCGATCGTGCGGCGCCAGATCGACAATCAAGAGGCGTCCACCCGGCCGCAACACCCGAGCAGCCTCCCGAAGGACGGCTACCGGCTCGGCCATATAGTGAAGCACGAAGAACAACACGGCCACGTCGAGTCGCCCATCCTCGATCGGCAGCTTCTCGAGATCGCCGCTTCGTACATCCACGTTCGAATGCCCGACCAGGCGCTCCCGCGCCGCCGCCAGCATCGCCGACGAGTCGTCGACCGCGATCACCTCGCCCACAAACGGAGCAAGCACCTTCGATACCTGCCCCGTCCCACATCCCAGATCGCCGACGACCCAGCCGTCGTCGACCAGCCCCAGCAACGCCATGAGGTCGAGTCGCCTTCCGATCAGCTCCAACCTCAGGCGGTCCCACTCCCCCGCCACCGTCGAAAAGTACTCCTGACTCCGACTCCGTCGCTCCGCGAGCACGCTCCGCACTCGCTCGAGATCCCGATCCGCCGACGACATCCGCACCACTTCCGCCCGCACCAGCTTCCACAGTCGACCTACCTCCGCCGGCAGCTGATCCGAGAGCATCCGATATCGCCGGCTCGTCCCCTCGGCACGATACGCGATCCATCCCTCGTCCAGGAGCGCCTTCAAATGCCGGCTCATCGTCGACTGCGGTACCTGAAAGACCGAACAGAGCTCCGTTACCGTCAGCTCGTGCCGTTCCAGCACCAGTGACACTCGAGCACGAAACGGATCCGTGAGCGCGGCCATCCGGTCGAACAGCGACGGCGGCGCTCCAACTACGGGACTCATTTGCTGCATCCGAAATTCCGCATAGACGGATGATAGCGACCGCCGGCCGGCCGGTCAAGCCTTGGGCTGTTTGGCTATCGGCTATCAGCTCTCGTCGGTCCGTCGGGCGAAGCCTCAGCATAGTCTGAGTTCCAACGGGACCTGCAAGAATACCGCAGAGCCGCGGAGATCAGAGAACTCTGGATGAACGAAGTCCTCAGCGACCTCTACGGCTCGGCGGTAGACCGCTCCTGGACGGATGTTCGATTCAAGGGAGCATCGCTACTCCTACTTCGGGTACAGGCGATAGAGCAGATCGACCAGGCCTGGTACGGCAGAGCCGAGGCGAAGGAGAGGACCGAAGCGAGCGGGAACGGCGACTTCGGATCGGCGATGGAGGACGGCGCCGAGGATGGCTCGCGCGACGCGATCGGGGTCCAGGACAGGCACTCCGAAGGGCACGGGATACATCGGCGTTCTCAGGAGATCGTGGGTCATGGGCGAGCGCACTGGCCCGGGAAGCACGAGGCCGACATGGAAGCCTTCCATCCTGAGCTCCTGCCGAAGTGAGTGGATGTAGGCCTGGACGGCGTGTTTGCTGGCGGCGTAGGCGCTCCAGTAAGGAGGAGCGATGCGCCCGACGAAGGAGGAGAGAGAGACGATGGACTTGCGGGAGCCGCGGCGAAGGAGGGGGAGGGCAGCCGCAACGGTTCTGGCGAGGCCAAAGTAGTTGACACGCATGAGGCGCTCGGCGATGTCGACGCCGTCCTCGGCAGACGCGAGCTCGAGCTGGCCGGCGCTGTTGATCAAGACGTCGAGCCTTCCGTCGCAACGGTAGATCTCGTCGATCAGGCTGCGGAGGGAGTCGGGATCGGTGACGTCGGAGGGGAAGGCACGGGCTGGGCTGCCAAGCTCAGAGACAGCCCTGTCGAGGCGGGATCGATCGCGAGCGGTGATCCAGACACTGGCGCCTTGCTCGCTAAAACGGCGGGCGGTGGCCAGTCCAATGCCACTCGACCCGCCGGTCACGAGCACCGATTGACCCTGCATCGATCACATCATCGGAACGGTAGGCAAGAGCCGACCATCGATCCTGTCGATGATGTCCTCGAGGCTGAGACCAGTAATGGTGAGGCCATGGTTGCGAAGGCCGATGACAGCGCGGGCGGGATCGGGCTGGCGTCGAGCGAGCTGCGCGACCTCGTGGGCGAGCTCGTACGTACCGCATGGGTAGTTGATCTGGGTGCTGTCGATCCCATCCATCCATGCGTGGACATGGATGATGGCACCGATCCCGGGGTGCTCCTTATAGAGCATCCAGTGTTCGATGGCGTCCACGGAGGCCGATCGGGGTTCGACCTCCGGCGGGACGCTCACGATCATCGCGTTGTCCTCGGGAATGTAACCCTTGATCAGGAGGATGTCGCGACCGACGTCGCGAAGGTTGCCCTTGTTGACGCCCCGGGCGCTCATCCAGAAGCTCGCCTCGTCGCGGCGGGCGCTGAGGTTGCCGTAGCTGAGGCCGCCGATCCCGAAGAGACGGCGAACGTGGAGCATGTCACGCTCGTCGAGGAGCTCGGTAATCGGGAAGGCGGCTGGGAGGAGGTCCATGCGATCCAGCCACCGACCCGCTTCGTAGAGGGCGCGAGTATGGACGTCCCCATCCCAGAGCTCGGGAGCGAGATCCTTCTCGAAGACATTGTTGATGACGAGCCGTGTCGACGCGAGCGGCGCCAGTCGGCGGTAGACCTCGGCGAAGAACCCGGCGGCATCGCCATCGGGAGCAGGGATCGTGGAGTACCCCTGCTCGAGGGTCACGAAGTTCGTCCTGGCGCCGTCGTCGGCGCGCGTGATGTAGACGAGGAGGTTGGACAAAGACCGCACGAGCACCGGGTAGGCGGCCTTGAGCAGGTCCTCGGGCTGATGGTCGACCTGTACGACGCTAACGACGAACGTGCCCTGTGAGTTCCGGCGAAAAGGGCGAGGTCGATCCTCGTCGATCACATTGAAGACGAGCTCCGGAGGAGTACCATTTGCGGGTCGCGGATGCCCGTGACGCAACAGTTCACGCTCGACTCCGTCGATGAACCACTTCTGCAGGGGAGTCTGCGGGCCTCCGCTTACGGCGAAAGTCGAGCGGCGTGCGGTCTTCGGACGCGAAGCGAGAGCTGATTGCAAGCGAATCCCCTTTTCGACGAATCGATGTGCCAGAGACGGCATCGAATTTTGGGGGGAAATTGGCTTGGCTGCCCCACACGTGCAAGGGTTGCCTCTCGCCGATGCGCTCCTGAGCCGCATGGATCCGTCCGATCGGGACACCTCTGGCCCGTCGGCCGCCTGGATCGCTCCGCTCTCCGGACACCTGCGGTGCGGCCGGGCCGGATCAATACTTTACTGGCACCGGCGCGCGACGGCAGCATCCTCGAGCTCCGCACGCCGCTGGTCGGAGACGAGAGTTACCGAGGAGAGAACGACGCCGCCGGTCAGGAGCAGGAGAGCAGGAGTGAATGGGAATCGGTCTCCGGAATTTCCTACTCGGAGAGATCACCCCGCTCGAGGGTGATGGACTCCTCGAAGTGCATCCCGCCATTAAGGGCCCCAACGATCGTATTCTCGTTCATGAAGACACCCTGGATGCTGAGATCGGGGCGCTCGGCGAAATCCAGATAGAGGGAGACTTCGTCGCCGGCGAGGGCACCGACCACGGCGAAGGCGAACGACTCGCCCGCTTCGATCCAGGCGCCCGCACCCGTCACGGTCATCGATTCGCCGAGAGTCATGCGGATCTCGGTACCGGGCACATCGTCGCTGAACCAGGAGCCGACGATATCCTGGCGTACCGGATCGGATGTCGACCGACATCCCGTTGCAACGACGAGTAGTGCCGCGATAAGGTGGTATCGCTTGCGCATGGATCAACTAGCATCGAGGGCCCTGGATTGCGTCATCTGGTGGAAAGCACGAATCGGTCCAGTCAATGCAGAACGTTTTTCGTTGGAGGATTGGCTCTCCCGTAGGTGCCGCAGTTCGTTCAGTGGGTTAGAATGAGGGTGCGAAGCGACGGGATTTCCGCCTGCGAGGCGGACGAGGAGCCGACCGGGCAGCCGTTTGACCCCGGTGAAGCATGATCCTTGCTGCCGGGACTTCGAGCGCAGGGCGAACTCATCTGATCACGTGAACAGCGAGGCGGAGCATGGCACGCGAGCGAGGGACAGTGGAGCGGTTCATGGATGACAAGGGCTTCGGATTCATCAAGCCCGACAATGGCGGGAAGGACGTATTCGTACACCACTCCGCCATCGGCGGCAGCGGGTTCAAGTCTTTGGCCCAGGGGCAGCGAGTGGAGTTCGATCTCGTTCAGGATCCGAAGGGTCCGCGGGCCGAGAACGTCGCCGCGCTGGAGGAGTAGCGCGGAGCGCCATCCGAGGCCCGACGGCGGAGCGCGAGCGCCCTGGCCGAGGAAAGAAGTCCCGTCGATGATGTCGATCGGCGGGACTTCTCGTCTCCTAGAGGCTTCCGAGCTCGGTGGTGGATGACCCGCTCGGGGGAGCGAAAAAATCAGCCGGGTGGCAGGTTGATGGGCGCCTGATTCTCGCGAAGAACTCGATATTTGGGGTCGATGGTGACCACGGCCGTCACCGGTACCGCCAGCTCGGCCCGACCGTCATGCATCTCGACTCGGCGACGTTCGCCGTCGATCTCAACCTCAACGGGCATGTGGAAAGGGAGCCCCTGTGGCGTTTCCCATTCGAGCCTCAGCGTATTTCCCGTTCTGACGGTGGAGAGCGAGGGCAACGCGGGCTGTCTGAGATAGACCTCGAAAAACCAATCCAGATCCTGGCCGGCGATCCGCTCGACGAGATCGAGAAAGTCATCCGTCGTCGCGAATCGCGTTTGCTCTCCGGTCGTGATCCGTTCCTGCTCGCTTGTTGGATAGGCCATGCGCCGAAGCGCTTCGAGCATCGCCTCGCCTCCGATCAACCAACGGAGCGTGTGAAGGATCCACGCTCCCTTGCTGTAGATATCGCCCCCGGAATCGAAGTAGATCTGACCGGACGTTCGCGATTCGCGCGGGGCGACCGGGGACTGGTTCCCTATCAGTTGGCGTTCGTTGAGCAGGTGGCCGAGGTAAAGTTCCTCGCCACCGAGACGTTCGGCGTAGAGGGATTGCATGTACGTCCCGAAGCCCTCGTGCAGCCACATATCCTTCCAGTCGGCGTTCGTTACGAGGTTGCCCCACCACTCGTGCGCAAGCTCATGGTGGTGGAGGGCATCAAATCCCCAATCGCGGCCCCCAGTCATGGCGCCACGATCGAAATCCGCACCGTAAGCAATCACCGTCTGGTGCTCCATCCCGAGGTGCGGTGTCTGGGCGACTTTGTAGCCATCGGCCCGGAAAGGGTACGGCCCGAGGAGCCCTTCGTAGAAGCTCAGGTGATCGAGAACTTCAGGGAGAAATGCCCGTGCCCTCTCTCCATCCTCGGGCAGAGCGTAGAAGGTTACGGGGAACACCTCCCCGCCTACGCTTTGGATCTCTCCTTCGACGAGAATGTACGGCGCGATGTTCAGAGCGACGTTGTACGCAGAGATGGGGGTCGAGACGAGGAAGTCATAGGTACTGGTTCCGTCTCCATTGCTTCGGACGGATTGCAGGCTCCCGTTGGCAGCCACAACGAGTGGCTCCGGCACGGTGATGTGCAGCGCGAGTGAGTCCGGCTTGTCGGAGACATGATCCTTGGCGGGCCACCACACGTCGGGCCCCTCACCCTGAACGGCCGTGGCGATCCAGGGAGCCCCCGCCTCCGTCTCCGCCCAGACGAAGCCGCCGTCCCAGGGCGCCTGCGGCGCGACCCGCGGCCGGCCCGAGTAGAAGACGCGAACCGCCACGTCGCTACCCGCCTCTCGCGCCGTGCCAAGATCGATCCAGATCCGCCCGCCGCGTCGCTCCCAGGAAAGGTCGCGCTCGTCCGTCTCCCCGACTTCGGTAACCCGCGAGATGTTGAACAGCGTGTCGAGATCGAGCACGATCGTGCGGGATGGCTCGACCAGGCGCGCCACCGTCGTCGCCCATCCGTCGAGCCGTTGCTCCTCAGGCTCTACCTCGAGAGTGATCTCGTAGAACGTCACGTCGAAATCCGCCTGTTCCGGCAGGATTGGTCCGCCCGAATCGTAGATGTCGATTTCCTGGGACGTCGCTTCTGAAGCCGCAAGAATCAGGAACAGGATCAGAAACGGACGTAGAGCTCGCCCGTGCATTAGCGCTAATTAGCTAGAAAAGTAGATCGTAAAGGTTGCGCAAAAACCGGGATCGAAGCCA
>WHSP01000105.1 GCA_009380025.1 Gemmatimonas sp. | reverse complement strand
GGGCTGAAGGACGCGATCGCCACTGTCTTCGCCGAGGCCTGCTGGCAGCGTTGCCGCACACATTTTGCCCGCAACCTGCTCGCCCGCGTGCCGAAGAGCGCACACGGGCTGGTCGCGACGATGGTGCGCACGGTCTACCAGCAGCCCTCGGCGGAGGAGGTATGGGCCCAGCACCGCCGCGTCGTCGAGCAGCTCAAGCCGCGCTTCCCGGAGGCGGCGGCGCTGCTGGCTGAGGCGGCTCACGACATCCTCGCCTTCACCGCCTTCCCGCTCGCGCACTGGAAGCAGGTCTGGTCGAACAACCCGCTGGAGCGGCTGAACAAGGAGATCCGCCGCCGCACCGACGTGGTCGGCATCTTCCCCAACCGCCGGGCGATCGTCCGACTGGTCGGCGCGGTGCTCGCCGAGCAGCACGACGAGTGGGCGGTGCAGCGCCGCTACCTCGCGATGGCGACGCTGCTTCCTGCACCCAGCGAGCTGACGACGACGGAGGTGCTCCTGCCAGCAGCCAGCTAAACGACGCCGAGGATGGCGTCCTCATACACACACCACTTGCTGGGACGTGACCCCAGGCGCTTCGCGCGCGTGTTCAGGCCGTGCCGCCGGAGCCCCCGCCAGACGCCGTTCGCCGACAGCTGGACGCCGCCCCACTTCGGCCGGCCAGTTCCGCCGCGATGCGGGCGGGACCGAAACCCGGGTGGCCGAGCGCGAGGCCATCACCCGCTGCTCGGTGAAGGGCGGCGTCGCGTTCTCCATGCGCGGCTGTCGGCGCTCGCGTGGGCGGAGCAGCTCCAGCCCGAAGCGCAGTGCTAGCGCGCGCCAGCGTCGCTCGCGGCCGTCCGGCCCGCCGCGGACACCGGCCAACCGCTACGAGCGCGAGCAGCCCGGCAACCTCCTCCCACGGGACATCGAGAAGCTCGGGCGCCTCCGGCAGGTGGGGAATCGGGTCCTCCAGGACGGCGTGCGGCACCGACCGCTCGCGCACCATCCGCCAGGCCATACGGCCTGTGGACGAAGGGGAAAGCGGAGCGCTTTATCGAGAGGCTGCTCAAGCAGTGGGCCTACCAACTACACTTTCCCGACCAGCGCCCACCGCGCCCGCGCCTTCCCCGGCTGGCTGCGGTGGTACCACACGACGGCCGCACGGCTCGCTCGGAGCACTCCCGCCCATCGGCCGTGTCTCACGCGTCCGTGGTTCGTACACCTAGAGCCCTAGAGATCGTCGCCACCCGTCGCGTCCCAGCGGACTGTACACGAGACCGCTGCCCCACGAGTGACCGCCGGCGCGGAGTCGGCTGAAGCGCGGAACCTCCGCGTCACTTCGATCGGACCGGGGCGTTGCCTGCTGATCGCGCCGTCGTCGATGGCGTCGCTCTTCCCAAGGCCATTGCCATCGCGATCAGCCACCAGTCCCTTACCGGTTCACTGTCGTCAGCTCGAATCCGATTCCGGAGGATCCCGGCCCGACTTGCCGGGCGCCTCGAGGCCGAGTTGGCTCGCGAGCTGAGTCCGCGATCGGATACCGAGCTTCCGTCTCAACCGCTGCATGTGGGTTGTCACCGTCCTTCGGCTCAGGCTCAGTTGATCTGCGATCGCTTGGTCCGTCAGGCCGGCGGCGGCGAGGGAACCGATTTCGGTCTCTCGCGATGTCAGTGCCCTCGGATCTGTTGGACGCCGAGAAACCGAGGGGCGGCGTCCGATTGACCTCAATGCTGCTGCTGCAAGCTTTTGACGCCGTCCACACCGCGCAAACCTAAAGCCCTCGTATGAGGCTCGAAGGTGCGACGCGGCGAGATCCGAGTCGCCGAGCCTTGCGGCGGCCGTGCCCGCATCTAGCAGGGCGACGGCCGTTCGGAATCCGAAGCCACACTCCCCGAACACATTTGCGCTCGATAGAGCGGCTTCGTAGGCTTGGGCGTAGCGCCCACGCAAGAAGTGCAGCCTCGACGTAACGTGCGTGAGGTGCGCTTCGATCGATCTCGATTCCCTTGGGGTGGCGAGTTGCTCAAGGCGTTCCGTGATCGACTCCAACGCTCGCACGGAGTTTGTTTCGAACGCGAGGTCGGCGCATCGGCTTAGCGTGGCGGCGAGCGTGAACGGACCGCACCGATCATTGTCGAACTTACTATCCGCAGCGACTTGCAGTATTCTCTCAGCGTCGCCTGTCGGCCGCTCGCACACCGAGGCCATCCAACGTGTCGAACGCGACCCTCGGTCCTCGCCAACGGGTGTCGCTTCACCGAGTATTGTGCACGCGAGCTTCCACACAGCCGCCGCGTCGGACCGGCTCGCTCTGCGGCCGAGAAGCTCGTTCATCCTGACAGCTCGCCATGAGAGCCTTCTGCCCTGACCTGTATCGCCCGCTTCAATCAGCGCGAGTCCGAGAGCCGTGAGAATATCCGCCGTGAGGGCATGATCCGCCGACTCCTCGGAGAGCCGGAGCGCCCTCTTCAGACGTGTAACGCCAGCCGGTATCGTGGCCACGATGAGTTCGGTTTGGCCAATCGCTGCGAGGCACGCTGCCAAGGAATTTGAAGAGGCCACCGTGCTTCGATATGCCAGCCGTGCGAGCTCGTCCGCCTGTGCTGGTAGGAGTTCGCCAGCCAGGATTGGATAAGATCGCGTGAATTCGAGCGTCCACGGTTCGAAGTACGTTGCGGCATGCAGCAGTGTCTCCCTCGGATCGAGCGAGTTTGCGTCGGCTAACTGAGCAGCGAACGCGGCAGCGATAAGCCTAGTACTGCGGGCCGACTCGGGGACCCTCTCGTAGCATGCGACCGCCTCGCTTGTATCCTCATCTTCACGCGCGTCCTCTAGGAATCGGACTAGCCAATTCTGGGTATCGACGGCAACTGGTTCCCGAGCAAACATCCGGAAGCCGTTGTCGACGCGGCCCGCATGGCGATCCAGCTCCGCCGTCGCGATTCGTAGCGCTTCGCGTTCTGTTGCGCCCAAGGACGCTATTGGGATTGTATCGATGAGGGCTTCTGCCTCCTCGACGTCTCCATTGTGTACGAGAGCATTGAGTGCCGCGGAACGCTCAAGTGGCGAGACTCTATTACCATAGTTACCATACATTCTAGCAACGTAGCTAACATGTCGTGCCCAGACAAGCCTGTCTGCACTAGTGGCCTCGGGTTCCCGTCTCAGGAGTTCGAACGCCCTCTCATGTATCCGTGCCCGGAGCGAATCGCGGGTGGAGTCACGCACCAGTCGGGCGAGGAACGGGGTCTTCACCTCAAACCGTTCCGGACCCTGACCGACGACTCGAACGTAGGCGCGCTCTTCGAGCCAGTCGAGGTGGCCCTCCAGAAAGTCGGACGAGTTGCCCGTTAGATATTCGAGCTGCTCGGTCGTTGCCGGCAGAGCCCAGGTGGCGAGCGATCTCAGCACGTCAGCTGACTCCAGAGCGATCCGGGAGATCGCCGCTTGGTAGCGGGTACCCACAGACGCTGGGATCGGGACTCCGTCGAGTGGCCGCAATTTGAGTAGAAACCTCGCCTGCTGGTCGGGGTCGCGTGACTCGATCTCGTCGGCAATTGCGATTGAGACGCCGAAGTCGGCCCCCGTATACGCGAGCAACGAGTTCGGTGTCGTTTCAGCCATCGGCTCCCCTACCTTCGACATCAGCAGGGCTCGCATCTCCGACTCGGACATCGCGTCGAGCGTCACTACGCCGCAGCGCTCGTTCTCACGTAGAGCCGCGAGCGATTGAAAAAGCGCCGTACGTGAGGTGTAGGGTCGGGTCTCGTACTCGGAAGTGAGGAGCACTAGTAAGTTCTGTCGAGCCGTCCCGGCGAGTACCAACTCATCGACCAGGATCAGGTCGCTCGGATGACAGAAATGGATGTCCTCCAGCACCACGACAACGCGCGCCCCGTCCTCAGTTAACCGACGTATCCCACCTCGGACCGCCGCAACCAGCTCCGGAATGTCATGTCGCCTGGCCGCCGACACACCGAGCTGACGTGCTATGCGGGACGCAAGCAGGCGCGGTTCCTCAGAGATGTGACCCCGCGCCGCCGCGACCGTGCACCCGAGGTCGCGCGCAGCAGTAATCAGCGAGGCAGCGACCGCGGACTTTCCCGTCCGTGGGCCTCCAAGGACTCCGATCACATGCCGGCCCGCTCGGAGTGAGGCGGCAATCGAGGTGAGCGCCTCCTCACGACCGGGTTGCTGAGCCGTGCTTCCAATGAGCCTCCACATTTCGGAGGTCGAGCCGACGGGGGGCTGACCGCTCATGGTGACATCACCAGTAGAGTCCACGACCGACCGTCCTCCCTCCCGCAAGGCTGATGTGAGCGCCTGACAGCGCATACACGCGCAATGGATTCTCCCGAATACTCGTCGTTGTACGTACATTAGGGCGGTTTGGGGCCCCGTCGTCAGGGCCCCGGAAAAGTCCCGCCCGGCGGCGCAAAATACGCATGACATTACCTGTATAGTACGCACTATACGTACTTGTCAACGACCGGGTGACGCCTAGCCTTCGGGTGTGAAGCAGTCGGCCCCTAGCTGAGCGGTCCCGTCGTTGAATAGCCACCCGCGCGCCATGACCTTCGGGACGTTCCATCTCTACAGCAAGCCGGACTGGATGACCGACAGGGACGTCATCCACCGAGAGCTCGAGCAGGCAGTCTGGGCTGAAGAATTGGGGTTTGCCACGGTCTGGGTCGCCGAACACAGCGCTCGCGTGTACGGGATCCTGGGTTCTGCCCATCTGGGCCTCGCGGCCATCGCGGCGAGGACGAACCGCATAGGGTTGGGAACAGCGGTTACGCGAACAGCCCTTCACCATCCGCTGCACCTCGCCGAGGACCTCGCCTACCTCGATGTCCTGAGTGACGGCCGACTCATTTGGGGTGTTGGGAAGGGATACGACCCGCTCGAGTTTTCGACATATGGCGTCGACTACGAACTCAGGGATGAACTCTGGCACGAGGTGATCGAGATCGTGATCGCGGCTTGGCGTGAAGGGAATATTTCCTATCGCGGTCGACACTACTCAATACCGGAAGTCGAGCTATTCCCGAAACCTTTGCAAACGCCCACCCCCCGCATCTATCACATGGTGTCTCGAAGCGACTCGTCGGTGGAGTTCGCGGCGCGACGCCTCTGGCCGGTGGTTCTCGGACAAGGCCCAGATTGGGACGACACGAAGCGGAAGATGGAGCTGTACAGAACCGCGGCGCGTGATGCCGGGTACGGCTATGAGGACATCGAAGTTGCAGCGGCCTCTTGCGCTCAGTTGAAGCAAGTTCACGTGGCTCCATCCCGGGAACAAGCAAAACGAGAGTATAAGCAAGGCTTGCTATGGTACTTTCAGACGAGTGCAAATCGTGCGATGTTCGGGTTCCGTCGCGAAGTACAACCCTACGAATACTACCTGAATCACCGAAACGTCATGCTTGGGTCACCGGGTGATGTGATAGCGACTTTGAGGGACTTCCGTAACTATACTGGTATCTCGAACGTGCTGGCGTGGTTTAACTGCGGAGGGCAGCCTCATGATCAGGTCCACCAGTCTATGGAGCTCTTCTCCGCACGCGTGATGCCCGAATTCTGCTCGGATTAGACCGAGCAGCAGAACGTCGCCTGCGCACGGAGCCAGTGGGCGCGCCGGCGATCAAAGCGAAGGGTGGGTAGTCGATGTTTGTTGAAACGGGCTCAGGAACTTTCCACTGCCTCGCGCGGAATGAAGGCGGCTCGTCGCCGTTGCTTCTCATTCACGGCCTTGGCACGTCGTCCGAGATCTGGACTGAGATGCTGGATGCTCTGGACTCAAGCCGTCGGATTGTCGCGCCCGATGTTCTGAGTCATGGACAGTCCTCACCGCCGGCGAGCATTTTCACGATCCATCATCACGCTAGGAGCATGTTCCTTTTGTTGGATGAACTTGGGATCGACCGGGTCGCGGTGGCCGGGAACTCGATGGGGGCTCAGATCGCTGCTGAGATGGCGGCGACCCGCCCGGACCGCGTTGATCGCTTGATCCTGGTCGGCTGCCCCGCGTGGGAAAGCCACCGTGAGCGGCTCCGCTACCTTGACATGCGTTCTCCCATGATCGGCAACGACGGGCTCCCACGCGTTCAGGGAGCACCGGACATCTCGGGTCGGACGCCACCGTCCAATCCATCTACGCCAAGGTCGGACCTTGGGATCTGGTATCTCAACTCGGTATGGGCTGTCTCGTCATTCGACATCGTCCCACGGTTGTCGTTGATCCGCTCCCCGACGCTCGTCGTCTACGGTAGCGACGACTGGTTGCTCCCGACCTCGACCACGCTCATGAGAGGTATCGAGCACGCAGTCGAGGTCATCGTGCCAGAAGGTGGGCACATTGTGCCCCGCATCAAGCCCAACGAGTTGGCGGAGGCCATAAAGTCCTTCGTCGACGGGACAGTGCAGGAAGCCTAAGCAGAGAGGTAAGGGAGCAGAGCATATGGCGACGGACACGCAGGCAATGCTGGAACAAATGCGGACCGCTCGGGGCTATCTCTATCCGAGTCACGAGCTCGCAGCGGAACTCGACCCCCAGTTCATGGAGGTGTTCAACCGTTTGGCTGGTCTCTCATTGCTACACGAAGGCGTGGACTCGAGCGACGCCGCACTCGACACAAAGCAGCGGGAACTCATCGTCATCGGCATCTTGGCCGCGAGAGGTGGATCTGCGGTGAGCCACATGCGACGGGCTATTCGCTTCGGCGCGACCGAGAAGGAGATCTTCGAGGTCGGCAAGGCCGCGATGGTTCCGGCGGGTGCGCCGGCATTCTTATCCGTGGTCAATGGTCTGTTGCAGCTCCGGGCCGACGCGGAAGCCGTTTCATAGGGGATTGGTATCTCTAAGAATGCCTGGCCCGCTTTTTGAGGGTGGGCTGATGGGTAACGGAGAGGTCGACGGATCATGGATGAGATGAAGTTCGGGACGTTTCACTTGTTCTCACAGCCAGAGTGGATGACAGCGTCCGACGTGATTAACGGAGAGGTTGATCAAGCTGTCTGGGCCGAGCAACTTGGCTTCCATGACGTCTGGATCGCGGAGCACAGCGCGAGGGTGTATGGGATTCTCGGCAACGCCGCAATTGCGATGGCTGCGATCGCAGCGCGCACGAGCCGGGTTCGCATCGGCACGGCAGTGACGAGGACCGCGCTCCACCACCCTGTGCACATCGCCGAGGACCTCGCAGCCGTCGATGTCATCTCGAACGGACGCCTCGACTGGGGCATCGGGAAGGGCTACGACCCGCACGAGTTCGCGACCTACGGGATCGACTTCGAGGAACGCGAGGAACGTTGGCAAGAGGCCATCGACCTCGTGACCAGCTTGTGGAAAGAGGGGTCTGTTGCCTACAAGGGCAAGCACTACGAGGTAGAGATGGAGCTTTTCCCGAAGCCGGTGCAGCGCCCGTCGCCTCCAACCTATCTGATGGTCTCGAGAAGCGATGAGTCCGTCCGGTTCGCCGCGGAGCATCTGTGGCCCGTCGTCTACGGCCAGGGCCCGGACTGGGACGACACCAGACACAAGATGGAACTGTTCCGCGAGACGGCGCTGGAGGCTGGGCATCGCGAGGCAGACGTGGAGGCCGCTGCAGCGAAGTGCGCTCAACTGAAGCAAGTACACGTTGCAGAAACGACGGAGCAAGCGAGGTCCGAGTACGAGCGCGGTCTCATGTGGTACTTCGCGACCGGCCGAAACCGGCAGATGTTCGGGTTCACCCGTGAGGCTCGACCGTACGAATACTACCTGCACCACCGGAATGTGATGCTTGGCTCACCAGACGATCTCTCATCAATCATAACTGAATACCGCGAGCACACAGGCGTCAACAACGTTCTGTGCTGGTTTAACTGCGGTGGCCAACCAGCTGACCAGGTCCGGAATGCCATGCAGATGTTCAGTGAGCAGGTGATGCCGCGCTTCACGCTGGCCGGCGTTGCCACACCGGCGAGCTAGACTGGCAACTCGCTAGGCGATCCTGAGGGAACGCAACATGCCTGGTGCTTTGCACCGCGCGTGCTTGCGTCGCTCAACCAAGGAGTAGAATTGTGAAACGCAACTTGATGGCGCATCGACTATCTAGGCGTGGCCTCATGCGGTATGGGGGTGCGACCGGGTTGGGAATCGCCGGTGGTGTGCTCCTTGGCTGCGGCGAGGACGAGCCGAGCGACGACGGAGCTGCGACTGGTCCATTGGGCTCGGCTCCATCGGGGTCGGCGACCGCAAATGCAAATCTGGGCAGAGCGCAGTCGGGCGGTACTTGGTTCGATGCAAGAGAGGTCGAACCCACGAACATCGACAACCAGATCGAGCCATCGAGCAACGTCACTACGGCGACTGTACCCGTCTACAGCAAGCTCGTGCGGTGGAAGACCGGACCGGGGGTAGTGCCCGCGTCGGTGTTGGAGGGCGATTCAGCGGAGAGCTGGGAGTCGCCCGACCCAACGACCTGGACATTCCATCTACGCGACGACTGCGTCTTTCATCCAAAGCCGCCGCTCGACGGGAGGCCCATCGATTCCGAGGATGTGCGATCGAGTGTCGAGAGGCACTTGGCGGTTTCGCCGGCCCGCCAGACGCTGGAGAATTTGATAGACACTGTCGAGACGCCCGACGAGAGTACTATTACGTTCCGCCTTACCCAGGACTATGCACCATTCGCGAACATCCTCAGTGGACCACTCCTCGTGTACGTTTTCTCGAAGGAAGCCAACGCGGGTGAGATCGACACGCAGCGAATTGAAGGCGCGATCGGGAGCGGCCCGTGGATGTGGGAGCGCCGCGAGTCGTCCGTCGCTCTTGAGTGGGCGCGCCATCCGAACTGGCATATCCGCAGCCCTGCGGGGGACCAGGTTCCTTATATGGAGCGCTGGCGGCAGCTTGTGATTCCTGAGTACGCTCAGCGGCTGGCTCAATTTGCGGCCGGGAGGATCTTGAGCTTTACGCCCGCAGTTGAGGACGCCTCGGGGCTCCAGTCCCGCGCCCCGTCAGCGCAGGTCTTTGCTGAGCCGGTGCCTCAGGGCCACAGCTTCTTTATCTTCGATCAGGCGAACGCAGATAATGCTATGCGGGATACCCGACTGCGACGTGCCTGGTCCATGGCGCTCGACCGGCAGACGCTCTTGGATGTCTTTGGACAGGTCGAGAAGGCAAGTGAGTTGGGGTATGAGTTGGACACCGGTATCTCCAACCCTCCCATCCCGTATGGAGTTGGGATGGAGTATTGGTATCTGGATCCGTATGGCCTGGACATGGGCCCTTCGAGTCGTTGGTTTGAATACGACCCGTCAGAGGCGACAAAGCTAGTCGAGGCCTCGTCGTACGACGGGCAT
Source organism: Gemmatimonas sp. (assembly GCA_009380025.1). Lineage (GTDB taxonomy): Bacteria > Gemmatimonadota > Gemmatimonadetes > Longimicrobiales > Longimicrobiaceae > WHSP01. Next base: position 6,246 of record WHSP01000105.1, on the reverse strand, counting down.
GAGATTAAGATCGATAATCCCGGAGGCGATTGGATTCCAACGTTGGAAGCGCAAATCCCTATGCTGCGCGACGTCGGCTTCAACCCTTCAATCAACGTCCAAGAATACTCTCAGTTCGTCGGCGGCGCCTATAGCGGAAACGGGCCATACCAGGCCGGCTGGACGAACGTCACCGCGTTCCCGACAGCAGATGAATGGTGCTATAACCTCTTCATGCCAAACGCGATCCGTAACATGAACGCCCTGTCCGAGGAGACGCCGAACGCACCGGAGGTCTTCAAACTCATCGAGCAACAACGTCGAGAGCTCGACCCAGAGGCTCGACAAGAGATCATCCACGAAATCCAGAGGCGCTGTGCCGATGAGATGTGGTACGTACCCAGCATCAAGGATCGTTGGGGTAGGGTATCGTTCGTTAACGAGGCGGTGCGCGGGTACGGCGATTACGACGGCGGTCCCAGTAACTGGGCCTCTGAAACCCTGCCGTTCTACTCGCTCGAAGGCTAAGGTCATCCGTGCAGGCGTACATCGCTCGACGGCTGCTCTTGATGATACCGTCGCTCATTGGCGTAACGGTCATCGTCTTCCTTGCCGCTCGCCTGGCGCCGGTAAGTACGGTCAACGTGATACTTGGCGAGACCGGGATCAGGGATGAGGCGATCGCCGCGGAGGTGAGCGAACGGCTCGGCTTGAACAGTTCACTTATCACTCAGTACACAAACTGGGTGTGGGGGATGATTCGCGGGGACTTTGGTGAGTCTTGGTTTACTGGTACGTCGGTCGGCGGTGAGCTAGCGCGTCGACTTCCGGTCTCGCTTGAACTCGGAGCGCTGGCGCTCCTCCTGTCCGTCGTTGTAGCGATCCCAATCGGTGCGCTGTCGGCGATCCGACAGGATACGTGGCTGGACTACGCGAGTCGCGGCAGTGCGATTTTCTTGCTGTCAATCCCAACGTTCTGGATTGGAATTCTCGTGGTTGGCCTTGGCTATTACTTCTTCACTTGGGCACCGCCGGCTGAGTACAAATCGATCATCGAGGATCCGTCTGCGCATATTCGCTTGATGTTCTGGCCGGTGGTCGTGCTGGGGATCAATCTAGCCGGCACGAAGATGCGACTCGTGCGGTCGAGTTTGCTGGAAGTACTACGGCAAGATTACGTCCGCACGGCGCGAGGGAAGGGCTTGAACGAACGGACGGTCATCTTTCAGCACGCCATGCGGAACGCACTGATCCCGGTTGTGACCGTGATCGGGCTGCAACTGCCATTGGTCGTCGCGGGAAGCGTTGTGCTGGAGAGCATTTTTCTCGTACCCGGCATCGGTCGGTACGCCGTCGAGGCGTCGACAAGGTACGACTTCCCGGTGATGCAGGCGATCGTTGTGCTCGTTGCGTTCGCGATCATGATTTCCAATCTCGTCATCGACATCTCGTATGCACTCCTCGATCCTCGAATTCGCTACAACTAAAGGATAACTAGTGCGGAACTGTAACGAATGAGTGAGGTACCGGTCTCTGGATTGCCGCTAGGTGTGAAGGCCCCGGCGGGGTGGGTGCCTGTATGGGCGACGGCCGTGGCCCGATTCGCAAGGCACAAACCGTTGGGGGCACTCGGTGGAATCGTGATCGCGATGATGGTGGTGTTGGCGGCGCTATCATATGTGGGGCTCGCGGATCACGTCACGAGGTATGGATACGACGAACAGGTACTGGAGGACCGTCTCCAGGGGCCGTCGCGGAGTCACCTGCTCGGAACAGATCATCTCGGCCGTGACCTACTTAGCCGCGTCGTGCATGGGGCTCGGGTTTCGATCACAATCGGCTTTCTCGCGGTCCTACTCAGCGAGACACTGGCGGTGCTGGTTGGCGTTTCGAGCGGCTTCGTTCGGGGCCGGTTCGATACCGTGGCGCAGCGACTTGTCGACATTTGGCAGGCGATGCCCGGTCTGCTCATGCTCATCTTCTTGATCGCGATCTTTGGGCAGAGTCCGGTGGTGATGATTGTTGCGATCGGGACTCTGCGAGCGGCGAGCGGCTCGCGTTTGATCCGCGGCGCGACTCTAGGCGTCGTGAACGAACAATACATCGAAGCTGCGAGGGCGATGGGGGCAGGGCACCTCCGAATCATGGCTCGCCACGTCGTCCCAAACATCTTCCACATCGTACTGATAGCGATTTCCATCAGCATCGGCGGGGCGATTTTGGTCGAATCGACACTTGCGTTCCTCGGGTTCGGCCTCCCCCCACCTTTCCCAACGTGGGGGAGAATGCTTAATGACTCACGGAGCCATCTTGCTTACCCCTGGCCGGCCATCGTGCCGGGAATGGCGATTACGCTGACGGTGTTCGCGTTCAACATCCTGGGCGACGCTCTGAGGGACGTCCTCGATCCGCGGCTCAGGGGCTCGCGCTAGTGTTCGGTGAGGCCGCGGGGCGAAAATAGGATGGTTAGCGTGGCAGAGCTGGCTTTCAGGGATGCTGGGCCTGCCCCCGATCTTGATCCAGGCGCTAGGCGAGTCTTCGGGCTGCTCCGGCTTCGTTGATGAACACCCGCGGGGCCAGATCCCCGAGCGATGAGTGTGGCCGTTCCTCGTTGTACTCCCTTCTCCACGCCTCCGTCCGCTCCCGGACGTCGGCCAGCGACAGGAACCAGGAGGCGTTGAGCAGCTCTCGCCGCACACTCGCATTGAAGGACTCGATGACGGCGTTGTCCGTCAGCTTGCCGGGCCGAGAGAAGTCGAGCTCCACGCCCTGGAAGTAGGCCCACCGCTCGAGCAGGCGACCGGCGAACTCCGGCCCGTTGTCGCAGCGGATGCTGCCGGGCGCCCCGCGCTCCCGGGCGAGGCCGTCGAGTACGTCCACGACGTCGAAGGCGCGAAAGCTTGTGCGCGGGACGACCGCCAGCGCCTCGCGCGTGTGGCAGTGGAGCACCGTGAGCGGGCGGAAGTGCTGCCCGTTGAACAGGGCGTCGGACATGAAGTCCATCGCCCAGACCTCGTTGGCGCCGCTCGTCTCGGGACGCGCCTCGCGGTAGCGGCAGGAACGTCTACGCCGTGGCAGCTTCGGCCGGATGGCCAGCCCCTCCTCGCGGTAGAGGCGGTAGATGCGCTTGTGGTTCACGGCATCGCCCTCCCGCCGGAGCAGCAGCGAGAGCCGGCGGTAGCCGTAGCGCACGCGCACGGCGGCCAGCTCGCGCAGCCGCAACCGGAGCTCGTCCTGCGGGTCCGCCACCGAGCGGTAGCGTTGCGTCGCGCGCGACAGGCCGACCGTTCGGCAGGCGCGGCGCTCGCTCACCCCGTAGGCGGTGCGCAGATGGGTGACGACCTCGCGGCGGCGGGAGGGCGTCACCACTTTCGGCGGACGACGTCCTGGAGCATCGCCTTGTCCAGCGTCAGGTCGGCGACGACCTGCTTGAGGCGGCGGTTCTCCTCCTCGAGCTGCTTGAGACGACGGATCTCCGCCACCCCCATCCCCTCGTAGCGGCGTTTCCAGCGGTAGAACGTCGCCTCGGCGATCCCCAGCTTGCGGCACAACTCGGCGACGGGGGTCCCCGCTTCGACCTGGCGTAGGGCGAAGCCGATCTGCTCCTCGGTGTAGTGCTTGCGCGGCACGGATGCCTCCTCTGCTCAGCGGAAGCATGCCCGAAATCCTCGCATTCCGGGTGGATCAGGATCCGGGGAGGGGACCAGCTGTGCGGTCGACATCCGGGCCGGCGATCTGATCCTCAAAGAGCAGATCAGTCGCGTTTCCCGGAAGGATGCGAACGAGGAAGACGACAAACAACAGCACTACGAACAAGGTGGGGCCCACTGCTCCGAGTCTTGCTAATGTGTATCGAGTCACTGCCGTGTTCCGCTCAGAACGTGCGATCGCCGCACGACGAACGCTAGGGGTCGAGGCCTCGCCAGTTTGGTGATAAACGGTCTATTCATGACTAAGCGTGTCCTGCCCGCCTCGACGGTCTACACGGACGAACTGCTCTCGTACTACACGCTCGGCCAGCAGGGATACCAGCACGAGCGCATCCAGCACGCCGAGGGCGTGTTCGTGAGCGGAGACGTGCACACGAACACCATGGAGGGGTTCTGGTCGCTCGTGAAGAACGGCCTGCGCGGAGCCCACCACTCCGTCTCGGCTAAGGATCTTCAGGGCTACCTGAATGAGTACGCGTGGAGGTACAACCACCGGAAGGACGAGCGCTCGATGTTCGAGACGCTACTTCTTCGGACGGTCGGAAGTTGAGTCCTCGTCCTGCTTCCGGGCGAGCTTCTTCAGGTTCTTCATGAACGCGCCGCGCTTCGGGACGGGATTTCCTCGCCCTTCGGCGTGCACTGCTTCTTCTCGTTGCTCATGCCTTGAGGATACTCCATGCGCCCACTCGATGGCGCGTCGACCGTGTGGACCGGGCACATGAACACCTGACGCAACTCGTAGCCATCCAAGACGCCCACCGGCTGGATCAGGTGCACGCGGTGACGATCCACCACGGGACGCCGACGCTCGCAAGCCTGGGCCCAGAGTACCGCTTCATTCCGACGATCGGCATCGACGGCCCCCCCGTCCCTTCGCGCTTCTGGGTTGTCCTCGGGGAGACCATCTACAACCTGCGCGCCGCTCTCGATTACCTCATCTACGAGCTCGCTACCGAAGACTCCCGCCGCATCCAAGATGGGACGCAGTTTCTCATCGAGGATTCGAAGCACGGTTTCGCCAGATGCCAGCGCGTGATATCGTCGAATGAGGCGGTGTTGGGCGCGCACTCGAGTAAGACATACTCCTTATCAGTTATCAGGGATAGCGCATCAGCCCCATTGTGCAGTGCGTACCGCTTTAGTCTGTCCTATCCCCGAGTAGACGCGACACTTCTGTACCGCTGAACGAGGGCGGCGGTGCATCCTCCTTCGTGACTTCCACACCACGGAGAGAGGAGCACCGCCGCTGACTACCGATGATGTCCTGTTTCGCTTCCGGTTGCGAGCCCTCGCGCTCGCCGAGGAGCTCGGGAGCGTGCGGGCGGCCTGCCGCGTCATCGGCATCCACCCCTCGACCTTCTACCGCTGGCGCGGCCTGGCGCTGCGCTTCGGGCTGGAGATGCTGCGCCCGCGCGAGCGCCGGCAGCCGCGCATGGCGAACGCGACGCCACCGTTCATGGAGCACCGGTGGTCGCCTTCGTGCTCGGGCAGCCGGGCTTCGGCCCGGCGCGCATCGCGGCGGAGCTGGCGCGGCCGAAGTGGGGCGGCATCCAACTGTCGGCGAACGGGGTCTGGCGCGTGCGGAGGCGCCACGGCCTGAACACACGGGCCAAAACCTCTGTAGGAACTACAGCTAGGCTTGGAAGAGCCCGACGTGCAGTCCATCAGGCGTCCGAAGTGTTGCCGTGTGCGCCCCACCAGCAGTCTGAAAGATGGGCGTGATGATGACCGCACCGAGGGACTCCGCCCTCTTAACCGTCTCCCAGAGATCCGGCACGCGAAAGTAAGGGACCACCGCAGGACTCTCAGAGTCGGCACGAAGGATCGCACCCTTCACATCGATGTCCGCGGGTCCCTGCGGGTCAATCGAGCCGCCCGACTCGGGTGAGACGGTGCCTGCGAACGTCCAATCGAAGACCCCCTCAAGGAACGACCGCAGATCCTCCGGCTGGGACGTCATCATCTGAAAAAAGACAAGTGGGCTCGACATGCCTCAGCTCCGTTCGGTTGGTGCCTCATGATGCATCATGCCACATCGTCGGTCTGCCGCGGCGGCATCCTGGCGTGGCACCTCTAACGCGAGGGCGTGTCTAAGCCATCGGCGCAGCAAACCGCGCCGCCTCGCTGGGAGATCTCGACAAACATTACCCGGGCACATGCGCGATGGACGGCTCCAATGCTTTGGCGGACGGCGTCGGGTAGCCAAGCGGGGGTATCATCGATGCCCAGTCAGGCCTGCGCGGACGAGCCCTCCGCCACGAGCGCGTGACCGACCGCACCGAGAGGAACTCGACGACTCGACAAGGAAGGTGCCGACGAGAGACCGGCTCCCAACCCACCCGAGCGCCCGACCGAACACTCACAGCTCCGTCGAGTCTCGGTGTCGCACGGGCTCACTGTCTTCTTGGCACTCAGCGTCGCGGAGGCGGCAGCGGCCACCCGACACCCCGCTCGAGCCTCTACCGCTCGTGGGGCCACTAACAGGGGGACGGCTGGGCGGGGCTAACAGGGGGACGGCTGGGCGGGGCTAACAGGGGGACGGCTGGGCGGGGCTAAC
>WHSP01000104.1 GCA_009380025.1 Gemmatimonas sp. | reverse complement strand
AGCGTTTGATCCGCCGGATTCGATCCGCCCTCCTCCACGGCGAACGTCAGGGTCTCCGGCGAGCGCACGAGGGACGGCGGCGAGACGAGGTTGAGCGTCGCGACCGACGATGGCCCTGTCAGTAGGCTCGCCTCGATCTGCGCCGTCCCGGTCGACAGCGCCTGGCCACTCCCGTCCGACTCGTCGGTGATGGAAGCGAGCTCCGAATCGAGGCTCGTCCAGCGAATCGGTGTGCCCGGGATCGGTTCTCCATCGGCCCCGAGGGCCTGGCCCTCGAGGGTGAAGGATTCACCGACGATGACGGTCAGCGTCTCCGGAACGATCGAGACGCTCTCGGCGTCCGCGCCGACGCCGACGTAGGTGAGCTGGGTCTCCACGACCGGCACTTCACCATCGTCGCATACCGTTACGTCGGTGGGACCCGCTTCGAAAACGGTGTCACCGTTCGAATTGAGGATCTGGATCTGGACGAGCAGATCCTCGCACGGTGGTATGAACTCGACCCGAAGGGACAGGTCGACCGTGTGATCCTCGATCGCCACCGTCCGCTCGACGACGAGAGAGCTATCCTGGCGCTGGATCGTCACCCGAACGCCCTCGAGGTCTTCGAGACTTATCAGGTCGTTCGCGGGGAACGTGGGGACCAGCGCCAAGCTCGCCGTACGCGACGCGGGCTGCGTCGACGGAGTATCCGAGCAGGCCGAAGCCACCGCGAGTAGGAGTGCGACACAGATCTGCGTCAGGCGCAAGGGTCGGAGGGTCATCACGTGCTCGTTCTTGGGGCCCACAAGGGTTGACGAAGAGACATAGGTTTGGCTGCGAGCGGCCAGTGGCGGACGAAACAGCCTGGTGAGGAAGTCCATCGTCGCCGCTGTTGAACGATTAGGGCGCGAACTGGAGATGTGCGGAGATTCGATATCCCGACACGCCGATGTCGGCACCTTCCGCGGTGAGACTCCCGGTGACGCCGTCCCCCTGAATGACAGCGCTCATCCATTCCGTCATCCGACGTCTCAGGTCGACCCCGACGCGGAGAGTTCGTCCCAAGGGTTCGAGCGGTCCGGAATCGGTCAGGGCGGAACGGCTGTCCCGCAGCTCGAGGCGAGGCATGATCTGGATCTCGTCAGCGAACGTGTACGCCCACTGGGCCCCGGCCGCGAAGACGTTGCTCCGGGGGAGGAGCGCGGGGCCGACCGCCGTCTGCTCCAGAGCGCCGCTGGCTCTATACAGCTCGAACAGGTAGAGCGTGAGCGAGCTGGACTCGAATCCCTGCTGAAACGAGGCATATCCCGAGTACAGGTTGCCGATATCGGTGGGGGCGCTGTTCCACTCGGCTCCGGCACGCCGAGCGAAGATCCCCGAGAGGCGGAGGAAGGAGCGCCGCGCGAGCGGCCCCTCGATCCCCATCCGCAGGCGAAACTCGTTGCCGGGGTGAAGCTCGGCCGCCGACTCGGCGAACGGGCTGTAAGCGAACGATGCCTGGTAGCTGAGGGCCGCACCGACGGCAAGCGGGCCCGCGGGTACCGCCAGGGCGAAGCCACCGCCGGCACCGCCACCGCTACCGAGATTGGGCGTGGCAAATCCGATCACGTCGTTCGCGAGGACTTGAACGAGCGCTCGATCGTCCTGCTCGAACGAGTTCTGGCCGTTGGGGATCTGGGCGATTCCGAAGACGGTCAGCCGGTCGGGCAACGCCTCGACGGTGAAGCGAAGCTCGGTGTCGAGGATACCGCTCATGTCGTACGCCTGACCGTCGGCCCCCCCGGCTGAAACGCGCGAGTAGCCGGTCGCCATCGTCAGGTTCACTCGATCGCCCACTGTCGTGGCCGCCGTCATCGCCAACGACGCTTCTGAGATGTTGTCGACCCCGAGGCCGTCGTCGAAACCGTACGACTCGTAGAGTGCAGACGTGCGCACTTCGGTTCGAACCTGCGCGCCGACCGCATCCGGAAGGAGCAGGAACACGCCGATCAACGCGAGGCGGAAGCACGGGTGCAGCGTGTCGCTCTTCATGGGGCGGAGAAGACCTCGGGTCACGGGATGGTGAAGATGATGCGAATAACCGCCTCCCGAGTGGCGATGTTGGCGGGTTGGCCCTGAGAGGCGGGCCCCGTTCGGAGGGCACCGATCGCTTGGTCGCCACTCGCTTCATCGTCGGCCGGTCCAAACTCCCTTTCCATCCCGGCTACGTCCCGCATGGACGATTCGAGCGCCGGACCCAGCACCAGGTCGAGTCCGTCGAACCTTCGAGCATTGCGCACCGCCCCATCAGAGTCGCCACCGACTTGGGTGGCCTCGCCTGCGGTCGCCCGGGCAACTACTTCGAGCGCCTGCATCTCCCCCAGCTTCGTTCTCGCCGCTTCGAAGTTCGGGTCCACCCGAATCGCATCCCGGGAATACTGTGCGGCAAGGGCGTAATCCCCCGCCGCCTCGGCCTCGAGGCACAAGGAGTACGATAGGAAGGCGAGAAGGTTGCGCGTGCCGTTCTGGAGGATCCGGGCGCGTTCAGCATCCGACGGCACGTAGCCGAGCGCCTCGGAGGTTGCGATCACCAACTCCTTCTCCAGGTCCAGCAGCGCGTCGAGCCCGCCTGCGGCCTCCAGCAGATCAGGATCGAGCTCATCCGCACCCACAACCGCCGCCTGAATGTCGATCAGCTCCGCCAGATCGTCGATGCTCACACTCCCCTGAACCGTTTGCCCAGCGCGGATCAGCCGGCCAACCCTGGCGCTCGTCGCAGGATCGACGAGCTCCGACTGGGACAGCGTCAGCTCAGCCACGATCGCATCGAGCTCCAGGCGATCCACAACCCGGAAGCGCTCGAGAAGGGCAAGGTCCGTCATCATCAAGCTTGCCAGACCCCGCGACAGCGGCGCGTACTCGGGGCCACCCTCGATCAACATCGGGAGGACGGCGACGGCGTCCGGATCGGGTCGCTCCTCGGCCAACAATCCCTGTTCCTCAGCGAGCAGGGCGACCTGTGCCTGGATCGTGGCACGACGCCCCATCGCCAGGCGACGCTGCGCTTCGACCGCCGAGGCACCCGGAGCGCCTGAATAGTAGGTCACATACTCCGAGTAGAGTTCGATCGCCGCGTCGACCGAGTCGGCCTGCTCCAGGCACCGCCCTCGAACAAAGGTCCCGACGTAGTTCTCGGGGGCTACCTGGACCGCCCGATCGGCCGCTTCGCTCGCCTCCGCACACCGGTAGTCGGCAAACAGTGCGGCCGCATACCGATGCAGGGTTCGGCCGTCGTCCGGGAACTCCGCCAGTCGCGCCTCCAACACGGGAATCTCGTCTGGCGTTACCCGCATCGCCGTCGCGCAGCCAATGAGGGCGGTGGACGCCAACACGGCCACTGGAACGTAGGGCGGCAACCTCAGCCGGAGAATTGAAGTGGACATGGACATCGTCAAGGATAGGTTCGACATATTCTGCGGGTTCACCTTGCGGGTCGATCGCCAGCGTGGCTCGTTCGCCCGTCCGATCGAGACCACCTTAGAGCTTCTTGCCCGACGACGTATTCCGTCGACCAGGCACCGTCGTCCCCCGACACGCAGACGCTGCCATTCCGGAAGGCCACCCACCGCCTTCATTTCGCGGATTTGTGCCGCGATGCTCAGTGGGCGCGAGAATAACGGACGAGATGATCAGGAATGCGGCAGTCGAGTCCTGACATCGTGGCATGCTAACTACAAAGTGTTGCGTATCCCCCTCACCCGCGGCAGCCCTTGACGCGCTCACCTAAACGGACCCAACTGTCGTCGATGGGAAGCCCGAGAGCGGGGCCGCGAAGGTCGCCCTGGTCCGCATTCTCGGTGGAACCTACAGGGAGCACAATAGTTCGAATTTCCTATTCCACGTAGGTACGTGGCTTCCGCAACACGAGTCGTACCCAACTGAGGCTGAGTATCCGTCCCTCCGGATCGATCGTAAAGCCGCGTGCGCGGTGCTCGGGGACTGACGAGAAGAACAATGCGGGCCAGCGTCGCAACGATGGGAGTCACGCGTTCGGGCGGAGGGACCGCCGAATGACGAATGGCGATGACCAGGAATACGTCGTCCTAGTCTCCGGCACGGAGTACTCAGCGATACGAGGCGGCCTGGATGGAATAGAGCTCGGCGTAGTGACCGCCGAGGGCCATCAGATCTTCATGGGATCCATGCTCGACGAGCCGAGCGCCGTCGAGCACGGCGATGAGATTGGCCATCCGCACCGTCGAGAACCGGTGGGAGACCAGGACGGTAATCCGCTCGTTGCCGGCTCGAGTCGCGGCGGAAAAGCGCTCGAAGAGGGCATGCTCGGTTTCGGCATCGAGCGCGGCGGTGGGTTCGTCGAGGACGAGCAGCAACGGCTCGTCGCGCATGAAGCCACGAGCGAGGGCGATCTTCTGCCATTGTCCGAACGAGACCTCCACCCCATCCCGCCACGTCGGGCCCAACTGGGTGTCGAGTCGACGGATGAGTCGCTCCACAACATCCGCCGCGCCTGCCCGCTCGACCGCCGTTTCGACGGCGGCACCCTCGTCGAAGCGGGGAAGATCACCCACACCGACGCTGTGCTTGGCCCGCAGTTCGAAGCGAAAGAAGTCCTGGAAGGCACCGGCACAACGTGCCCGCCACCCATCCGCCGGTATGCGGGCCAGATCGTTGCCATCGACGAGCACCCGGCCCTCCGTCGGGTCATAGAACCGGCAGAGCAGCTTGACGAGGGTGCTCTTTCCAGCGCCGTTCTCGCCAACGATCGCCACGACCGATCCGGCAGGCAGTTCCAGATCGATGTCGTCGAGTACGATCCGATCCGTTCCTGGATAGCGAAACGAGACGTGATCCAGGCGGATACCGTGCTGGAGCTTCTTGGGCACGGGGAGATCGGCGCTTCGGCGAGCCTGCTCAGCGTAGTCCTCGAGCCAGGCGAGGCGGCGGGAGGCATCGAGCCAGAACCCGCTCAGGAAGTTGGCCTCCTGCTCGGTCTGGCCAACGTACGCCGACAGGCGTGCCCCGGCCGCCAGCACGAGCACGACCTCACCCGTGCCCGCACCGAGCCCGGACGCGGTGTAGATGACCGCGCCGACCCACGCGATGCCGAAGAGAGCCCACGCACCCGCCTGCAACCACGCCGTACGCCAGCGCTCCGCCGCCACGGGCGCATACCAGCGCTGCCAGGCATGGCGCCGACCAGCCCGCGTTCGGCGGGCCGTCTGTGCGACCCTCAACTCCTTCCCTGCCGGAGCCGTCGTGCCGAGCTGGAAGAGGTGACGTGCGAGACGGAAATCCGGTGCCGCCCTCTCCTCGACGCGTCGCTCGGCAAGCGCCCGGCGGGACGAGACGACCACCGTGGGAATCGCCGCGAGGCCGAGGAGTCCGAGCGCCGGGTGAATGGACATGAGTAGCCCAATGGTGATCACCAGGCGGAGGACTGACCCCGCCACGCCGAACAATGACCCGTACAGGTGGTTGAGGGTGAACACCTGGTCCCGCAGAATGGCGAGCCGGTCGAGATACTCAGGCCGTTCGTGGTGTTCGATGCTCGCAACCGACGCCTGCAGCCGTGCGACGTGAGACTCGATGACTACGGTACACCGGTCGGCGAACTGCCGGTTCGCCCGTTCCGACAGGAGCTTGAGTAGCCATGTCAGAGTGGCCAGCGCCGCGAGCAGGACGGCGGCGAGGAGGATTCCGGAACCGTCGCGTTGCACCACCTGGTCGGCGAACACCATCAGGCCGACGGCGAAGAGTGCGTCGGGAATGGCGGCGCCAATGGTCGTCAAGCCGGCGACCACGATGAGGAGGGGCTCGGCACGATAGCCGAGCTTCAACGACCTCCACAGCGCCACCCGTGTGGGCGGGATGGCGGGAGCGTCAGACGAGGCTGATGACATCCGGGTCCTCCATCCGATCGCCGAAGCGTTGGGCCTGAAGATCGAACATCGTACGATACCGGCCGCCGAGCTCGATAAGCTCAGAGTGGGTCCCGAGCTCGATGACCCGGCCGCCCTCGAGGACGCAGATCCGGTCAGCGCGTCTCACTGTCGAGAACCGGTGGGACACCAGAATCGTCGTGCATTGGCGGGTGGCCGCCAGGATCCGTTGAAAGATCTCCGCCTCGCCACGCACGTCCAACTGTGCGGTCGGCTCGTCGAGAATGACGACGCCGGCACCCGCCCGCACCGAAGCGATGACCCTCGCGAGCGCTACTCGCTGCCACTGACCGCCCGAGAGGTCGGTACCCCCCGGGTAGCCCTTGGCCAGTATCGTATCCAGGCTGGCGAGACCCTCGGCCCCAGCCTGCTCGAGCGCCAGCCGCACCTCTTCATCGGAAATAGTGTGAGACGAGGAGACGTTGTCCCGGAGCGTCAGCTCATAGCGAACGAAGTCCTGGAACACGGCCGTCACCCGCCGGCGCCAGGACTCCAGGTCGAGGTCACGAAGGTCGATGCCATCCACCTCGATCGCTCCGCCTCCGACGTCGTAAAGCCTGCAGAGCAGTTTCGCCAGCGTCGTCTTGCCTGCCCCGTTCTGCCCGACCACCGCGAGGCTCGTCCCGGCCGGTATCGTCAAATCAACACCCGCGAGCACCGGCTCGGCACTCGAATCGTAGGCGAATGAAACCTCCCGGAACACGATGTCGCGAGCTGGCATGCCACCGGCCGGCCGCGCGCCCCGTTGCTGAAGTCGGCCGGCCGCACGCATCGGCGCGTCGAGTCGGAGGACGGCATCCACGGTCGGTGCGGCACCCAACGTGAGCGCCCAGTTGAGACCTCCAAACGCCAGCGAGTGGGTCCCGAGCGCCGCGACCGCAAACGTCACTGTGAGACCGAGGCCGATAGCGCCGCTGGCCGCGTCCCGGGCGAGCGACCAGAACACGACCACATTGGCGAGCACCACGAAGAGAAGCGCCCACCGAACGGATCGCTGCCGCAGCCGCGTCGCCTCCCAGCGGAGGTCGACCAGCCGGCGCCGGCGGTCGGCGAAGCGGTCGACGGTCCAATCCGCCAGCCCGAACAGGCGGAGCTCCTTCGCGGCGGGCGAATCGACCGCCAATCGATACGTATAGTCGGCGTGACGCTGCGCCTCCATCACCTCTTGCGTCTGCCGATCCCGCCAGATCGCCGATTCCCGTAGCAACCAATGAGTCGATCCCCAAGCGAGCGCCAGAACGAGCGGCGGCCACCACCGATAGCCGAACAGCACGATCGCTTGGGCTGCCCCCGCGATCAACTCGGCGAGACCGCCGGCGATGAACCCCATCGACACCGCCATAGGTGGTCCGGAGATGCCGAGATCGAAGTCGCGCGCCATCGTCAAATCGTCGCTCAGCTCCGGACGTTCGAGATGAGCGATCCCATCCGGCGAAGTCGTCGTGTCGAGCAGCAGGCCGTTCAGATGGCTCGACAGCACGTCGCCAAGGTTCGTCCCCACGTGAGCGTGCAGCGGCGAGAGCACCTGCATGCCAACGAACAGCACAGCTACGAGCGTCAACGCCGGCCCGAGCGCATCGCCTCCCTCAACGGCACTCACGAGCGTCCCCATCGCAATCGCGAACGCCGCCGGCAACATTCCTCGACCGAGCAACAGCCCGAACCACGCCGTTGCGAGACCGGCGTCGGCCCGCGGCAGCTCCTCGAAGAAGCGCCACTCAGGACGAGCGCGGAGTCGAGTAATCAGCGAAGGTTTGGCAGACGCGATCAGATCGCCTCCGGATCTTCGGGAATACTTCGGGCCCGCTGGGAGCCTATCTCTTCGACTCGGAATGGTCAAGGGGGAAAGGGTCCCGATGAACCGGAGGCCGGGCTCCGCTTGTCAATCGATCGCTTCGTGGGCGAGCTCGGAGGGGAACCAGTGGTGGGCGTCGAGGTTGCGGGGCATCCCTTGGTCGAGATGGGACGCCGCGAGGATCGGCTTGAGGCCGTTCGTCGGGTGATCGACGAGACGCAGATCCCGGCTGTGAGAGGTGAGCCACCCCGAGAGATCGACCTGTCGAGGAGGAGTAGGCGAGCGGGTCGAGAAGCCCCCACGATCCGGGATCGCGGCGAGAAGGCGATTCGCTGCATCGCGGTTCGCCTGCGGCAGCGAATTGGTCACGCCGCGGCCGACCTTGTTCAGTGCGATGCCCTCCTGAACGAGTCGAACGTAGGCGAGGCCGCGCAGAAGATCCGCGGGGATTCGAATCCCGGGAAAACCCGAAACGTTGCCCACGGTGACGTCGAAAAGGCGGACGGCACCGGGGGCGAAACGCTGCCGGTTGGCCGGATCCTGCATCCGCGTCAGATCATCGCGGTGTGCGAGGATCGTTGCACCCGGCACGCGATAGCTCGCGTCGAAGATGGTGATCCGCTCGACTAGACTCAGGGCGATTGAGGGCGTCTCCGTCCCGACGCCCAGGGTGTGCGAGAGCCCGCGCTGTCCCCTACTATGGGCCGACATCCGAATGGCTTCGATGTTCGAGCCGCGGCCTGCGAGTCCGAGGCATTGTTGGATTTCCGCCGTGCTGATCGTGATGAAGTTCGGTTGATCGGTCTCGAGGAGCGCGGGCACGCCAATCAGGATCCAGTCGGTGTTCTCGTGTTGCGCACGCAGCCCCTGCTGGACGAGGAACTCCATCGGCCGCCCCAAGGGCGTGAAGAAGAGGTGCACCTTGTTCTCGCGAGGCGGCGCTCCACGCGGGACGAAGACGGCGAAGATCTTGACGAAATCCCGCGGATTGCCGGCTCCGCCACGGCGGACGGAGACCTTCGTCCTGCCGGGTACCTGGATCGAGCGGCCCGCAAAGCGGTCCATTCCTCCAAATTCGGCTTCATCGGCGTGCCTCGGAGCGAAGCCGAGATTGCCTTCCGCGATCTCCTCTTTGAAGGCCGTGATCGCCTGCAGGGTGTGCGGGATCGTGGCGTCGGGCACGCGGCTGTTTGCAGGAAGTCCCGATACGGTGGCGTGCTCGGGGCGAAAATCCACGGAGTACTGACCAAGCATCCCGAGCCGGAGGATGACGGCGAGGACGTCTTCCTTCTTGTTGTTCGATCCACGACCCACACCATTCGTCAGAGGAATGCCGGTGTAGTGGCGGAAGACGGCCGCCGCCAGCGTTGGCTCACGATTCCGCTGTATCGCATCGAAGGTTGGCTGAAAGGACCAGGGAGAAGAAACGCCCGGCGAAGGGGGAGCGTCGCGCATGGGAACGACGGCCCCAGGAGTGCGCGCGCGAACGTAGCCAGCCTGATCGTCATACTGTGCGTTCGTGATCGCCCACAGGGTGTGTAGGCGGTCGAGGAGATGGAGGACGTCCTCGCGAGTGTTGTCGCCGGGAAGGAGCGAAGTGTCATTGATCCGGCCGCCCGTGTTCAGCGTGATCTGGAGACGATGGATCGCGTCGCCCGGGCCGATCGGAGGGGCTGGCTTCGGCCAGAGGCCGCCCCACGCTAGCGAAGTAAAGGCCTTTGCCGCCTGTGCGGCGGCGACTTCGGTCGGGTCCGATGGGCGGCTGACGCCACGGAGCCCTTGATGTATTCCCGCGTAGGCCTGGCCGACGTGGGCCAGCTCGTGACCCAGGATGAACCTCCCGTCGGCGCTCGCCCACGACGGCATTCCGGATTTCACACCGATCCGTTCGCCAACCGTGAAAGCGTGCGCCCGCAGGAGTGCCGCAGCCTGATTGGTTTGCGGGTCGTCGTGGATCCGCACACGGTCCAACGAATAGCCGACTCGCCGTTCGAAGAATGCGCGGGCGGCCGGGTCCAGCGGCTTTCCCTGACCCGAGAGCGCACCTGCGCGTACTGCTGAGGGGAGCGAAGGATCGTCGGGATATCGAGGTCGGTCCCCGGCGGCTTCCGTCCTCGGCGTCAAGAGCGACCAGCTGGCCGGCCCGGCGGCCCGATCGCTCTTCTTCGGGCCCCGGCTCCGCTGCGGTTTATTGTCTTTGTCTGCCTTTGGAGGCTTCGAGCGTTGCTTCTTGGCCAGGGATCGCAAGACGCTGGGAAAGCGTAGGTTTGTGGGTGACGGGACGATTGCGCGACTCAATCAGGAATCCATCCCAACATTACCGGGAATGGACGGAGTACGACAGGGAGGGATGCTCGCCATCGCGAGAGTGCTGCACGATCTCCCATCGGTGCAGATGATGATGGCCAACGTCAGAAAGCGCCGCCACCCGGGGGTGCGGCGCTTCCAGGACGGTCTCGCAACCACCTTCCCTGTCATCCCCCAATGTCGATGGAATCAGCTTCCTGGGAGCGCGGGTCGGATGGACGCCGCGTGCCGGGCGGGCGAGACGCCCGCGGTCCCAGGGGGATCTCGCCTGCTCTGCACTCGTTGACGCAGAATGACTGAAAGGATGCGGGACGAAGACTCGTACTTTGCGGCCCGCGTCTAGTCATCGGACTCCAGGCGCGCCTAGTTTTCGGGCTCGTGTCCCGCCAGGTCCCGGGCAACCTGCGCGAGCATCCTGACCTTGCGGGCGTCAGATGAGCTCACGGCATCCGCGTCCAGCTCGGCGACCAGGGCAATAAGGAGCGCCGGTCGCTCGGCAGCGGAGGCGGCATCCGCTCGGGCCAGCGCCCCACGAACGTCGTCGAGCCGATCCAGGGCGAGGCCGCCGGAGCGTTCGAGCAGATCAGCGTACGCCCGTGCGAGCGCGACCGAGGCCGGCCAGACGAACTTCCGCTGCTCCTGTGTATTGTAGTACTCGAACTGGACGGTCTTCGCGGCGTCGATCTCATTCTGGGTGAGGAAGCCGCTGGGCTGGAGCTCGAGCACGTCGAGCCCGCGGGCGATCTCCGAGTTGTAGATGAAGCCGTTGTACCAGTACGCGGACCACGAACCCGCCGTTCGCAGGGTGTCGGCGATGAGCGGGCCACGGTCGAAGAAGGCGATCTCGACCGGGTTACCGGCATCGGTGAAGTCGAACATCGAGATGCCGCCCTGATACCAACCCTGCACCTTGATGTCACGATCCGGGATCGGCACGAGCGAGCCATTGTGCGCCACACAGTTTTCCGACTCGGTCTGTGGCGCGAGCATCTTGTAGTAGCTGTTGAAGACCATCTCCCCATCCTCGATGTCGAAGATGGCGTCCGCCCCCCAGGCGGGGTTGTCGGTCGCCCGGCAACGCGCTGCGCCACCGCCACCCCACTCGTCGGTAAAGATGACCTTGTCGCCGTCGTTGTTGAACGTCACCGAATGCCAGGTGGCGAAGTTGGTGTCCGCGACCTCGGTGATGCGCCTGGGCTGCGTCGGGTCGGTAACGTCGAGGAGGAGGCCGTACCCCTGACACGCCCCACCCGCGAGGCCGACCTCCGCATAGGTAGTGATATCGTGGCACTGGTTGGGCCCGGTGCGCTCCGCGCCACCGCGGTTGCGGGACGGCTCGGCCGTGCGCCGCGCGGCGGCGTCCAGGCCGGTAAAATCCGAGGCGAGGTGACGATCCGTGCCTCCTCCGGCGCGGCCAATGGGACCTGGATGACCTCGATCCGGAAGAGAGCCGAGTTCGGATCCTCGTCCGGCGCGAGATCCGAGCAGCCCTCCAGCTCCTCCGGTGGGCGTACGCTCGATGAGCCCGAGACGTAGATGTAGACGTTCTCGTCGTCACCCGGCTCGGTCACGACGGAGTGGGTGTGCGACCCCCGACAGGTCTGCACGTTGGCCAGGTAGACCGGGTCGGAGATGTCGGTGATGTCGAAGATACGGACGCCACGCAAGCGATCGTGGCTCACCGCTTCCTCAGGCGCCTCCGTCCCGCAATCCAAGCGGCCGCTCGTGCTCTCGCTCGACACGAAGAGCAGATTCTGGAAGACCGAGACGTCACTCTGCGAGGCCGGGCAGACGTAGCCATCCTGCAGGACCGGACTTTCCGGATTCGACACGTCCCAGACCATGAAGCCGTTGTAGTTGCCCTGGATGACGTAGTTGCCCAGGAACGCCAGGTCGGAGTTCGTGACCCCATAGAAATCCGACGGCGTCGGGGTATTTGAGACCAGGCGCATGTTCCACGCGGCCTGCCCGTAGTCGGTGCGCCCTGGCCGAAGGCCGACGCGCGGGTCGGGGTCGGGCGGCGACGTCGAGTTGTCGATCGCCGGAGCGCTGGTATACTGGGACGAGGTGCTCGAGCAGGCGCCTACCCCTAGCGCCAGAAGGGCGAGCAGCGCGACGCGGACGGGACGGCCGCTGACGACCGGCCCGACTCTTCGATGGACAAACGATTCGATCTTCACTGACGGACTCCAGTGCTGGGGTGGTAATGAATGGCGGGCGAGCCCGTCACTGCTGGCTAGCGGTCAAGGCAGCGAGCATTCGCTGCATTCGATCGATCTCGCTGCCCTGATCGGCGAAGGTATCCGAAGCGAACTTGTAGGTCGTGTCGTCAACACCCCCGCCATCCGTCGCGAACAGCGTGTCGACCATGTCGAGGGCGCCCTGATGGTGCTGGATCATGTAGGTTAGGAAGAGCCGATCGAAATCGACAGCCCGGGCAGCGTCGAGCCCGGCCATCTCCTCGGGGGTGAGCATCCCTGGCATCAACGCCTCATGGTCGTGCACCATCCCGCCGGCCGTCGCCGTCGGCACCATCTCCGCCAGGGCCGGCGGCTCGACACCGCGGTCCCCGAGCCACAGCTCGATGAGCCCGATCTCGTCCCGCTGCGAGACGATAATGCGCTCGCTCAGCACCTGGATCGATTCGCTCGCCCCGTGCGACGCGGCCCAGCCCGCCATCACCAACGCCTGGGCGTGGTGATGGATCATGCCGGTCAGGAACTCGATATCGGCCTCACTGGCCGGGGCGATCGGAGGTGGCGCGGGCGGTACAGACGCCGCCGTCGCAGCGCTACACGCGGGTAAGACACCGAAGAGTAGCGCGAGCAGCGCCTTGCTGCGGAAACGAATCAACGTCATCGATTCTGCGAGATCTCTGGTGAGCTGGATTCTAGGAAGGCCGCCGGGGTCGCTCAAATATATATGACGTTCGAGCGGCGCGCGCCTACCATTCTCGACGGTTTACGGTCCTCCCATTTTCAGCCCGGGGTTGGCCGAGTGAAAAGGGGGGGGCCGAACGGCGCGTCGAGATGATTGACAGCCTGGAGGTGGCTGAATACCGTCGTGTCGAAGTGGTGTTCATTTTCCTTCCTTATCTTTCCTATCTCTCGAACGCCGGATGACTCCACGTTGCCGAACACGATCAACCGAGACAAGCTCATGCGGGCGTTGGACGATTGGAGCGGTGAGCTGACTGAGGATGACTGGCCGATCGACGAGCAGTTCATCACGACCTGGTTGGCCGAGTTCAAGGATTGGGAACGGAATGAGACCATCGCCCGAGCGATCAACGACAACCGGCTGGCCGTGAAGGTAAGATGACTGACCAAGTAGTGCACAACACCGGCGAGTCCGACCTCGTCCAAGCGCTCTCGAGACATCGCGATGCCGTCGAGCTGTTCATCGAGCGTGCCTGGCCGTTGTCTCCCGCGGACTGGATCACTCCCAGAACGCAAGGAAAGTGGACGCCTGCTCAGGAGGCGATGCACCTCGTTCTGACGTACCAGGCTTACTTGGCCGAGTTGCGGGAGGGTCCCGCCGTCACGCCCGAGACTTTTGCAGCCCGCCTCCCCGGGTTTCGCACGGAGATCCTGCCTCGGATTCTCGCGGGCGGCTGGTTTCCTTCCGGTGGGGTCTCTCCTCGCACAGCCCAGCCCGATGATGCGCGCCGCGATAAGGCCGACGTTCTCGAGGAGCTCGCTGCGTGCGTGCGAGGCTTCGACCAGGCCGTCCTCGAGGCAGCGGCCCGTGACCGTCACCGCTTCGTGAGACACCCATACTTCGGAACACTACGCCTCGATGAGCTCGTCGTTGTGCTGGCCGAGCACACAAATCATCATCGGAAGTGTCTTCCGGAGCGGATCCGCTGACACGGCATCCCGACAGCCGTCGTCCTTGATCCCCGGTCCCCATGTTGGCGTATGTCGACTTCCATGGAGTACCCGATTCTGCTCTACCGTGACGGCGATGAGTGGAGCGAATGGTTGGAACGGTATCATGCGACAGCGCGCGGCGTTTGGGTTCGCTTGGCGAAGAAGGGATCCAAGCTCGAATCGGTCTCACGGGATGACGCTCTCGACGTCGCGCTATGCTACGGCTGGATCGACGGGCAAGCGAAGGCCAATGATGCGGAGTCGTGGCTGCAGAAGTTCACGCCGCGAGGGAAGAAGAGCTTGTGGTCGAAGCGAAACCGGGAGCACGTGGAGCGGCTGATCGCGAGTGGCCGGATGCGGCCCGCTGGGTTTGCCGCGATCGAGGCGGCGAAGCTGGACGGTCGGTGGGAGCGGGCGTATGACTCGCCGGCTTCGGCGACGGTGCCGGAGGACTTCCAGGCGGCGTTGGACGATCACCCGGAAGCGAGGCAGTTTTTCGAATCACTCGGGAGCACCAGGCGCTTTGCGATCCTGTACCGGATTCAGACCGCGGTTAAGGCGGAGACACGAGCTCGCCGGATTGATCATTTCATCGACATGCTCGAGCGAAGAGAAACGCTGAACCCCTAGTACTACTTTGTTATTTGTATTCGACAACGGATCAAAGACGCGATGACCTGCTCGAAGAGCTCAGCGACGACTTCGCGCCGCAGGTTGGCGACGCTCCTGCGACCCACCGGGGGGAAAACCCCGCGCGGGCGGGGGCTTTCCGGTGCCGTGTCGCGTGGGTGGGCCTACGGCGGTCTCGCCGTAGGCCTGGCGAAGCGTCAGGTAACAGTGCGCCAACATCACCAGAGCGACGTGGCGGTGAAAGCCCAACCAAAGTCGCCCCTCGTACTGGTCGAGGCCGAGCTCGCCCTTGGCGTCCTGGTAGAAGCGCTCCACCACCCAGCGGACATGGGCCAGCTCGATCAGATCCTCGAGCTCCAGATCATCCAGGCCCCAGGCGAAGGCGTATTTGAGATCGTCCCCTCTCAAAGAGCGCTCGGCGATCAGCCACCCGCTGCTGGGGATCGGCTCCCCACGAAGGCCGCTCCGGTAGACCCGCACGCGGGTGGCTTCCTTGACCAGGGCGCCCTTGCTGCCCTCCCGCCAGGCCACGCGCTTCCACGCCTCCGGGGGCACGTCAGCGAAGAAGGCCTGCGCCTCCCGCGCCCGGATCCGGTCCTTCGGGCTCTCCGCCTTACGCGGACGTCCACGGCCGGAGTACGGCGGCGGCAGAACCTCTTCATCGGCTTCTACCTCATCGAAGAGGCGGAACGGGCTCTTCGACCAGATACGGAATCGAACGAACCTCCAAGCCGTTCAGGAACGGCGGCTGATCCCCATAGCCCGCATCGGCGACGACGACCTCGAAGGGCACCTCGAGCGAGCGGACTCCTCGACCAGAGACAGCGCGATCTCCCCCTTCGTGCGAAAGCCGATCGCTTCGGGCACCTGGGCCTTGCGGCCCCGCTCGGGGTCCTCGGCCCAGCCTTTCGGCAGGTAGAGCTCGCCGGCGAGCGGCCAATCAAAGACCCGGTCCACATAGTGAGCACTGACCAAAACCTGACAGTTGTCCACCCGGCCCAGCGTGCCCGAGTACTGCCGGGTCACGCCGACCGACGAGGTTCCCTTCTTGGCAAAGCCCG
>WHSP01000103.1 GCA_009380025.1 Gemmatimonas sp. | reverse complement strand
GTTGGATTGCGATGCACGGCTATTACGAATGGGAGTAAACCGATGGAAGTACGGTAGCCTGCTGCTAGAAGTCGCCGAGCGCGGGCTCGAGAGGGTAGCGGCTCCCGGGCTCACCCGCGGATCGGCCCGATCTCTCAAGCGTCGGGTGGAGATCATCGCCCATTGCCGTCAGTCTAGCGGCAGCCGGAGGGTAGTCCCCCATCTCGGGCTAATCGTGATCACGTCCTTTCTGCTCGCCCTCTTGCCCGCTCCACGGGCGGCCGAGCTCCGGTCCGGTCCTCTTGGGGACTTGGTGAGTGGCCCTTCGACTCAGTCGGGCGCCGCTGAGCCTCACGTCGACTTCACATACGGGCCACAACGCAGCTGGCTTTCGCGCGTCCTAGCCGTCCATCACCCCTCTCTAGCCCAAGCCGGCCCTCGCAGGGGCGAATGGGTCTGGTTTCTCGTGGACGGCCACGGCCGGGTAATTTCGACCGGAGTAACCGCCGCGAAACCAGCCCGGATTCGCGAAGAGATTGCCAACCGGTACCCCGGCCTCGTTCATCCCACGCGCCGGATCGTCTTTTGGCGCCGGTTGCCAAACGGGCAAACGCTTCCGGGGGTGCTGCTGACGCCACCATCGGCTGTTGTGAACTCGCTTGATGCTTCCAGCTAGGAGATCATCTGATCCAGATCGTCGATAATACGCGAAGCATAGTTGTTCTGAGGCGGCCGGTTTATCTCTTCTCTTCTGTACGAAGTGAGCCCATACGACATCGGCGCTCTGCTTGCTGGGTCGGCCGTTTTCCTCCTCGTTGCGGCCCTGGCGAGCGCGCTACCCGCCGCCCGTGCGGCTCGCGTCCCTCCGGCGATGGCGCTACGAGGAGGATGACGGCAGGGGGCTTCGCGCGAGATCTTTCGGCGACGGCCTTTGTCGGCGTGGCGCTTACAACCGGCGTTAGAAGGCTGTTGAAAAACAGGCTCGGCTAGTGACCGGCCAGTCATCTCGGAACCTAGCAACGTCATTCCCGCGAAGGCGGGAATCCAGTCGCTCCGCGGGCTTGTTGCGCTCTGGATTTCCCGCTTTCGCGGGAATGACGACTGGGGTTTATCGCGATTTATCAACGACCTTTTAGCTATCGATCGCGGCAGGCAACCAGTCGGCGATGGTATCGGCCAACTCCTCGATGACCTCGCTGTCCGACCGACTGGAGCGCTTGAGGACGTGGAATCCGTGATCGGCCCCATCGACGACGTGTAGCGTAGCGCGGCGGCCGAGCTTGGCCGTCACTTCACCCATCAGCTCCAGATCGGCGAGAGTGTCCCGCGTCCCCTGTAGGAAGAGGGAGGGGACGTCGACCTGGTCGAGGTGGTCGGCGCGCTCCGTACCCAGGCGCTTCGGTGGATGGAGCGGGAAGCCAAGGAAGACCAATCCACGGACGCCCGGCATCGGCTCTTCGGCCTGTGCCGCTGACGTCATCCTTCCCCCCATGGACTTACCGCCCGCGATGATCGGCACTTCGGGTAGCTCGGCAGTCCCGAGCGTGACTGCGGCGCGTACCGAGGAGTGGAGGACCGGCTTTGCATCCAGCCGGCGCCGTGGGCCGTCCATGTAGGGGAAGTTGAAGCGGAGCGTTGCGATGCCACGCTCGCCAAGCTCCCTGGATATCGCGGTTATGAAGGGGTGCTCCATTCCGGCGCCCGCGCCATGCGCAACGATGTAGAGAGCCCTAGGATTCGGTGGTGTGAGCAGCAGCGCCGACACCGACCGATCCCCCAGAGTGAGTTTCAGCCGGCGCGGATCCCGGTCGGCTGTGGACGTTGAGAGCTCCTGATTCATATCCAGGAAGGTTTGATTGACATTCGAAGTGGTTGGCTCATCTTTTCGCACGTCGGTGACGCGAGGTTCGCGCCGCGATCGTCGATCATTCGTGCCCGGCCAAACGGCCAGCGTCGAGGTGACCAGATGAGAAAACGGATTCCGCTTGGTATCGCCCTGTTTGGCACCCTCGCAGCGTGCGGCGTTCAATCACCTGGACCTCCGCCGACGAGCGAGGAAGGAGCGCTGAGCGGTACCAGCTGGCAGTTCGTCGAGTTCCGCTCTTCGGACGACCAGATCGGAACGGTCGCCCCGCCCGATCCCGAAAACTACACGATGGCCCTCGGCGCCGATGGCCAGGCGTCCCTCCAAGTCGGCTGCAATCGTGCCTCAGGTCCCTGGTCCGCGGAGTCGAGCGGCGGGGAGAGCGGTACGTTCACCTTCGGGACGATGGCCATGACGAGGGCCTACTGTCCACCCCCTTCGATGGACGAACAGATCGCCCGGGACACGGAGTTCATCCGGACCTTCGTCCTGCAGGTGGATCGCCTCTACCTCGACCTGATGGCCGACGGCGGCCAGTACGTCTGGGAGCGGATGTAGGAGGTCCTTGGCGAAGTGGTGCGAGCGATATTGGCTCAGGTCGAGAACGGTGGTAGTGCGCCCACCCGAATCCGTGGGGGAACGTCGGCCTGGCGACTCCCACGGACAAGCAACATTGACGAATCAGGCACGCTGCTTCCGCCGCTCGATCTCGGTTTCCGTGGGCTCTTCGAGGGCGAGCGATCAGGCGACGCGCTCTTGATCGCCGATCGCCTCCGCGATTTGATCCGGCAGCTTCGCAATTGCACGCAGGTAATTGCACGCGGCAGGAGAGGCCCGGCGTTTCCCCTGCTCCCAATCCTGGAAGGTGCGCAGCGGAATCCGGTAACGCTCGGCGAACTTGGCTTGCGACAGGCCTGTAGCGGCGCGTGCCTCTTGGGCCAACGCGGCGATGCCGGGACGCCAGGCCTTCGACAAGTCGAAATACTCGTCGACGTCTTCGCCTGCATCGAACCGGCGTTCCAGCTCTGCCGTGCTAATCTTTTTCATATCGCGCGATCTCCTTTTTGCGGGCACGGCGCACCGAAATGATCCGAATGCGCTCACTGCGATATACGATTAACGCTGCCCAGTGCTTTGCTCCAATCTTGCCAATGATGCGGAAGCGGGCCTCTCCCTTCTTGGGCGAAGGCTCTTGCACGCGGTTTTCATCGAGCCACAGCGCCTGCGCTTCAACAAAGTCGATGCCTCGTTCCCGCTTCGTCCATTGACTTTTCGCCTCGTCGAACTCGAATTGCATGCGCTAAATGTACCGCAATGCCGTATAACACGCAAGCCTGAAGGAGAACAATGGCCGGCTGTGACAAAGAGTGCTACGGCAGGTCGGGGGGCGGCACACGACCGAGCGATGCCTGCTCGAAGGCGAACGCCAACTCGATGAGCCGGGGCTCGCTGCAGGCCATGCCGGTAAAGCTCACTCCGAACGGGGCGGGCTGCGGCTCGAATCCCTCCGGCATCTGCGGATCGGGTTCCGCCTCGACGAGGGCGAACGGTACGATCACGGTCGGGTAAC
Organism: Gemmatimonas sp.; assembly: GCA_009380025.1. GTDB lineage: Bacteria > Gemmatimonadota > Gemmatimonadetes > Longimicrobiales > Longimicrobiaceae > WHSP01. The sequence goes on along the minus strand of WHSP01000103.1, from coordinate 12,437 downwards.
CGGGGCGGGCCGCGATGCCGGCGCCCCCGGAACCCGGGAAGAGGAGAGCGTCCAACTCCAGATCGGTCATCGCTTCGTCGATGCCGTGATCGCCGTTGAGTCGGAGGTCGCGGGCACGGTCGGTTTCATACTCTTCCCGGTCCGTTTCCAGGTCGATCGCATCGGACCGGTCCAGGTTGGCCTGCTGATATTTGAGGGCGCCGGCATGCTCGTGGGCCAGGTTCCATTCGCGCAGCTCCGTCAGTGTCTTCACCGGCGCAGTCTCGCCCAATGTCGCCAGCCAGGCGTTGAAATCCCGTTTCATGCCGTATGTGAGGACACTGCTACCTCCCGGCGTGAGGAGGCTGTTGGCCGGGTCGGGGTCCACGACGCTGGGGATGTTCGCCGGGTCCACGATCGTCGCTCCCTCCCCCTCGAGGATCTCGATGACCTCGTCCATGGCGGCCCTACGAGCTGCGGAGAGCCCACCGCGGAAGTCCTCGGAGTCCGGGACCCTAACCGAATCGTAGTACATCGCTCGCGGGATGCCGATCCGGGCACCCTGCAGCCCTTCAGGATTGAGATAGACGGTGTAGTCGCAGTTCGGAGGAGCCTCGCACCTGGAAGTCGCCGAATCGTTCACGTCGGGCGCGGCGCCTTCCAGTGCGCCCAACATGATGGCCGCGTCAGTGACTGTGCGAGCCATGGGCCGGCCGTATCCTGGTCGCCGGTGATCGGGATGACGCCCCAGCGGCTAATCCGCCCCACGGTTGGCTTGATCGCCGCCAGCATGTTGGCGTTGGAGGGAGAGAGGATCGAGCCGGACGTCTCGGTGCCTACGTTTGCGGCCCAGAAGCTCGCTGTCGTGCCGATGCCGGAGCTCGATCCGCCGGTGCCCATGACGGGACGTCCGTCGTTCCGGCCCTCACGGGGATCCCGGCGAGGATCGTACGGATTCAGGCCATAGCCCCCCACCGCGCTGTAGTTTCCGGGCATTCCGCTCGCGATGAAGTTGGCGAGCTCGGTCATCACCGTCTTCGCCAGGATGATCGCTCCAGCCTCGCGGAGGTTCGCGGTGAAGGTGGCATCGTAAGGCGGGTAGTAGCCCTCGAAGGCCAGAGCCCCACCGGTGGTCGGCATGTCGGTCGTATGGATGTTGTCCTTGAGCGCGACCGGGATGGCGTGCAGGGGCCCCCGCACGCGGCCCTCGGCACGCTCCTGGTCGAGCCGGTCTGCCTCCGCCAGTGCGTTCGGGTTGACCGCTATGACGGCATTCAGCCGCTCCTCGTAGAGCGCGATGCGCTGAAGATATGCTTCCACCAGTTGGCGGGAGGTGACCCGTCCCTCTTCCATCGCAAGCTGCATGTCGGGGATCGTCGCCTCGACGACATCGAAACCACCCGAACGCGCCTCTGACGAGGTACAGGCCGCAAGGAGCGCCACGAACGGGGCGGTGAGTAATGTGACAACGAGTCTGCGCTTGTAGGGCGGCATCGGAGTCCCTTCGTGGAAACGGAAGAGCGCCCGCGATAGGGGCTGTACGGAGAGTCTCCGGAAACATGAGCGGAGCGGGATCCCAAGGCCAGGCCGTGGGCCATTTTCGAAAATGATTAAACGAGGTCGGCCGGTTCGCTTCGACCACGGCCTGTTGGGAGCCGGTCGACGGGGAGAAGCGACCCCACGCGAGGATGGGAAGCGCAAACCGCCCCCACGGCTGGGCTGGCACGGGGTGCGCATCGGCGACGCCGTAGTGCCCAGACGGACCCTGATGGACCGCGATCCCGAGCGATGTGAACCAGGACTCCCGCAAAGTCCAACGTGTCTATCTGCTGCTGCTGTTCCTACAGACGGTGGCCGCTTCGCTTATCTGGGGCATCAACACCCTCTTCCTGCTCGACGCCGGCCTGACCAACACTGAGGCCTTCACCGCGAACGCCTTCTTCACCGCGGGGATGACGATCTTCGAGGTTCCCACGGGCGTCGTCGCCGACACGCGGGGCCGGAGGACCTCCTATCTGCTCGGGACGGTTACGCTGACCGTTGCCACGCTCGCGTACTTCGGGATGTGGTACCTGTCGGTGCCCTTCTGGGGATGGGCGGTCGTTTCGCTCTTCCTGGGCCTGGGCTTCACGTTCTTCTCGGGAGCAGTCGAGGCATGGCTGGTCGATGGCCTGGCCACCGCCCGGTACTTCGAGGAGGGCGGAACGCTCGAATCGGCTCTCGCGCGAGGAGAGATCGTGGAAGGGGTCGGCATGCTCAGCGGCTCGATCGCCGGCGGATTGATCGCACAGGCGACGAACCTCGGGATCCCTTACCTCATTCGCGCGGTGGTGCTCGCCCTCACCTTCGTCGTCGCCTTCTCGATGATGCGGGACATCGGGTTCGAGCCGAGGCGGGACAAGCGCATCGTCGACGAGGTGAAAAACGTTCTGCGGAGCTCGATCGACAACGGCTTGAAGAATCCGCCCGTTCGCTGGGTCATGCTCAGCGCGCCGTTCACCGGTGGGGTGATGATCTACGCGTTCTATGCGATGCAGCCGTACCTCCTGGAATTGTACGGCAGCCAAGACGCCTACAGCATCGCGGGCCTGGCGGCGGCAGCGTTTGCCGGCGCCCAGATCGCGGGCGGCCTCCTCGTACCGTACGTGCGGCGTGTCGTTCGCAAGAGGACGACCGTACTTCTGGTGGGCACCTCTCTGAGCGCCGGCCTGCTCGCCCTGATGGGCCTCCTGCCGAACTTCTGGTCGGTTCTCGTCGCCCTCGTCCTCTGGGGTCTGGCGATGGCGGCGATCACCCCGGTGCGACAAACCTACCTCAACGGGCTCATCGCGTCGGAGCAGCGAGCGACCGTGCTTTCGTTCGACTCGCTCATGCAGTCCGTCGGTGCCGTAGGCGTGCAGCCCCCGCTCGGTCGGATCGCCGACGTCTGGGGCTATCCCGCCTCCTACCTCTGCACCGCCGGCGTGCAAGTGCTCGCGATCCCGTTCCTGTTGCTGGCGCGTCGGGAGCGGGCGTCGTCCGATGTGATCCAGCCGGAGGGGGAGCAGGCCAGGGTGGTGGGATAGCTGGCTATCTGCGCCTTCATTGCGGGCCGTCGACGTCGAGCGAGGCCGTCGCATTATGGCGCTACGCGACCTGTACCTCATGGGAGCCAGGATGGCCGGATCGTCCGATTCGTATTCCTCACCGGGGAACCCGTGGGGCCCGATCGTCCCTTGGGACCGGGCAGTAAGCTGCCTTTGGGGTTGACGGCCGGCCTTACCGCGAACGCAGCCGGAACACGTACAGGGCGTTGTGCCCGTTCGGCGTCGCCAACTCCGGAGTCCATAACGAAGGGAACTGCCAGGGACTACCGCCACCCTGAGTGGTGGAGAACGCCAGGTGCTGAACGCCGTCGACCTCGAAGGCAATGGGGAAGCCCATCACCGGGCCTCCGAGGCGAGAAGACCAGAGCACTTCTCCAGTCTGGACGTCGTAGCCGCGCACCCACCGGTCGAAGTCGCCGACGAAGGCGAGGCCGCCCGCTGTGGTCAGGATTCCGGAGTTGAACGCGGCTTCCTGCTGGACGCTCCACACCTCCTCGAGAGTGTCGACGTCGTAGGCGGCCAGCTTCGCGATGGAGTCAGCCTCGGGCGACATATAGAACATCCGGTCTGCAGCGGTGCCACCCGAGCCGAGGGCTCTTTCGACTTCGCGACCCGAGATCTCCATGCAAGTCTGGGCGAGCGGAAGGATCAGCAGGCCCGAATCCGGGTGGTAGCCGCTGGAGTGCCAGTTCTTCCCACCCGCCGTCGACGGGCAAACGGAAAGCCAATCGCCGACCTCCGCGTTCTGGATATCGTCCCGGTATTGGACCGCACCGGTCTCGTAGTCAATGGTGACGACGTTCTGAAAGACCGTTTCGGCGACTCCGAGGAACCGTCCGTCGCGGCGGTCCAGCTTCCACAGCACGCCGGGCTTCCCGATCGTCAGGACGACCGGCTGGGGTCCGACGTCCACGAGCACCTGCTCGTACGCCTCGTCCAGGTCGAGGGCTTCGCCCGGGTTATGCTGTCGATACCAGGCGATCTCGCCCGTCTGGACGTCGAGGGCGAGCGTGGCGTTGGTATAGAGAGCAGAATCGGCAGTCGTCAGGCCACGACTGGCGGGCACCCAGGGCTTGGCCTGCGCCACGCCGAAGTAGACGAAGCCGAGAAGGGGGTCCCAGCTGGCGCCATTCCAGACATCGCCTCCGGCACGAAACTCCCATGGCAGGTCCCCCCAGGTGTCACCACCCGGTTCTCCAGGGCGGGCGATCGTGAATGTCCGCCACAGCTCCTCACCGGTTCGTGCATCGTGGGCGGTGATGAAGCAGGAATCGGCTTCGTAGCGATCACACCCATTGATCCCATTGATGATCCGGCCGTTGGCGGCGATCGGTCCGTGGGCGTTCGTGTAGCCCTTCGAGCCGTCGGCGATTTCGACTTCCCACCGGACCTCACCGGTTGCCGCGTCGAGAGCGACCAGGTAGGCGTCCCGCGTGGCGACGTAGACCATGTCGCCCCAGAGCGCGATCGTCCGGGTCTGAGCGCCGAGGCCGAAGCCGCCCGTCTGGCGACCATCGGGGAACCTTCGCTCGTACTCCCAGAGAAGCGTGCCGTCCCGCGCATCCAGCGCCTGGACGATATTCCACGCGTTGATCAGGTAGAGCACGCCACTACGGACCAACGGAGCCTGGTTGTTGGTTCCCGAGTGCATCGGCCAGACCCAGGCGAGCTCGAGATCGCCCACATTGTTCGCAGTGATCTGGTCGAGCGGTGTATAGCCCCAGGACGAGGGGTTGCCGCGCCAGTGGAGCCAATCCTCCGCGGGTGGGAACTCGAGGTCGCGGTCAGAAACCGGGGTGAGCCCGGTCGCGGGTCGGATCGTCCGCACGAGAGCGGTTGGCGTCTCGTGGACCTCGCCCGGTGGCTCGGGTGCGGATCCGACCGCGCGTCCGCCTGGTGTGGGCGTGTTGCCGGGCCGTCCGGGTATCGGGTAGACGGGAGGTTCCAGGGGCTCTGCGGGCGCCGGATCCGCTGACGCGATCAAGACCGCAGGCGACTCGAACGCGAGGGGCGTGGCTCCGGCCGGTGCGCCATTCTGGCTCAAGATGTAGGCGCCAATCGCCGCGACCTCATCCTCGGAGAGCGAGCTCGGCGCTTGCGGCGGCATTGTCTCTCGGATCTCCAGCAGCAGCGCGGAGATCGGTCGACTTCCCCACTGGTTGCGGAAATTCGGGCCGGAGAGCTCCGGCGCCTCGAATGACCCTGCGAGCGACTCGAGGTGGCAGGAAGAGCAGGTGGACCGGTACAGTTCCGCGCCGGCCGTCATCTGCTCCGAGGTGAACGAAGCCGGGACCGGCTGTTGCGCTCCCGCCCGGTCGACGCCTTCCACGATTCCGCTCCATCCCGCCAAAACCGCGGTAGCCGCTATCACCCTCCGGGCTGCCGGACGGTACATTGGAGGCACGCTACGCCTCTGACGATGGAAGATCCGCAATCCATCCTGCGTTCCCGTCATTGGTCTGTCTCCTGATTCTGCCGGAAGGGGCGTAGAGGGGACGGACGTACTACCCTGGCGCCTGGTCTGATCCGCCATCGACCGGTCTTGCTAACACCGAAGTTGTCGGGAAACGACGCTCGCGTCCAGAATGGGAACGTTCAGGCGTGACCAACAGGACGCACGGCACCAAGAATCGAGGGGCCGATCTCCCCTCTCCAACCCCACGAGAACGGGCGACGGTGGAATCGGTGGGCGGGTGAAGGAGCGGCTTCGGGGGTGGGCAAGGGGAGCCGCGGTCCGTGTGCCGCGGCTCCCCCGCACATCTACTCTTGCGATGGGTTACCAGCCGGGGTTCTGCTCGAGCCCCGGGTTGACCGCCAGGTCCGCCTCGGCAATGGGATACAGGTAGAGCTTGTCCTCCCAGACGCGGCGGACGTTCTTCATCCATTCCAACTCACCGTAACTGCCTTCAGAGAGCGTGCGCTGGTCGCCGCTGACGTCAAGGTAGAACACACCCTGAATCGGGTCCGCAGGTGCGTCGTCCAGATGGAAATAGACATCGGGCGTGCCGTCCTCGTTCAGATCGAGGTGCTCGTCCACCGAGGGTACATAAAAGCCACGCCACGGCATCTCCATGAGCTCGCCGCGCTTCCAACGGACGATGTCATAGAAGCGCAGCCCTTCCGTCGCCAGCTCGACGCCACGTTCCCGGCGAACTTCCAGGATGACCGGATCCGTGACGTCTGGGAAATAGGTGCTCTGCAGGTACGGATCGGCCCGACTCGGCAGTGATGTCAGGCCACCGGTAATGCCGGCCCGGGCACGCAGCGCGCCGATAGTCTGTGCCCAGTCGGCAGCCGTAAGCGTTCCCAACTCCGCCTTGGCCTCGGCGTAGTTCAGGAGTACCTCGGCGTAGCGGAAGATGGGGATGTCGTTCGTATTGTTGTTACCCGCGTCGACGCCGATGTCGTCCACCGTCCATTTGATCGGGTGATAGCCGGTCAGCGTCTGCGAGAACAGAGGTGGCGAGGGGATCTCGACACCGGCGCTGACCCGGGTGAAATCTCCCAGCCTGATGGTCTGCTGCAGGCGCTTATCCCGACCCACGACCTCCTCCATGAAGGTCGTGGTCTCGTAGCCGGGACGGTCCGTGAATGGCGTGCCGTCGATGTTCAGATACGTGTGGATGAAGGGCCGGACGAAGCTGAAGCCGGCGCCGGTCGTGGCGCTCGTATAGACCCAGTTGGCCCTGTGGCGGATGCCGAGGTTCACGTCGTGGGGGTAGACGAGCAACGTCTCGGACGCTGGAGCCATTTCGCTGCTGAACAGCTCACGATAGGAGTTGTTCTCACCTCCGCCCTGATGCAGGGTGAAGGTACCCCGCGCCATGACCTGCTCCGCAGCGTCGGCGGCCTGCTGGAGCCAGAAGTCGGCCGTGTCCTCCAGACCGGCCGCTAGGCCGCCGGCGTGGTACTTCCGGAACGTACCCTCGAAGAGCGCGATGCGAGACTTCCACGCCAACGCGACGTCCTTCGTGATCCGCGTGCGCGACGCGTCGGTCTCCAGGGAGATATTCGCGATCGCGTGGTCCAGATCCTCCAGGACGTGATCCATGACCATCTCGCGCGAGTCCCTTCCGGCGAACTGCTGCTCGTCGTCGAGGTCCAGGGGCCGGTCGATCCACGGGACGTCGCCGTACGTCTTCACCTTGTCGAAGTAAAACACCGCCCGATAGAAGCGGGCGAGCCCGTTGTAGTGATCCCTGACCGGCTGTGGCACCTCCGGTCCTTCGTTGTGCAGCAGGAAGAAGTTGATGTTGCGCAGCGCGTCCCACGACCAGGAGCCGCGGGAGGTGGGCGAGTACGCACCCGGCCGGAGGAATTCGGACACTCCCCGCACCGCCGCATAGTCCGTCATCGTGTCGCCGTGATAGATGTCCTCCGCCTCTGGGAGCACTTCATAGAAGGAATTCGAATACAGTTCTAGTCCTGCCTCGGTGCCGAAGACCGATGTGGCATCGGTCGCCGAGACCGGGTTCTGTTCCAGGTCGCACCCGGCGGCGAGGACGCACAGACATCCCAGGGCCGCGGATCGGCTCACTATTCGATTGATCATGGCCATCAGAAAGTCAGAGTGATGCCCGTCACCAGGCTCTTCATCATCGGGTAGTTGAGGCCGTACCCGTGGCGCCCTTCGGTCAGGACCCGGTCGGATCCCGCGGTGATGTTTTCGACGTCCACGTTGTTCGCGATGTCGTAGAGCGGGGAGTACGTCCACAGGTTCTCTGCCGACACGTAGATGTCGCCCGCGCGGAAACCGAAGCGCGACAGGATCGGCTCCGGCAAGCTGTAACCGAGCTGGACGTTCTTGAGCCGTACATAGGCAGCGTTCATCACGTACTTCGACTGCTGGACGCCGAGCTGCCTATCTCCACCGAGTGCGGCGTAACCCGTGTATCGTGGGAAGAAGGCATCCGGGTTCGGGTTCTCCTCTGTCCAGATGATCCCTTCCTCGAGATGCCACTTGGGGATGTCGTTGTACGGGCGGTTGTACTGACCCCAGAAGTGATTCGCCTCGGACGAGGGGTGCCAGTTCTGCTTCCCGACGCCCTGGAAGAAGCTCGAAAGGGAAAAATCGCCCCAGCTTCCCTGCAGGTTGACCCCGAAGCTGTAGCGCGGCGTCGTGTTGCCGATGATGGTACGGTCGCCGGGATCGTCCAGTGTGCTGAGGCCGGGCCCGACGACACCGTCACCATTGAGGTCACGGAACTTGAGGTCGCCCGGATGCCAGATGCGCGGCCCATTGGGGCTGAAGTAGCTCTGGTCGGCGTGGTTGGCGATGTCGGCTTCGGACTCGAAGAAGCCCTCGGTGACGTAACCCCAGATCTCCCCCACCATCTGGCCTTCGCGGTAGTCGTCGTCGTTCAGCAGCCGGTTGGGATTGTTGTATTTCAGGATCTTGGCCTGGTAGTCGGAGAGCGAGAGGCGAATTCCGTAGGTCGCGGGCCGCTCGGCGAGCTCGAACGCATCCTGCCAGCCAAGTGAGAACTCCCAGCCCGTGGTCCTGAGATCGGCATAGTTCCCCTTCGGAGCGTCGGCCCCGAAAACAGCCGGCGGTGTGACACTGACGGTGTACATGTCCGTCGTCTCCCGAACGTAGACGTCTCCGCTGAACGTCAGCCGGTTGCTGAACATGTCCAGGTCGAGCCCGAAGTTTCGGGTGGTCGCTGTTTCCCACGTCAGCCCGGCGGGCAGCACGGTGGGGTTCTCGGTCTGAGCGGGCCGCACCCCGTCCACGATCCTGTCCGCCTGGGTGACGTCGAAGGTCTCCTGGAAGGCGTACGGGTCGACGTTTCCGTTGCCCATCGAGCCGTAGGAGGCGCGGAGCCGGAGATCGGAGATCAGGTCGGGAGAGATCTGCCAGAAGGGCTCCTGCGAGAGTCGCCAGGCACCCGAGACCGACGGGAAGAGGGCGTAGCGCTGGTCCTCCGGGAACTTGGACGAACCGTCGTATCGGGCCGTGAACTCCAGCAGGTACCGGTCACCGTAGCTGTAGTTGAGCCGGGTAAAGCCGCCCAGGATGTTCCACTTCTCGTAGCCGCCGTCGATCGTCGTCGCCTGTCCCAGAGCCAGGCTCAGGTCGCTGACGTCCGAGAAAATCAGTCCGTTGCGCTGCGCGAGTAGGCGGTCCCAGGTCCGCTCCTCATAGTTCACGCCGACCATCGCCCCGAGCGAGTGGTTGCCGCCCAGGATCGTCTCGTACGAGCCGTACAGGTTCGTGGCGAGGTAATCGGTGTTGTCGTGAATGTCCTGGAGATCGTTGTACTGGAGTCCCACGTACTCGATCGAGCCCGGCGCGCGGCTGTAGGGCACAGGGACCCTCCGCTGCTCCTCGTCATCGCTAGACTTCTGGAAGGTGAAGTCGCCCGTCAGCTGCAGCCGGTTGTCGAACAGGCTGGCGGCCAGCTCCGTCGTGTTTCGGTAGACCGTTCTGTCGAAGTCCAGGCCGTTCTTGCCCTGGACGAAATCACCCACGGTGTAGGCCGCCGAATGCGTCAGCGTGCCGTCTGGATTGAACAGCGGCGCCAACGGGTGGCCCTCGTCGGCGATGTTTCGCCAGATGCCGCCACCCTCGCCCACGTTGAGAGGGTTGTGGTAGGTGCGATTCGAGTAATCGAAGCTGCTGCTCAGCTCGAGCCAGCCCGTGAGCCGGGCCGAGCCGTTGGCCCGCAGGTTCATCATCCTGAAATCGTCGGAGTTGTACCGGAACAGGCCATCCTGTGTGAGGTACCGCCCCGACACCATGAACTTCGTGGTCTCCGTGCCCCGGGAGATGGAGACGTTGTGCTCCATGGAAGGGGAGCGGTCTCGGTACAGCAGGCCGTACCAGTCGGTGCTCCCGTAGTAGGCGTACTGACCGTCCTGGCCCACCTCGACCGCGGGTAGTGACGGATCCTGCGATCGCCGCTCCAGCTCGGCCAGGTATTCCTCCGAGAAGAGCAGCGTCTTGTTCACGTTCTGGGCGACGAACCCCTGCCCGTTCTCGAACGCCTGGTTGAACATCTTCGCATAGGTGTACCCGTCGGTGACGAAGTCCGGGCTGGAAACTGGCTGCCTGACTCCGTAGGTGGTGCCGTAGGTGACCGAGAACTCGTCCGCCGAGGGCCGCTTCGTGGTGATGAGCACCACCCCGAACGCGCCCCTCGCGCCGTAGACGGCGGCCGAAGCGGCGTCCTTCAGCACCGTGACCGACTCCACGTCGTTGGGGTTGAGCATGGCCAGATCGCCCTCCACCCCGTCGATCAGCACCAGCGCGTTGCCACCCGTTCCGATGGAGGTCGTTCCGCGGATGTTGATCTCGGGGGACTGGATCGGCTTTCCGTCCAGCGGCCGAATGTTGACGTTGGGAAGCATCCCCTGGAGTCCCTGGGTGAGGTTCGGGACGGGACGTGAGGAGAGCAGCTCGCCGTTCACCTGGTCGACGGCGCCGGTGACGTCGCGCCGTTCCGCCGTCCCGTAGCCCACGACGACGATCTCGTCGAGCTCCAACGCGGCCTGTGTCAGCGCAAAGGAGACCTCAGCCGTTCCGTCGCTGGACACGGTCACCTCGGACTGACCGGTCACATAGCCGATGCGCTGCGCGACGATCGTGCGCGTGCCTGCCGGCACGTCGGGGATGGCGAACCTGCCCTGAGCGTCGGTGAGCGTCCCGATGTTCGTCCCCTGGACCTGGACCGAGGCGGAGGCGATCGGTGCCGCCGTCAACTGGTCTATGACGGTGCCGCTCACTTGCCCCTGCTGCCCATGGGCGTCCCGTGTGTATGCCGGCAGGAAACAACTCAAGCCGAGGATGAGAAGACAGAGTGTTCGCATCAAGCCTCCGAGCAAGTAGAGTTCGAGTAGTGCCGCTGATCACGTGGCCGCTCCTGCGTGGTGGACACGTTGGGAGGAGGGCTCGCGACATTCCACCACGCGGCGGTTTCGAGTCTGTAACGAGTGCGAGAGGATGATGGGGTTCGGTCCCATCGCGTCGGTGAGGAGGTGCGGAGCCAGCCCAGCGGCGACCGGCCGCGGGGCTCCCGGGGCGGAAGGGCGCCTTGCCTTCGGGCTCCGGGCCGTCATGAGGGCGACGGGAGCGGCATACGGCTCCGGTCGCCCTCGCGGCAAGCGCCCGGCAGCGCTTTCTATCGAAGCAATCTCACACGCGCCGTCACCGGGAAGTGATCGCTCGGGTACTGACCGTTCAGATGGTCCACTCGAATCTCCGATGCCAACGCCTCCACCGGGCCGCGCACCAGGATCCAGTCGATCCGGTCGCCGCCGGCCGACGCCTCCGGCCCGCGGAAACCGTGGCCAGTCCCGAAGGGCGGCTCGTCCTCGTTCGTCTCCGTCCAGGTGTCGCGGAAGGCATCAGGGGCGACGAGCATCCCATAGACGGGGTTTCGATTCGCGGCGCTGTTGAAGTCACCGGTCGCGATCACCGGCAGCGAGGGATCGAAGTCGGCCACCCGCTCCAGCAACAGTTCCGCGCTCCGCTCTCGTGACGGCTGCGATTCGTGATCGAAGTGTGTATTGACGAAATAGAATTCCCGCTCCGTAGACCGGTCACGGAATCGGACCCACGTCACCATCCGCGGAAGGTTGTTCCCCCACGAGTGCGAACCGATGGTGGCGGGACTCTCGGACAGCCAGAAGTGATCGTACTCGACCGGCTCGAAGCGGCTCGCCCGGAAGAAGACCGCCATGTACTCGCCGCGGCTCCCCCCCTCGCGCCCCAGCCCGATCCACTCGAAGTCGTCCGGCAGATCCCGGTCGATGTCCGTCACCTGCTGCCAGAGTGCCTCCTGCATCCCGACGATGTCGGCGCCGCTTTCCAGAATCACCTGCCTCACCGCCGCGCGCCGGTCCGGCCACAGGTTGGGCGGGGTGGTGTGCGCGTAGCGGATGTTGAAGGCCATCACAGCGAACTCGGGCGCCTGAGCAACGAGCTGCGGCGCGCCGAGGAGTAGCGCGATGAGGGCAAGGAAGAATCGGCGAGTCATGGCCCTAGTGTCCTTTGTGTCGGCTGTAGCGAAGGGAAGCATCCTCAAGTGGGCCCGCTCCTCGGTTCGACCTCGACGCGGGGAGGGGCGCAGGCCGCATCCTAGCTCCCGATCGCACCGTTCGGGTCACGAAGCCGTAACTCGTAAGGATCAATGTCCTCGCAGCCCCGACCGCGCCTCGGCCAGAGGTACAGCGTCGAGTCTGTGCGAGTGGATTCGTTAGTAGGGCCGTAATATGCCGTGCAATAGGCGTCAGGCGACTCGCGGACTGTCGCCGGCGCACCATCTCTCGAGGAGGCTCTCTGCCTCGGCGGCCTTGACTTCGATGTCGAGCTGCGGCCACTCTACACGCGTGCCCAGAAGGCCGTTGATAAATCGCGCAGCTCTGCGTTAT
>WHSP01000102.1 GCA_009380025.1 Gemmatimonas sp. | reverse complement strand
CTTCCTCGCCGCTCCCTGCGGCGTACAGTCGTACGCCTCACTCGCGGCTCGTCGCGCGCCTTGATCTGCAGGATTTCTCTTCGGCCTCCGGCATCCGCTTATCGTGGTTGTCCGGCCCTGAAACGGGCCAACCATTCTCGACTCCAGGTGCGATACTCTCCCTCGGCGATCGCCGCCCGGGCCGCATGCACGAGCGCGACGAGGAAGTGAATGTTGTGCAGGGTCAGCAGCCTCATGCTCAACCACTCCCCCGAAACGAAGAGGTGACGCAGATATGCTCGGGAGTAGGTCGTACACGTATAGCATTCGCAACTAGCATCGAGCGGCCTCGGATCGGTCCGAAAGCGCGCCCCCTTGATGTTGATCCGTCCCTCGGCCGCCGTCCAGACGCTGCCGTTGCGGCCGTTCCGGGTCGGAGCGACGCAGTCGAACATGTCGACCCCTCGAGCGATCGCCTCGAGAAGATCGTCGGGGTACCCCACGCCCATGAGGTATCGCGGCATCGGCGCGGGAAGCTCCGGCTCGAGCTCTTCGAGGATGCCGTACATGGCCTCTTTCGGCTCCCCGACGCTCAACCCGCCGATCGCGATTCCGCGCCAGTCCCCGACTTCGAGGGTCGCTTTGGCTGTATCTCGGCGAAGGTCGGCGTACGTCGACCCCTGGATGATCGGGAAGAGCGTCTGTTCTGGTCCTTCGGGATCCTCTCGCTCGAGCGTCCGCAAACGGTCCCTGCACCTGGTGAGCCACTCGAGGGTCCGGCGGGACGCTTCCTCGGCCAGCGATCGGTCCGCCTGACCAGGCGGACAGTGATCGAAGGCCATGATGACGTCGGCACCGAGAGCGCGTTCGATCTCCATTACCCGTTCAGGCGTGAACAGGTGCCGGGATCCGTCGATGTGGCTCCGAAAGGTAACTCCGTTCTCCGAAATCGTCCTGATGTCGGCCAGGGAAAAGACCTGGTAGCCTCCTGAGTCGGTGAGGATCGGGCGACGCCACTTCTGGAAGGCATGGACCCCACCCATCTGGCGGACGACCTCCTCACCCGGCCGAAGATAGAGATGATAGGCGTTGTTGAGGATGATTGTCGCGCCGAGGCTTGCGACCTCCTCGGGCGTCAGCGTCTTGACCGTCGCGGCCGTGCCTACCGGCATGAAAACGGGCGTCTCGACGTCGCCGTGTGGGAGCCGGAGCACCCCCGCCCGCGCCGCTCCATCCGTTGCCCCGATCTCAAATTCAAACACGCTGCAGAAATGGTGAATAGTGAAATGTGAATGGTGAATGAGCAATGGATGCTACCATGCCGCCTCCGCTTTCACCCTTCACCCTTCACCCTTCACCATTCACCATTCAAAATCACCATGGCGTCGCCGTAGGAGAAGAAGCGATATCCCAACGCGATCGCCGTTCGATAGGCCTGCATCGTGAGATCGTAGCCGGCGAAGGCGGCCACCAGCATCAGAAGCGTGGACCTGGGCAAGTGGAAGTTCGTGATGAGACGGTCCACCGCCCGAAATTCATGGGGCGGACGGATGAAAATATCGGTCCATCCCTCACCGGTTCGTACTTCGCGCTCAGCGGTGGCGACAGTCTCCAGCGTCCGCACAGTCGTAGTACCCACTGCCCATACGTGCCCGCCAGACCTCCTCACCCGGTTGATCGCCTCCGCTGCGTCAACCGGAACGCGATACCACTCGGCGTGCATGCGATGCGCCTCGGGATCGTCCGACGCGACGGGGCGGAAGGTGCCGATCCCGACGTGCAACACGAGCCGGGCGATGGTGACGCCTCGCGCCTCGATGCGCCCCAGGAGCTCAGGGGTGAAGTGAAGCCCAGCGGTTGGAGCGGCGACGGAACCCGTCTGTCGGGCGTAGACCGTCTGGTACCGCTCCTGGTCTTCTGGTCCCGGTCTCCGTCGAATGTACGGGGGGAGAGGAACCTCACCGTAACGCTCCAATGCCTTCTCGATCGGCAGATCGGTGTCGAGTCGGACGACTCGATTGCCGTCGGGGGCCACGTCGAGGATGCCGACGCGGAGCTCGGCGCCGACATCGATGATGCGTCCCGGACGGAGCTTGACACCCGGCCGGACCAGAGCGACCCAGATGGACGGATCGTCCGATTCGGGATGCAACAGGAGGACCTCTGCCTCGCCGCCACCCGGGCGGCGACCACGCAATCGTGCTGGGAAGACCCTTGTTTCGTTGAGAACCAAAACGTCGCCCGAAGGAATCAGGTCGAGGAGGTCGGAGAAGATCCGATCGCCGATCTCGCCGGTGGATCGATCCAACGTGAGGAGCCGGCTGACGTCGCGGCGTTCGGCCGGCGTCTGGGCAACGAGGCGCTGCGGGAGATCGAAGTCGTAGTCGGAGGTTCGGTACACTTCGAAGTCTGGCGCACGATGTAGAACGATGACGACATATCCCTGGCCCTCCCTAATCCTACGTTCTCAACCTTCGGGAGCGACGCGAGCGGGGCGGCCCGTTCCCCTACACGGCAACGGGATTCGCAACCGAAGAAATACAACTGCTGGTCTCACGCGGGGAACACGGAGATCCGCGGAGAACGACCTATCCTCCGCGTCCACCGCGTGATATCCTCTGGGCTCGTTCGGCACACTAGGCGTCGAAGAACGTCCCCTGACTCCCGGCGGCGCCGTCGGGCTCGCGAGGCGCGAAGCCGAAGCGCCGGAACGCCAGGGGGGTTGCGACGCGGCCGCGTGGAGTGCGCATCAGAAGCCCGTTCTGGATCAGGAAAGGCTCGTAGACCTCTTCGAGAGTGCCGGCGTCCTCACCGATGGCAACGGCGAGGGTATTGAGGCCGACTGGGCCGCCGTCGAACTGCTCGATGAGAGAGCGGAGCACCCGCGTATCCATCTCGTCGAGGCCATACTGGTCGACGTCGAGGATCTGGAGGGCGGCGTCTGCCACCTCGTCGGTGATGACGCCATCGGCGCGCACCTGGGCATAGTCTCGGACGCGTCGAAGCAGCCGGTTGCCGACGCGGGGCGTCCCGCGGGAACGCTTGGCGATCTCGAGAGCGCCCGCGTCGGTCATCTCGACCCCGAGGATCTCGGCCGATCGGTCGACGATGACGATGAGCTGATCGACGGGATAGTAGTCGAGCCGTTGGACGATGCCGAAGCGTGCCCGCATCGGGGGTGTGAGTAGGCCGAACCGAGTCGTCGCGCCGACGAGTGTGAAATGCTCGATCGGCATGGAGATCATCTGAGCGTTCGGGCCATCGGAGAGGCGAACGTCGATCCGGTAGTCCTCCATCGCCGGATAGAGGAACTCCTCGATGATGGGGCGGAGCCGGTGGATTTCGTCGATGAACAGCACGTCTCCCTCGCGGAGCGACGTAAGCTCCCGGACGAGATCGCCCGGCTTCTCGAGCACCGGACCCGACGTGATCTTGACGCTCGTTCCCATCTCACCCGCCATCAGCATCGCCAGCGTCGTCTTGCCGAGGCCCGGGGGCCCGTAAAGCAGAGTATGGTCGAGGGGTTCCCTGCGGCTGCGCGCGGCCTCGATGGCGATCTTCAGGGACTCCTTGACCTTGGGCTGGCCGATGAACTCCGCCAACCGCTGCGGCCGTAGGCTCAGCTCGGCCGGCTCCTCCTCTGTAATCGCTTCGGGAGTCGTGATCTCGGGACGAATTGGATTCGACATGAATCTGGCTTGGCTCCGGCTAGCGGCACCCGTTGATGGACACGATGCGAGGCTATCTCAGCTGTGCGAGCGCTGCCTTGATCATCTCCTGGGTGGTCATGGAACCGTTCTCCCGAAGGACCGCGCGTAGCGCACGCTCGGCATCCACGCTAGCGAAGCCGAGTACCGACAGAGCTTGCAGCGCCTCGTCCGCACCGGCGACCGAGGGGCGTCCCTCCACCGCTATGGGGACGTCGTCGAGCTTGTTCGCGAGGTCGAGGGCCAGGCGTTCCGCGGTCTTCTTCCCGACACCCGAGATGGAAGTGAGGATCGGGATGTCGCGCTCGCGGATGGCGCGGACCAACCGTGGCGCTGGCAAGGCGGAGAGCATGGCGAGGGCGAGTCTCGGCCCGACGCCTGGAGCCGTCAGCAACCGCGTGAAAACCATCCGCTCGGCATCCTCGAGGAAGCCGAAGAGGAATGCGCCGTCGTCGCGAACCACCTGGTGGGTGCGCAGCTCGATTTCCTTCCCGACCGGGGGCAGCTTCTCGAAGATCGTGCGAGGTATGGAAATGTCGTAGGCGACCCCGCCGGGTGTCATGATCTCGACCCGATCGAGCTCACGTGCCAGCAGGCGGCCAACAATCCTGCTGATCATGAGCCGGCGCCGCGATCGAGGCCCGACGGGAGAGGAGTGGCGAGCGAGCGGCGCAGGCCTCCCCGAAAGCAGTGACAAAGAGCGACGGCGACGCCGTCGGCGGCATCCTCGGGGCGAGGCGCCTCCCGAAGCCGAAGCAGCTTCATCGTCATATAGCCGATCTGATGCTTGGTGGCGCGGCCGGTTCCCACGATCGCGCTTTTCACCTCTGCGGGCGGGTACTCCGCAACGTTGCGATCCTGAAGGGAGGCAGCCAGGAGGACGGCGCCGCGAGCGTGACCGAGCACCATCGCGGAGCGAGCGTTCTTGCCGAAGAAGGCTCCCTCTACCGCGACTGCCTCGGGAGAGTGGCGTCGCATCAGATCGCTGACGCCCTCGAAGATCTCTCGTAGTCGAAGGGGAAGCGGTGTACGCGGCGAGGTTCGAATCACGCCACACTCGAGGAGGCGGAGGCCCCGGTCGTCGAGCTGCTCCACGACACCATACCCCGTGACGGCGGTCCCTGGATCGATGCCCAGGACGATCACGCTCCCGCCTCTCCAGGAGCCCCCACGAGAGTCACGCTTCGACGAGGCTCGCCTCGTCGATATCGGCGTTCGTGTACACCTTCTGAATGTCGTCCGAATCTTCCAGGGCGTCGAGCAGCCTGATGAGCCTTTCGGCCTCTTTGCCTCCGACGCGCACGAAGCTCTTCGGGACCATCGCGAGCTCGGCCTCCTCCCAGCGGAGCCCCCTCTCGCGCAGCGCATCCTGCACCGAGTGGAAGGCGCCGATTTCTGTATAGAGGGTCAGTTCGCCGCCCTCGTTCTCCAGGTCCTCTGCCCCGGCATCCAGTGCCGCCTCCAACAAGGTCGCCTCCGGATAGCGGCTCGCCTCGAACACGATGCGGCCGCGATGGTCGAACATCCAGGCCACCGAGCCGTCGGTTCCGAGGTTCCCGCCGTTCTTTCCGAGGATGTGTCGGATCTCGGCGACCGTGCGGTTGACGTTGTCGGTTAGCGTTTCGATGAAGAGCGCCACTCCGCCCGGGCCATACGCTTCGTACGTGTTTTCCTGGTAGTCGACGCCCTCGAGATCGCCCGATCCCTTCTTGATCGCACGGTCGATGTTCTCGTTCGGCATATTGGCCGACTTGGCGTTGTCCACTGCCAGTCGAAGCCGCGGGTTCGCGCCGGGGTCACCGCCCCCCATTTTGGCGGCAACCGTGATCTCGCGGATGAGCTTTCCCCAGGCCGCGGCCCGACGCTGATCGGTCACCGCTTTCTTGCGCTTGATCTGCGTCCACTTGCTATGGCCGGCCACGAAACACCTCGGCTGAGCGAATACGTTGTGCGTTGGCGGTCTCTCGATTACCGCGAGCGAGCTCCCGAACCTCCGCCGGAACAACCGAAAGACGAAAGGAGAGAAAAAGGTAGCGGCTCACCCCGGACCGCAGCAACGCGGTGCCGGGCTCCAGCAATCTACCGGAGCTTAATGCGTCGTTCTCCGGGTACGCGCGGCCTCTGCCGCTCCCGGTCTGGCGTTCTCCCCCACGCGATTGGGTTGAGGCGCCTCTGCGTTCGATGCCTGCGCCCCTCGTCGGGCTTATGCGGCCATCCGGGTGCGCCGACGCCAATCCACAGCCCGATGACAAAAACGCCAATTGCGCCAATCCAGAATCCGGTCATCTGCCACCCTCCTTTCTGCTTCTAGGTTCGATGTGTTGGCCATCAGCAAATCAGAGAAGCACGACCGCCCCGCTACGGAATGCTGATCGTCTGCCACCGACCACCGGATGAGCGACTCGGGGAACGTGGGGGCGAGCGATGTAATAGACCGCGCCCAGCTCCGGGTTCCGGAGAGAGGTCTTCGTTCGCGGCTTTTCGCTGTCTGATCCGATCGCTGATCCCTTGTTCCTCTACGTCACCTTCCCCCCAAGCTCTCTCGATCTCCTATACATCTCACCCGCCCGGTCGTGCTGACCCCTCCGGTCGTAGGCGATGCCGAGTGCATAGAACGCCCTGCCGCTCTCCGGATTGAGCTCGATGGCGGCCTCGAGCGCCTCGATCGCCGCCTCGGTATCGCCCATCTGGTTCAGGGCTTCCCCGAGCACGACGTGGGCGGCCGCGTGATCCGGGTCGATCTCGATCGCCTTGCCCAACTGCTGCGCCGCGGCCGGATAGACGCCACGTCGGAAGAGAGTCAGGCCGAGTTGGAAGTTACCATCCAGGTGGTCCGGAGCGAGCCGCAGAACTTTTCTGAACTCTTTCTCGGCGGCGTCGTAGTGACTCTGGGCAAGAAGGGTGACGCCGAGTCCGAGCATCGCCGGAAGGCTCACCGGGTCCGCCGACAACGCTGCGCCGTATTGCTCCGCCGCTTCAACGTGGTTGCCCGCCGCCAGCAGCTCATCCGCGCGTGCCAGTTTTCCCGCGGAAGCGCTGACAGGCTCGGCCTTCTCGTCGGCGGCGGGAGCGGCCGGCGCCGCCTCAGCCGCCGGATTCGGTTCGGTGGGAGTTCCTTCGTCCTCTACGAGCCGAAGCTCCGATCCTTCAGTCACGCGATCCTTCCTCCTACCCATCATGCAGGTACCTCGGTGCTCTCGACGACCCAACGACCGTACGCCCTCGATACACTCTCAGTCGAGAGCTCGATCAGCTCTGGTACCGAGTATGGATGCAACTCGGCAAGCCGCTCGAAGACTCGGTCGACGGCAGCGGAATCGGCCTTGATCAGCACGAGAACCTCTTCCTCTCTGACGACCTCACCCTCCCAGCGATAGAGCGACACTGCGCCGGGCAGCAGGTTTCCACAGGCGATCAGGTGCTCCTCCACTAGAGTCCGAACAATGGTCTCGCCTACCGCGAAGCTCGGCATAGTCGTCAGAATCAGTGCCAGCCGGTTCGCAGCATCCCGAACCCCTCTTTCCTCAGTCACGTTCCGAGGGCGGCTCGGCAACGGCTCTGCCCCTACCTGCAAGATCGGCAAGGGTCTGTCGGGCGTGGGCCACGTGCCGCTGCGCTTCGGGGATCTCGGGCGGATGTTCGAGAAACGCTTCCAGATGGGAGACGCCTTCCTCCTTGTTTCCCCGCTGCAGCAGAAGAAACGCCAGGCCGTAGTGAGCTCCGGAAGCCGTCGGCTTGAGCTCGAGCACCCGCCGGTAGGTCCGTACGGCTTCGTCGGTCATGCCGATGTGCGTGTAGGTGACTGCGATCTGCTGCAGTACGTCCGTATCGTTGGGGCTTTCGCGAAGCGCCAGCCGAAACGATGTCAGCGCATCGTGATACTTCTCGACGGAAAGTAGCTCGATGCCTTCCTGGTAGTAATCGGCGCCGCCGGAGGGATCGTTCGAATGTCCGGAGATCAGGTTCCTCCACCAGGTCATAAGGGCCACACAACAGAGAGGAGAGAAGGTCGAGGCAGTCGACGCGACGCGGGCTCGGACCGGAGGGGGCGCGGCGCCGAGGAGCTTGCAAGACAGCAAGCTACGGGTGCGCGGAAGCCGTTGCAACCACCACGCCATCCTGCTCGAGGTGGACCGTGAATCCCTGCTCGCGAAGCTCTTTGGACAGCTCCGGAGGGGCGGGATCGACGACCAACCGAGCCCCTCGAACGAGCAGACGGGCGGCCTCCTCGATCAGCTTCGTCGACACGGTGCCGAGTAGCGCGATGCCGCGCACCGACCGGTCGCGAAGTGGGATCTGCTCTCCGATCAGGATCGAGCTGAGCACGCTCTCGCCACCCTGGAAGCCGGGGTTCGGCTCGGCCGAACCTCCCACGACGTGGGTGCCCTGAAGCACCCGAGCGACCTCGCCCGCGGCCTCGCCCGCTGGCTCGACGACGAGCAACGTCGCGTTCACATCGTTGACTCCGAGCAACGCCGCGGCCCTGAAGGCCCGCTCCGGGTCGGAGCCGACGCTTTCCCCGGACGGAAGCGGCGAAACCGTGGAATGCCGCAGATCTACCACACCTGCCTCGATCGCGTAGCTCTCGCGACAGTTCGCGCAGCCGAGACGTCCCGCCTGCACTAGTCGATCGTCCCAATGGTCGGCCATCACTACCAGCCCGAACTCCGGCCCGCAGCGAGGACAGGTGAGGATATCGGTCAGCAGGATGTGCATGGATAAAGCTATCAGCTCTCAGATCTGGTCGCTGTGGCTGATAGCTCTCTCACCATATTGAGCCCACTGATTCGGCGTTTCCCATACCCGGGCATAGAGCAGGTTCGGGCCAATCTCACCAAGGCGCCGCTTCATCGCCTCGTAGATGAACCGTGCCTGGTTCTCGGCGCTCGATTCGATCTCGGCGAAGGCGGGCAGCTCGTTGAGATTCTGATGGTCGAGCTCTCCCGTGATCTCTCGGAGATGGCGCTTGGCGTCCGAAAAGTCGTACGCGATACCGCCGCGGCCGAGCCCTTCGAAGGCAAGAGCCACCTCGACCTCGTAGCGGTGGCCATGAAGCCGTTCGCACTTGCCGTTGTAGTCGCGAATGAAATGAGCCGCATCGTAGTGCGACTTCACGCTGATGGTGTACATAGCTGAATTCGTTTTCAGGCCGCCTGAACCCTGAGGGCGGTCGACCGTACCTGTGACCAGAGGTGCTTAGGGGTTGTGCAACAATAAGTGATTGATACTCTGTGCTCGGGAGGTTATCTTTCTGGGCATGGAAAGCGACATTCTGCGAGCGAAGTATAAGGCACTGGCGCCGGTGCTGAACGAGCGCTCGCGAAGACTCTGGGCAGCGACCGAAGCGAGAGCGATGGGGTACGGTGGCATTGCGCGGGTCGAGCGGGCGACCGGTATATCGAGGGCAACGATCGAGCGTGGACTGGAGGAGTTGGCCCGGGATCAGCCGCCGCTCGAGGCGGATCGGGTGCGCAGGCCTGGCGGGGGGCGCAAGCGCGCGGTGGAGAAGGATCCGGGTTTGATGACGGACTTGGACGCTTTGGTGGAACCCACCACGTCGGGGACTCCGGATTCGGCGCTGCGCTGGACCTCGAAGAGTGTGCGCCGGCTGGCCGGCGAGCTGAACGCGATGGGGCATCGAATCAGCTATCGCTCGGTGGATACGTTGTTGCGCGAGAGCGGCTACAGCCTTCAGGCCAACCGGAAGACCCGAGAAGGTCCCTCGCATCCGGATCGCGATGCGCAGTTCAAGTACCTGAACCGCTGGGTGGGCGCCCAGCAGGCCAGAGGCGATCCAGTCATCTCGGTCGACACGAAAAAGAAGGAACTGGTGGGCGACTTCAAGAACGCGGGGCGGCAGTGGCGGCCGAAGGGGGAGCCTGAGCCGGTCCGGGTTCATGACTTCGTGATCCCGGAGCAGGGTAAGGCCATCCCGTATGGCGTCTACGATCTGAGCCGAGATGAGGGCTGGGTCAGCATCGGGATCGATCACGACACGGGTAGCTTCGCCGTTCATGCCATCGAGCGCTGGTGGCAACTCATGGGTGGGCCAGCTTATCCCCACGCGGCCTCTCTGCTGGTCACCGCCGACGGAGGAGGCAGCAACGGGTCCCGGCTCCGGCTGTGGAAATGGGAACTCCAGCAGCTCGCCAACCGAATCCGGCTCTCGATCACCGTCTGTCATCTGCCTCCGGGAACCAGCAAGTGGAACCGAATTGAGCACCGGCTCTTCTCCCATATTGCCATGAACTGGCGTGGCACTCCGCTCGTCAGCCTGGCCGTGATTGTGAGCCTGATCGGAGCCACCACCAGCAAAAGGGGTCTACGCGTACGCTCGGAGATCGACCGCGGCAGCTACCCGGCCGGCGTGAAGATCTCCGATCCTCAGATGGCCCTCCTCAATATCGAACGCCATCCCTTTCACGGAGATTGGAACTATACGATCCACCCGACCGAGTGAATGCAACTTTATTCAGTTGTTGTTTCACAACTCCTAAGTACCGGGAGACTGGCGTTGATCGATCTCCACGGTCAGGGACTCCAGATCATCCCGACAGGACCTGCCCACGCGAACGCATTCAAATGGTCCCCGGACGCATCATTGATCGCGTATCAGTGCACGGAGTCGTCGACATCGCCATTGGAGATACGGTTCCTGTATGACATGGAAATCTGTGTCGTCCGCCCGGACGGAACGGGTCGCCGGCGGCTCACCACGAATGACTACTTCGACGGACATCCGTCATGGTAAGCGGTTTCAACCTTTCGAGGCAGGTACGCAACGCATCGTAACATGGATAGACTCGTGCAAGATCTACGTTTAGGACTGCGCTCCCTGCGGTGCGCGCCGGTTTTCACGGTGACGGCAGTGCTGATCCTGGCACTCGGGATCGGGATGGCCACAGCGACGTTCACCGTCTTTCGCGGGGTGGTGTTGCAGGAGCTGCCTGTGACGGACCCCGGCCGGCTCGTCTCACTTTGGACCTACAGCGATCCCACGATCCCGCTTCCGGTGGATCAGCAGCAGGTAGACGGGCTGCGACGCGAGAGTCGAACCGTGCAAGACGCGGCCGGCGTTATTCACTGGGGTACTTTCGCCAATCTGGTGACGGAAGGTGACCGGTCGTTCACTCCGAACCAGGCGTTGGTCACGGCCAACTTCTTTGATGTTCTCGGCGTGCGTCCAATGCTGGGCCGCCTGTTCCGGCCGGAGGACGGCGAAGATGGCGCGGCGCCGGTGACGGTGATCAGCTACCCGATGTGGCAGCGGGAGTTCGGTGGCGACCCGGAAGTCCTCGGGCGTCGGCTGACGACGACGCACGATCAGGTGAGCTATTCGATCATCGGAGTCGCGCCACGGGGACTGGACTATCCCGTCGGCGCGGACTACTGGACACTGGCGCAACCGTTCGACCGGGTGAACGTAGTTGCCCGGCTGGCACCGGGTATCACGCCCGAGGCAGCCCGGTCGGAGTTCCTGTCCATCATCCAGGTACTTGACCGCACCGAGCGGCAGACCCCAGTGAACCCCATCGGCGCCACAGTGGAGCCGCTCACCGAGGCGGTGCTCGGCAACACGAGACCGATACTCGTCGCGCTCACCGCGGCTGTCGCGCTCCTGCTCCTGATCGCATGTGTGAATGTGGGCAACCTGCTCCTCATGCGCGCCACACTGAGGGCACGCGACCTCGTGATCCGGCGCGCACTAGGCGCAAGCTATGGCCGGGTCGCCCGCCGCCTCCTGGTCGAGAGCACGTTGCTCGGCGTGGCCGGCGGCGTGTTAGGTCTCGGCTGCGCCGTCGTGCTCCTGCGGGTGCTCCTCGTGCTTGCACCGCCACAGCTTCCGCGTATGGACATGGTTGACGTGGCAGGCACGCCCGTCGCTGCGGCGATCGGTGTCACCCTTTCGGCGGTGCTGGTTTTCGGAGTCGGGCCGTCGCTTGCCGCAGCGCGTGGGAACCTCGCGTCCACCCTCAGACTTGACACGCGCTCAGGAACCGGGACGCGGCAGCGTCATCGCGTGCGGCAATCCCTGGTCGCGCTGCAGGTTGCGCTCGCCCTCATGATGCTGGTCGGTGCCGGTCTGTTAGTGCGCAGCGTCCAGCGCCTCCAGCAGCTAGAGCTCGGCTATGAGACGGACGGACTCTCGATCGTGGAGGTCGTGATCCCCTTTGTGAACTACGACGACTCGCCGGAACAGACTTCGGGGATGTTCGAAGAGGTCTTTAGACGCCTGCGCGCGGTGCCAGGGATAGCTGCCCTGACGCCCGTCCTGTATCCGCCCTTTACCGGGGCGAGCCTGATGCAGGCGCCGATCGTGTTGGACGGCCAATCTGAGGCGGAGGTCCAGTCGAACCCACCAATCCCCGTGGAGGCTGGAGGAGCGGAATATTTTCGTACCTTCAGGATCCCGATCCTGCGCGGTCGTGGTTTTCTCGAGAGCGACCGAGCGGATGCCCCTAGGGTCGCGGTCGTGAGCGAGGCCGTGGCGCGACGCCTCTGGCCCGGTGAGGACCCGATCGGTAAAGAGTTCGGTGTCTATTCGATAACTAACAGGTGGACGGTGGTGGGAATTGCCGGCGACATCCGTTATCGTCGCCTGCGGGAGCCGACACCTACCATCTATCTTCCCTGGCGCCAGTTGACAACGTTCGGGGTCGTGGCCGTGCGGACGGACATCGACTTTGCGGCCGCGCTTCCGGCCATGCGCCAGACCGTCCGTGACTTTGACTCGCAGAGCGACGTACGGAAAGCCGGAACGATCGACGACTATCTGGGAGGCCCGCTTTCGCAGCCACGATTGAGCGCGTTGCTGCTCTCAAGCTTCGGAACTATTGCAGTCCTGCTCGCGGCGATCGGGCTGTATGGGGTCATGGCTCTGGCCGTGCGCGAGCGGACGCATGACCTGGGTGTCCGCGCAGCGCTGGGCGCTACACCAGCCCGGTTGCGGCGGGATGTCCTGCGCGATGCTCTGGCAGTTACAACGGTGGGCGCGGTAGCTGGGCTGGGAGGTGCGCTGGTCGGCTCGCGGCTGCTCGCTGCGCTCCTCTTCGAAGTAAGCCCTGTGGATCCGGTCACACTTGTCGGCGTGTCCGCCGTATTCCCGGCTGTGGCCGCTATTGCCGCATACTTCCCCGCGCGTCGAGCGACACGCGTTGACCCAGTACAGGCACTGCGGGCAGATTGAAGAACTCCGAAAACGGAGACCTGAGCGATGCCTGAAGGTGGCGCAGACGTCAAGCGGATGGTGATCCGCCTGCCGAGGCCAGGCCGGGGGACCCGCCATCTCCTGCGGTACCTCTAAGCCAGACGCATCACCCCACCTGACGCCGTCCGGGACCGGGCATATTGGGCGATCTTCGACGAGTGGCTCGCCTTCTCCAAAGCATCGAGGACTCCGTCCTTGCCTGCAGGCGGTTCTGGCCACCCTGCTTCCGCGAGTGCGGCTTTCCATTTCGGATCCAATCGACAAGCGCCGATCGTCACTACTCCGCTCCCAGCGCCCTGACCGGGTCCACGCGCATGCCCGGCACGCCGATACCAAGCTGGCCGCAAAATGCCAGTTTCAGGAGCAGCAGCACGCGCACCTCCAAATGTGATTGGTCTGTTGCGCTTACGTCCTAGTGGAGGGACTCCAGCGTGGGCGTGACGGCCAGAGTCCCAGCAACCCGATCGTTTTCGACGAATGCCTTGACATCCGACAATTCAGAGCCGTATCCTGGTTGTCGACTGTCGAGGCATTCAACTCGTTCACGGAGACGCGTGCATGGGGGACCGAGCCGATCTGCTGCAGGGGACGCTCGACTTGCTGATCTGAAGACACTTGTGTTGGGGTCGCTGCACGGCTGGGGGATTTCGAAGCGGATCCGCCAGCTGTCAGACGAGGTGCTGTCGGTGGGACAGGGCTCGCTCTATCCCGCGCTCTACCGGCTCGAGGATCGGGGGTGGATCCGGAGCGAATGGGGGACCAGCCCCGAAGGGAGGCGGGCGAAGCTGTACACCCTGACGGCCGACGGGACGAAGCAGTTCGCGGAAGAGCGAGCGAGCTGGCGCCTCCTTGCGGGGGCAGTCGAACAAGTCCTTCAGGCTACCTGAGCGAGGGAGGGGCACAATGACCTGGCTCGGGCGGGTCCGTCGTCGCCTCGCCATTCTCCTGCGGAAGGACGACCGAGAGCGGGAGATGGACGAGGAGATGCGGCTTCATTTGGAAATGGAGACGGAAGACCTGATCCGCACGCGTGGGCTTTCCCCGCGAGAGGCGCGGCGACAGGCACGACAGACATTCGGAGGTGTGGAGCGCTTCAAGGAGGAAGGGCGCGATGCTTGGGGGATCCGATGGCTGGAAGACGCTGTCTGGGACCTGCGGATGGGGGTGCGCCTCCTGGTGAAGGACCGGGGGTACACGGCCGCGGCGCTTCTCACGCTCGGCCTGGCCATCGGGGCCAATACGGCAATCTATTCGGTGGTCGAAAGCGTCCTGCTTCGGCCGCTTCCCTACGTAGCGGCGGACCGTCTGGTGACGGTGCACGCTCGTACACTTCCGGATTCGCCGATTGAGGGTGAAATCCGATTCTCCGATCGAGGTTACAGGCATTTCGCGGAGAACAATCGCACGTTTGACCAGTTTGGCGGTTTCTCCCTTGCCTCCCAAGTCACCTTGACTGGTGTGGGTCCCCCACGCCCGATCGCCGTGACGCGCATGGCGGCGAGCGTCCTCGGCCTCCTCGGCACCTCCCCTCAGCTCGGCCGGCCCTTCTCTGCGGAGGAGGACGTTCCCGAAGGTCCGGATGTGGTGTTGTTGAGCCACAGCCTTTGGTCGAGCGTGTTCGGATCCGATCCGGAGGTTCTCGGTCGTACGATCCAGCTTGACGGCACCCCGCACGAAGTCATCGGGGTGATGCCTCCGGAGTTCGACTTCCCCTCGCCGGACACCGATGTCTGGGTGCCATTCCAACTCGATCCTGCGAGCGCGAACTTCGGCTCGCACGGCATCGAAGGGGTCGCACGTCTGGCTCGGGGCGTCACCCTGGCCGCAGCCGAGGCAGATGCCGAGAGCCTCATCGCCCGGTTCGGGGAAGTCGGTTATGGCCCGGAATGGTTCAGCGGCATTTTCAGCGGAGAAGCGGCCGTGCGAACGTTGCGGGACGAGATCGTGGGAGACGTGCGCCAACCGCTGACGGTCCTTTTCTGGACCGGGGCGTTCCTCCTCCTCGTCGCGTGTAGCAACGTGGCCAACCTCACGCTGGCGCGTGCCGAGGTCCGCACCCGGGAAACCGCCATTCGCCTCGCTCTCGGCTCGGGGCGCGGCCGGCTCGTCCGGTTCCTTTTGACTGAGAACGTCGTCTTGGGAGTCGTGGGAGGCACGCTCGGGGCTCTGATGGCGTACGCGGGCACCCGAGCGCTCGTCGCAGCGGCCCCTCCGATACTCCCCCGCCTGGACGAGATCGGGTTCAGCGGGACCGTCCTCCTCTTCACGGCTATGAGCTCCGTAGCCGCCGGACTCCTGTCCGGGGCACTCCCGGCATTCCGTACTGGCTCGCCCCGGATGCTTGCCATGCTCCGCGACGGCGGAACGGGAGGCGTCCAGGGGCGGGGTGCACGGCGAACGCGCAACGGCTTGGTGATACTCCAGATCGCACTCGCCATGGTGCTCGTTGTCGGGTCGGGCCTACTCGTACGAAGCGTGGGCAAGTTGCAATTGGTCGATCCGGGATTCGACGTCGACCGTGTCCTCACGTTTCGACTCGACTTGTCGCGGAATCGATACGAGGGCCCTGAGGCCACCGCGCGGTTCTATGATGAGCTTCACACGAAGCTCGAAGCGCTGCCTGGCGTGGTCGCCGCGGGAGGTGTCACCGCGCTCCCACTCACGCCGCGCGGTGCGGAGCTTGGCGCACAGATCGAGGAGTTCCCCCTTGGCCAGGACGAATTTCCTTGGGTGGTCCAGTTTCGGCGAGCCACGCCCGGATACTTCGAAACAATGGGTATCCCGCTCATGGAGGGTCGTACGTTCACTCGGGCCGATCATGAGCAGCGCATGGGAACGCTCATCATCAGCGAGTCGATCAAGGACCAATACTGGCCCAACACCAGCGCGCTCGGAAGCGCATACAGATCGCTGGGGATACCGGCCGGGTCGTGGGAATCGTCGGAGACCTCCGCGACACGAGTCTCGATGCGCTACCCGAACCTTTCGTCTATAAGCCGATGCTCGACTCCGACGGTGGCGCTGTCCTGTCGATGACGTTGAGCGTGAAAACCGATGGGGATCCTCTCAGCCTGGTTCCCACGATCCGGCAGATGATCGGCTTGATGGACC
>WHSP01000101.1 GCA_009380025.1 Gemmatimonas sp. | reverse complement strand
GGCCCTGCCGTTTTCAGCTCCCCGCGATTTCATGGTCGGCGAGCTCGCTCGGCCGGGCTTTACGCGACAGCCTCACGCGGGAGCAGAAGCGACGGCGCGTCCTAATCCCGCTCCCGCAAGAAAGAGAAGGGGGGAGCCGTCGGCATTGCGGTACGAGGAGGTGCGTAGCGTCAGCCAGGCCGGCGGCTCGGAACGCGGTGGGTTTGGATTACCGGCGATGGCAGTCGCCGAACTCGCGCCGCGTCGCGACCGAGCCGCCGCTAGCCCGCGACGGTCTGCAGCCCGTGCACGACCTTGGCGATGCGCTCGCGATCGGCATGCACACGCGCCTCGCGTTCGCGAGCTGCTCGAGGCTCGCCGTCAGCCGCCGGTGCCACCAGCGATGGGCGATCGCCGCCGCCACCCGTGAGACGGATCTGAACTTCTCGCTGGACCAGCCAGTTCTCGTCGTCCGAGCACGGTCAACGCTCGCGCGCCCAGGACCCCTCGCTGAGGTGAAGCTCACACCGCCAGGGCTTTAGAGCGAAGGCGACGCGGCCACCCAGACGACGGACTTTCGCATGGGGTCAGGCTCAGCAGATGCGAGAGCATGCCGGCGGCCGAGACGAACAGGGGCGCCGCCCTGCGCCGCTATCGATTCGAACCCGGCGGCCGACCAGCGCATGAAGCTCGGCGATCAGGTCGAGGAATCGAGGTCGCGATTCTCTCGGCGGGGCTCTGGCACGCCGAAAACAACCGCGGCCGCCTGCGAGCCGCCCCCGCGAGCGCCGTCGGGCGTCGCTACCCCAGCCGCCGGCGGCTCGGGATCGTCCTCGCGAAGCAGGCGGTTGCCGCGCGTGACGCGCTTCTCACCGCGCGCTTGAACAGACCGACGATCGCGCCGATCTCAGTGGGGGAGAAGCCAGCCGCTTCGAGGATGACGACGGCGCGCAGCTGCGCCGGGAGCTCGAGAGCCGTTTGCGCGCGATGCGCGTCGCCTCGGAGGTGATCATGCTGCCGTAACGGGCTCCCAAGAGGCTCTGGTTGACAGACGTGCTAGCGTCCCCGGCGTTGTATACCCGTGGTCGACAATCATGACTGGCGCCACCGGGAGGAGGCGTGGCGGGCGCTTCACGGATGCGGGTCGTGGCAGCCAGCCCGTTGAGCTGGTCCCGGGCAGTCTGTACGCGTTCGGCGGTACCGTGACGATGGACAGCCGCATCAGCTGGATCTCCCCCGCCGATAGTGGCTACCAGCCACTCAACGGCTATCTGATCAAGGAGGGGTCGAACGCCCTGCTGATTGACACCGGCGTCGCCCTTCATCGGAAGGATGTGCTCGAGCAGCTCTCCATGCTCATTGATGACCAGACGAAGCCGCGCGTTCTCTTCACCCGCGCGGAACTCGACGCGACAGGGAACCTGATTGCGATAGCGGCTCGGTTCGGTGTGGAAGTCGTAAACGCTGGCGGAAACGTGAACCCGTTTGACGCCTTCGAGGAGGTCGGGCAAGTTGGCCGGATTGCTGCAAGTTTCAGGGTCGAGCGGGTCGCATCCGGTGAATCACTGAGCATCGGCGATGGGAGGGCGATCGAAGTGATTCGACCTCCACTAAGGATGCTCAACACCACCTGGGCATACGATCCTCGCACCAAGACCCTCTTTACCTCGGATTCGTTCGGTCACACCTTCCTTGAGCAGGATCGGTACGCGCCCGTTCTGACTGCTGAGCGAGACGCCACCGACTATGCGCAGGTGAGGCGGCACACCTGTGCTAGATACTGGTGGCTTCAGCATGCGGTCTCCCCTCGGCTCGCGACCGAGATGACCAAGCTGTATGACCGTTATGACATAGAGCGCATCGCGCCCACGCATGGGTGCGTTCTGGAAGGCGCCGAGCTGGTACGCAAGCACCAGCGGTGGCTAAACGCTGTTCTGCACGGCGAGACGGGAGAGTCAGGGTGATGCGCGCATGAGTATGACTCATCCCTTGCCGGACCCTCCGCCGCCACGTGAGATCGCGCCGAACGTCTTCTGGCTCGGTGGCTGCCTTCAGGACACCCTGCGAGGGGTGGCGATCCATAATCACGTGGCACCGTTCCTGATCATCGGCGATGACGCTTCGGTGCTCGTTGATACCGGCTTTCCTTCTCATTGGCAGGCGGTCTCCGAGCAACTCGACTCGCTCTTGGACGGGCGTCAGCTCAACTGGCTCATCCCGACGCACTCAGAGCTGCCTCACGCTGGCAATCTCGGTCGGCTGCTCGAGAAGTTTGAGGAAGCCCGCTTGGTCGGAGACCTAGCCGATTACCACCTCTACTACCCGGAGTCCACGGACCGTTTTGTGGCCTGGCCGAAGGAGCGCCCGCTTAAGTTGGGCGGCGGGTACGAAGTCTTGCTTCTCCCGGCACCGATCCGCGACCTTTCGCGCACGCAATGGTTGTACGAGGCAAGCCAGAAGGTGTTGTTTGTGGGAGATGGTTTCGCATATACACACGCACCCGCCGACGGGCCGCTTGGTGAGCCGGGGCACTCCCCGGGCCAGTGCCGCCTGCTGTCATCCGAGCTGCCCAAGAGGCCGACGCCGGCCGATGCAGTGTTGGTCACGCAAAACGCCCTCGCCTGGGCACAGCTGGTTGATGCCGAAGCAATCCGTGACGAGGTCCGTCGGTTGATGGAGCGCTATGAGCCAAAGCTGGTGGCGCCCGGGCATGGAAATGTGATCGACGAGCCTCACGATCTGGAGCAGGTCATCTTCGACGCATTTCGGATTGTCTTCGAGGAGTACGCGGGGGCGACGTGAGCGCCGTCCCTTATGTACAGGGCCGGCAAGGTCGTCCGGCGAATGGATGGAGCCAGAGCAGGCTCATGAGGAGAGGAGCGTGAGGGTGCGTATCAACAAGGACGTCACAGATGGTCCGAGGAAGAGACATGGAATCGCTCGAATGGCGCAGATGCTCGGTCTGGTGATTCTCGGCCTTGCCCTGCCAGCCGGCCTGGTGGCGTGCGGTTCGGACGGCGACGAGCAGTCGGAGGCTAGCGGGTCGGGCACGCAGAAGCTTCGAGTCGTCTACAACATCAATGCCGCATGGCTGCCAGCCATGATCGCCCAGGACGAGGGATTCTTCGCTGACAACGGGCTTGACGTGGAGCTGTCCGTGTACGAGTCGGCGTCGACCGTGCCCGTAACGCTGGGTGAGGACAAGCAGTACGATCTCGGCGGCGCGAACCCGGCAAGCCTAATGGCGGCCCAGTCGCAGGGGATCGATGTCGTCGCCGTCGCGGGCGCAACACTTGACAGTGTTAAGTCCCCGCTCGTGTCGTTGATCGCGGACCCGAACATCACCAGCCTGGCCGATCTGAGTGGCAAGCGGATCGGCCTTCCCGCCCTTGAGGGCACCTACTACGCAAGTATGGTGCGCGTCTTGGACGACGCTGGCGTTCCGCCGGGCTCCTACGACACCATCCAGATTCCGACTCCGAGGGCGGCGGAGCAGCTTCGCGCCGGCGTCGTCGACGCCGTAATGACCGTCCCGCCGTTCGTGGAGCCGCTGATCCGCGAGGGTTACGGCCATCTGAGCGACCCACAGACCGAGGCCACGTCGTCGGATGCTGTGACCAGCGCCTTTTGGATGGCAACCCGCGATTGGGCCGACGCTAACGAGGATGCCATTACTGCCTGGGTGCGGTCCTACAAGGACGCGATTAACTTCATCAAGGACGAACCGGCCAAGTCGCGCACAATTCTCCAGAAGTACACCGATCTGCCTGCAGACGTCGTAGCAGAGACCAAGTTCCCTGCCTACGAGGCGACGGTGACCAATGAGAAGATCGCGGCATGGATGCCGGTGTTCGAGGCAGCGGATCAGCTTCCGAGCGGCCTGGACGAGTCGCAGTTCGCGCTCCCACTCCAGGTTCAGCTTGGTAAGTCCGAAACCAGCAGCGCCAGCACCGGTTCGGATTAAGCGGCCCGCGCTCGCAAGCCATACCACGAACGGTTACAGATGTTGAGGTCCGTAACAACCATGACCCAGGACGATCGCGCGAGCCAGGATGGTATCGGTCCGGCTCGCCACGCTACCGTCTACGAGTGCCGCGAAGTGTCGGTTGTGTACCGGACGCACCGCGACGAGGCGCACACGGTCCTAGATGGCGTCACGTTCGATTGTCAGTCCGGTGAGGTTCTGACCTTCGTCGGGCCCTCGGGAGTGGGGAAGACGACCCTGCTCCGACTGCTGAGTGGACTCATCAAGCCAACGTCTGGCTCGGTGTGTTTCGAGGGGGAACCGGTGCGTCGAACGCCCCAAGGTGTGGTGCTGGTGTTCCAGGATTACGCATCGGCGCTCTTGTCCTGGCGCACAGTCGGACGCAATGTTGCGCTGCCGCTCGAGGGACGGATGAGTAAACGCGAGATTGACAAGCGCGTCGACGACGCGCTCTCCCAAGTCAATCTCGGCGATTGGAAGAACGAGTACCCCTGGCGCCTCTCAGGCGGGATGCAGCAGCGAGTCCAGATTGCGCGCGCCCTTGCAAGCGACGCCCAGGTGCTGCTCATGGATGAGCCCTTCGCTTCGATTGATGCGATCACTCGTGCCAAGCTGCAGGATCTCCTACTCGAGGTTCGTCGACGGACGGGCTTGACGGTGATCTACATCACGCACGACATCGACGAGGCGATCTACCTCAGCGACCGCGTGTTCGTCCTCAGTGGCAGACCCGCGTCGATGCAGGAGGAGGTCGAGATCGACGTCCCAACGCCGCGCAGCCAGGTCGAGACGAGAGAGCTGCCCGAGTTTCTTGATGCACGCCGCCGTCTGCACGCGGCGCTGCGGGCGGAGTACTCGAGTGAGGGCGCCGGGCAAGCTCCATGAGCTCGCCGGATCAGTCACTCAGCCTGCGGCTGTCGATGTCGCGGGCACTCGCCCGCATCGGCCTACGGGCGAGTGGTGTGATCGTCGCCTTGGTCGCCTGGCAGGTGGTGTGTGAGCTCGGACTGGCAAATCTCGACCTGGTGCCGTCGCCGATCGACGTTGCCCGAGCGTTTGTCGACTTGGCCTCGTCGGGGGTGCTGTTCGAGGATGCTGCCCACACGGTTGGCGCCACGCTCATGGGCTGGGGCATCGCCGCCGTCGCCGGGGTCGTGGTAGGCGCGGTTCTCGGCGTATCGCATGTGGCCCGTGCGTATGCCTCTCCTGCGGTCGATCTGTTCCGGACGTTCCCGCCGATCGCTTTTGTTCCTGTGGCCCTGGTGGCGGTTGGACTCTCAGTCCGACTTGAGATTGTCGTGATCGTGGCGGGGTGTGTGTGGCCGATTCTGATCGGGACGACCGACGGAGTGCGCGGGATCAGCGCCGAGAAGCATGATCTGGCGCGAGTGCTGCGACTGGGACGATTGGCGCGGATCCGAAAGATCGTGCTGCCCGCGGCCCTTGGTGGCGTCATGGTCGGGCTTCGTGTTGGCATGGGATTGGCCCTGGTACTCGCGGTCACTGCGGAGATGATCGGCAACCCGAGCGGGATCGGCTACGCCATCGTTCGCGCGGGAGAGTCCCTGCACCCTGACCGTTTGTACGCCTACATCGTGACGGTCGGCATCCTGGGCGTCGCGCTCAACGTCGCCGTCGTCGCTTTGTCGGAGCGGCTCGTGCCCCAGCCCAGGCGCCGGCAATGATGTGGGAGCACATGCGAACAGCCGGCAGACAGGCTCTCGGGTTGATCGTGAGGCTCAGCCACGTGTTGCCTCTGGTGGCCTTCCTCGTGATTTGGGAGCTCATCGCGCCTTCCCCGACGTCCGGTTTGCCGCCGCCGTCGACCTGGTGGGAGGCGGTCAAGGCAATGGAGACGTCGGGGGTCTTGGGCGAGGCGATTGCCCACACGGCGTGGACGTTCGTCGCTGGACTCGGGCTGGCATGCGTGCTTGGCCTAGTGATGGGCGGCCTCATCGCGCTCTCGCGTCCGCTCGAGGAGGCGACGACATGGCTGATCGACTTCGGCCGGGCGCTCCCAGTGGTGGTAGTCATCCCACCCGCGGTTCTGGTACTCAAGTACGGAACGACGCTTGAGCTGTTCACCGTCTGCTTCGGAGCGATCTGGCCGATCGTGCTAGCCGTCGTGCGAGGCTCTCGCGACATCCCCCCGACACTGTTCGAGGTCGGCTCGGTCTTTCGGCTGTCGGCGTGGACAAACTTCCGCAAGCTCGTAATTCCGGCGCTGCTTCCTGCATTCCTCTCCGGAGTTCGCATAGCGACTCCAATGGCACTGATTGGCGCGATCGCGGTCGAGCTCTTGACGGGCTCTGGTGGCATCGGCACCGAGCTCTCGCTGGCTGCTGGCAGGCTGGATACGCCTGCCGTATGGGCGCTCGTAGTCGTCGCAGGGATCGGTGGCTGGATTGTGAACGTGCTGAGCAATGCGGCCTTTCGCGGGGCGCTGCGCTCACGAGGGCGGATCTCCTGATGACGGGGGGCCACACGGCGAGTGATCGCGCCTACGAGTACATCAAGACGAACATCATCTTCTCAAGGGACTACGAGGGGCAGTTCATTACGGAGGCCCGCATTGCGGAGCGCCTGAAGATCAGCCGGACGCCAGTCAGAGAGGCGATCAGACGGCTTGCCGCGGAGGACTTGCTGCAGCTGATCCAAAACAGGGGAGCGATGGTGCTCGTCCCGGACCCGAACGACGTGCGTGAGCTGCTGCAGGCTCGCGAGGTGATCGAGCGCTTCGCCGCGCAACAGCTGACTCGGCTCGACGGCTCGACGACGGTGGACCGGCTCGCTGATGTGCTCGAGGCGCATCTCGAGGATGAGCGCATTGCGGCAGAGGCGGATGACATTGAGGCCTTCATCGCCAGCGACCGGCAGTTTCACGTGGCGATCATTGAGGTGATGGGAAATCGTTACCTGAGGGCGGCCTATGACGGGCTTCACGACCAGCACCTGCGGCTCGGCCTGCGCGCCCTGACCAATCCCGGACGAACCGCAGAAGTCCTGCAAGAGCACACGACTATCGTTGCCGTGCTTCGCACCGGCGATTCGGAGCGCTTTGAGGCCGCGCTCGTCGACCATATCCGAGCGACCCTAAGGCAGGTGCTGCCATGACAGTGGCGACCGAGGCGACCGAGGCGCTTAGCGTCGCCGCCGTACAACTAGACGGCGGAGAAACGAGCAAAGGGAACCGGATAGCGCGGCTGTGTGAGCTCGTACGGGAACTGTCAGCCATCGACCTGGTCGTCCTGCCCGAGTTGTGGCCGACGGGATACTTCAATCAGTCTCGCTACGCAGGGGATGCCGAGCGGCTCGGGGACGGCGAGGCGCAGGCGGCCCTCTCCCTTCTAGCCAAAGAACTCGAAGTCTGGATCATCGGCGGGAGCATCGTCGAACGGGCCCCGGGCGGCGCGCTCTACAACACGACGCCCGTCGTCTCTCCGACTGGTGAGACGGTCGCCACCTACCGCAAGCGTCACCTATTCGGGCATGGTTCGCAGGAAGCCAGACTTCTTCGTCCGGGCACCGCCCCGACATCAATTGACATCGCTGGGGTCTCGGTCGGGCTTGCGCTCTGCTACGACCTGCGATTTCCGGAGGCGTTCGTCGATTATGTTGCGAGCGGGTGCGAGCTGTACGTGGTGTCGGCGGCCTGGCCGCGCGTGCGCGTGGACCACTGGAACACATTGATCGCTGCGCGTGCGATTGAAGGACAGGCGTTCTGCATCGGCTGCAACACTGCAGGGAGCGAGGGAGACACGGACCTCGGCGGCGAGTCAGTGATAGTTGACCCCTGGGGTCGTTGCCTCGAGCGGGCGGGAGACCTCGAGGACGTCGCGGTCGCGACGCTTGACCTCGGTGGCCTTCGCGAGTATCGGGAAGCGTTCAGTGCGCTCGATCAGCGAAGGCGTGCGATTGGCGGTGGCCGGCGGCGATGATGCGTTGCTTGAAAGGCTGCACGCTTGCGGCCGATACCAAGACGGAGAGCACCCACCGGTGAATGTAACGGGCGAGCCGGTGGTCATCGCTGGCGCTGGCCCCGTGGGCCTATCGCTGGCGCTCGCTCTGGCTGAGCGGGACGTGCCTGTCCGCGTGTTCGAGCGGCTCCCCACGCTGAGCGGGGAGTCCCGCGCCTCGACCTTCCACCCGTCGACGCTTGAGCTGTTCGCCGGGCTCCACGTGGCCAACGAGCTGGTCGAGCTCGGGTACTGCGCCGAGACTATGCAATACCGCGACCGGGCGACGGGCGCGGTCATCGTCGAGTTCGACTTCCGTGAGTTGGCTGAGGAGACGGCGTTTCCCTTTCGCCTGCAGGTCGAGCAATCGACCCTGACTGCGGTCCTACTGAAACGCCTGCTCAAGCACCGCCACGCGCGCGTCGAATTCGGCCGGCCTGCGGTCGGCGCCACTGCGACCGGTGACGGCGCCGCGGTGCGCGTCGCTCATCTGGGCGAGGGGGGCGGCGAAGAGGTGATCGAGGCTCGCTTCGTGGTCGGAACCGACGGCGCCCATAGCGCCATCCGGCCCGGGGTGACCAGCGAGTTTCCAGGCTTCTCGTTCCCGTCTCGGTTTGTGATGGTGTTCACCACGACCGATGTGATCAAATTCTTCGTTGACGGTGCCCCGGTCATATATCTATGGGACACAGTTCAACCGGCCACGGTGTTCACCCTGCGCGACCACTGGCGAACGGTCTTTCAGGTTGATGCGGATGAGTCCGAGGCGCACAGCAAGGATCCCAAAGTCGTCGAGGAGCGCCTGGTTGGCTTGTTCGGGGAGCGCGGTCGCGGCTGTGACGTGCGTACGGTGACCAGCTATCGGCTACACCAACGCATCGTTCCCGTGTACCGGAACGGAGGCGTTGTGCTTGCAGGCGATGCAGCGCATCTCAATGCACCGCTCGGGGGCATGGGCATGAACTGCGGGATCCACGACGCATTCATGCTTGCTGATGTGCTGAGCGGCATCCTTGCTGGCGCGCCTGAGGCGGACCTAGACACCTACTCGACGGTGCGCCGCAAGGCGGCGGAAACGTATGTGTTCCACCGCGCCCGGGAGAACTACCAGCAGTTCTCAGAAGCGGATGCCGGGCTCCGAGAGAAGGCAATCGCAAGGTGGCGGTCGATCGCCGGGGACCCGTCGCGGATGCGCACCGTAATGCGGGAAATGTCAATGCTCGACACGATGCCGGCGGTCGCTCGATGAGCGGCGAGGCCCTCGATGGCGCGGCGGTTGCGATGGCGCAGAAAGGCCTACGCGCGCGGTTCATCAGTGCCGGCGTGGACCCGATCGAGCTGGAGGATACCTTGGCGCAGGTCAGCGACTGGAGCGAGTGGCGGGCTGCCTGGACCCGGCTAGCCGGAGAGTGGGAATGGATTGCGAGTGCTGGCGACCGGCGCGCCGATCGCGAGACCGCGGCAGATGCTCTGTTGCGCAGCGCGCTCGCCCATCACTTCGCTGGGTACCTGTGGTTCCATGATCCCGCCGAATATGCGACGACCGCGGCGGCAGCGGCCCGGCGATACCGGGACGCGATGGGGCAGTTGCACGGTGCGGCTCTGGTGCCCTTCACGGCCTGCGGGACGAGGCTGTCCGGGTTCGTGCGCCAGCCGCAGGTCGGCCCGGCGGCAGGACTCGTCGTCCTGATCCCGGGCCTCGACGCGACGGCGGCCGAGGTCCACGCATTCTCAGACGCGTTCCTCGGCCGCGGCTTGGCGACGCTAGCCTTCGACGGGCCAGGCCAAGGCGTAATGCGCACGACCACCGTGCCCCAGGCGGCGTTTCACGAGGTCCTCGCCAGTGCCCTCGACGGGCTGGAAGACCATGCGTGGGGCTCGGCGGTGCCGACTGACCGTGTTGTCGCCGTTGGCGTAAGCCTCGGGGGATACTATGCGGTCGAAGCGGCGGCGAACGAGGAGCGGGTCGCGGCGGCTGTCAGCGTCTGCGGCCCGTTCGACTTCTCCTGCTGCCTGCCGCAGATGCCCCCTCTCTCGCGCCTAGCGTGGCGCCATGCGTGTCGCGCAGAGACGGATGCCGAGGCGATCGACGTAGCGCGCACCTTCACCCTCGAGCCGCACGTCGACCGGGTACAGCAAGAGGTACTGGTCATCCACGCGCTTGGCGACCGGATCATCCCGTGTTCGGAGGGCGAACGTCTCGCTACCCGACTCCGGCAAGTCGAGCTGCTGCGGGTTCCGCGGTCCGATCACGTCTGCCACAACCTCGCGCCTCGCATACGGCCCCTAATCGCCGACTGGGCGCGGTCCCGTTTGACGGACCCTCACAGCCCATCTGCTGCGGTGCGGGATTCGGCGGCGATGGGACTAGGTCGACTTGATGACACAGGGCCTGAGGATCCCGATCGAGGAGGCAATGAGCACTGATGTTCGGATACAGCTATGAGTCGCTTCCGTCGCGCCCAAAGGTCCGCTGGCCGGGTGACGCGAGCGTGGCCGTTGTTGTCAGCGTCCTGATGGAAAGCTGGGACGAGGAACCGGCACGGGTATATGCGGGCGGACCGCAGCTGTTGCCCATGCCAGTGCCACCGGGTGGCCAGGACTTTCCGAATCGAACCTGGCGGGACTACGGGTTGCGAGTGGGCATATGGCGGATCATGGACGTGCTATCGACCGCGGAGGTGCCTGTCTCGGCAGCGATCAATGGGAGGGTGTTGCTCGAGCGCCGGGAGCTCGTCGAAGAAGTGACGCGGCGTGGGTGGGAGTTCACGGCGCACGGGAGTGTGGAGAACATCTCGATGTTCGACTTCGTCGGGGACCTGGAGGCTGAGCGCGCGTACATCGAGCAGTCGCTCGCCGAGCACCGCGATGGAACAGGCGTGCCGAGCAAGGGCTGGCTAGCGCCGGCACTGGCACTTCTGCCGACGACCCTTCCCATCCTACGTGACTGTGGGCTCGCATGGGTAGGCGGCTTTCTCAACGACGATACCCCGTTTCCCCTGCACATCGACGGCGACGTGCTGGTCGGTATGCCGTACAACACCGAGCTCAATGACTACACGGCGTTCACCCGGCGCGGCTGGTCAGGCGAGGAGTACGTCGAATCCTTCGTGCGCCACGTCAACACCCTCGCCAGCGAAGCACAGGAGAGCGGAGTCGGGCGCATGGTCGTCTTGCCAGTGCATCCCCACGTGATGGGTCAACCCTTTCGCGTCCCGATTCTCGCACAGCTCTTGGGCCGGTTACAGGAGCGCCAGGATATTTGGTGGGCGACGTTCGACGCTGTCGCGGCTTCGTGTGCGCACGTCTTGGAAGCTCGGACCGTGGAGTCGGTTCAGTGACGGAGATCGAGTTGCACGACACGATCAATGACGTTTCCATACTGTTCTCACCTTCCCGGCTGACGATCGCTGGCTTCACGGGTCGCAGCGCAGACGCTGTGAGGCGCCATATTCGTGAGCTCGAGTCGCTCGGGGTGGACGCACCCGACCGGATCCCTGCTTACTACCCGATCAAGGCGTCCTTGCTGACCGATAGGACCTCGGAGGCGCTGCCCGTCTCGGGAACGAGCATCACCGGTGAGATCGAGCCGTTGCTTGTAAGAGCCAGCGGAGACTGGTTCCTGGGTATCGGCAGCGATCTAACAGACCGCGTCGCCGAGCGGCGGTCGATCAGGGTTGCAAAGAGCGTCTGCGCCAAACCAATCAGCGTCGAGGTCTGGCCCCTCGAGGCGGTGGAAACACGCTGGGACGAACTGCAAATTAGAGCCTACGAGGGGGAGCGGCCGATGGGCGAGCTCGTGCAGGATGGGACACTGGAGGAGTTGCTGCCACCGCGGGAGATTGCGGCGGGTGCCGGGCTGGATCTTAAGTCGGCGCCGGATGGCACGGTGGTGTTCTGCGGCACAATCCCGCGCCGCGTCCCACACGTTTTCTCACCTTGGTCGCGGGGCGAGCTGATCGACGCCGGGGCTGGTCGGATGCTCGCGTTCGAGTATCGGCTTGAGCCGGATGGCTTATTCGCTGACTCGCAAACCGCGCCCGCAAGGCGGCCTTCGTCTTCCCAGGGGGCCGCGTGAGCAAACCAGAGCTGGAGTTTTATCCGGCGGTAGATGTCGCATGGCGCAATGTGTCCGGCTCCGACGGCCAGCTCAAAGAGCGAATTCTGAGCGCCGACGACGAGACGGGCGTCGCAACGCGCATCCTCTTCTTTAGTCGTGGCGCCGATACCACGCCACTCGGGGTTCAAGTGCATGACTTCTGGGAGGAGGTGTACATCCTGTCCGGCGAGATGGTCGACCTGACCCTCGACCAGGCCTTCACGGCCGGAATGTATGCATGCCGGCCACCGGGTATGCGCCACGGGCCCTGGCGGTCGCCGAACGGATGCACGACGTTCGAGGTGCGATACCAGATGGCCCCTCCGTCCTGTTCCGAAGCGCCTCGCAGGGAGATCGGTTGATGCGCTTGGCGGTGCCCGACCTGATTTCGCCCTCGTACTTTCCTGCGATTGCGGCCGTCGAACTGGGGTTGGGGAGGGATGAGGGAGTTGACCTTGAGCTGGAGCTGAGATTCCCAGTTACGGAGGCAGCCGAGGCACTGCGCGCTGGGGAGATCGACTTCCTCGCATGTGCCGCGCATGCCCCACTTGCGGCGTTCCCTGATTGGGTGGGTGCAAAGCTGCTCGTCGCCCTGTCCCAGAACACATATTGGTTCCTGGTCGTGCGCTCCGATCTCGGGGTACGACGGGGGGATGTGCGTGCGCTTGACGGCCTGCGAATCGGGGCCGCTCCGGGCCCGGATCAAGCCCTGCTACAACTGCTGGGCGATGCGGGTGTGAACCTTAAAGAGCGCGGGATCGAGGTGGGACCCATCCCAGGCGTTGATGGCGAGAGCACGTCGTTCGGCGTTGTGGCGGCGGAGGCGCTTGCCGAGCGACGCGTCGACGCTTTCTGGGCCAATGGTATGGGCGCCGAAGTGGCGGTGCGCAATGGGACAGGCGTCGTCGTAATGGATGTGCGCCGGGGCGACGGTCCGCGGGGGGCTTCCTCGTACACGTTTCCGGCACTCGCTACGACTGAGGCGATGATCGCGCGCCGGCCGGCGGCAGTCAAATCCGCAGTCCGCGCAGTGGTAGCGGCGCAGGCTGCTCTACGGACCGACCCCGGACGCGCCGCCGGCGTGGGCAGGCGCCTCTTCCCGACAATGGAGGCAGACTTGATCGCCGATCTGATCGAACGTGACGCGCCATACTACGAGCCACGGATCACTGAGCAAGCGGTGAACGCACTCACCGGCTTCACAATGCGCGCCGGTCTGCTGTCTGCGGCGGTGAGCTATGAGGATGTAGTCGCGACGCCGTTTAGCGGACTATGGACGTGATTGCGACAAACAGCCTTGACCTAATGGGATCGGATCAATACAATGAGTCCATTGTGTACATCCTGTATACAATAGTAAGCTGATGAAGGCGTCCTCCGACTACTCGCCAGGGACCTCGCGGCCCGCAGGGGAATACCCGGTTGGTCAAGCATCGGACTTTTCCGAGCGACAAGCGCGCGTATTCGTGATCAATGGGATCGAGATCGGAGTCTATCGACGGGGCTCGCGCTTCTACGCGTACAGAAACACGTGCCCCCATCAGGGCGGGCCCGTGTGCGAGGGGATGGTGCTCGGTAAGGTTGAGCCGAATGTCGAGGGCGATCGGACCATCACCGGCGAGCGCTTCTCCGAGGACCTCCTGCACATCGTTTGCCCGTGGCATGGCTACGAGTACGATCTGACAACGGGTCGCTGTGTCACGGACTCTCGTATGCGGCTGCGCACCCACGATGTCGTGCAGCGTGGAGAGGAGCTATATGTCCGCGCCTGAGACAGGCCTGGGAACGATGTCACTCGAGTCTTCCAGCGGCCGGT
This sequence comes from Gemmatimonas sp., assembly GCA_009380025.1. Classification (GTDB taxonomy): domain Bacteria; phylum Gemmatimonadota; class Gemmatimonadetes; order Longimicrobiales; family Longimicrobiaceae; genus WHSP01. The sequence goes on along the minus strand of WHSP01000101.1, from coordinate 2,420 downwards.
TACGCTCCGCTGCGGCGTCGCTGATCGCCGTGCAGGGGCGCCCGGAGCCCGAGATTGTCCAAGAGTTGCTTACCGCCCTCGTCGGCTACTACGCAGGGTGTCGGCAGTCCGGCGCCGACTGGTCCCCGCTCGCGACCGGGCAGGGTGAGATGCCCGCAACGGAGGTGCTGTTGACCGTGACGAAGATGCTGGAGGCTGTCGATGTGGAGGTCTTCGAGCTCGGCCTCTGGCAGAGCTGGGGTTCAGTCTGATGACCGATGTCAGGATGGGTACTGACTCGCGGAGCAAAGCGGACGTAACCGAGAAGGACCTCGGTGGTCCATTCAACACGCGCAAGCACCTTGCAAACGCCGCCCTGGAGGCCGAGAAGCGACGGTTCGCTGATCTGCTGATCGTTGACATGGATGCGCATCACTACGAGCACGATTCGTGGAAGGAAATCTTCGAGTACGTCGAGGACCCGGTGATGCGCCAGCGCCTCCACGCGGCGGCCGGGCGCTCTGGTCGCACCGTGCTGTTCCCGCTCCCGATCGGGGACCAGGATGTTGCCGGACGCCTCAGCCGTCTGCCGGAGCGCCTCGATGAGGTTGTGGATGGCAATCAACGCCACCGGGATGTGGAGGTTGTGCGCCGTTACATGGAGTCGATGGGGATCGACTATTCCATTCTCTTCCCGACGCCGATGCTTAGCCTTGGGATGCATCCACAGGCCGAGGTGGAGGTCGCGCTGGCTCGCGCATACGCGCGCTGGCTTGCCGAGCGCGTCCTGAGCGTCGAGCCCTCGATCAAGACGATGCTTTATCTGCCCTTCAACGATCCGGCCGCCAGCCATCGCATGGTAGAGGAGTTTTCGGACGTGCCGGGCGTGATCGGCTTCATGGTTACGAGCGTCCACCACCGACAGGTACACCACAATGACTACATGAGGCTGTACGCTGCCCTTGAGGAGCGCGATATGCCGCTCGGCTTTCACGCCGTGTACACCTGGCACGGCGATCGGTCGATGGAGCAGCTCAACCGCTTCCTATCGGTGCACGCTCTGGCGTTCCCGTTCTACAATATGGTTCATCTGACTAACTGGGTGATCAACGGCATCCCTGAGCGGTTCCCCGGGCTCAAGGCAATCTGGATCGAGAGTGGCATCGCGTGGCTGCCGTTCCTGATGGAGCGCCTCGACCATCAGTACATGATGCGATCGTCTGAGGCGCCACTGCTGACGCGGCGGCCGAGCGAGTATATACGTGAGATGTACTACACAACGCAGCCCCTTGAGCGGGGTAACTTGAACTTCCTCAAGTTGGCCTTTGATATGTTGAATGCGGAGACGCAACTCATGTACTCGTCGGACTACCCGCACTGGGACTTCGATCTTCCCAGCGCCATTTACGATCTGCCGTTCCTTGACGAGCGCGCAAAGCGAGGAATCCTCGGGGAGAACGCGCGTCGCGTCTTCCGCCTCGATGAGGGCGGAGGCTGAGCGCATCAGGGCCGGCTTCGGATCGAACCCGTGGTACGCGGTACGCGCGGGATGCAACAGGTTGTGAACCCGGTCATCCACGAACCAAGTGGACGCGATGCAGTGGTCGCAACAGGGGATCGCGCAGGGCCACCGGGGAAGCGGCGTAGTAGAAGAGAGTCCAAGCACTTCGCTCCAATCCGAAGCTAGTGATCGGGACCCCGCCCGAGCAGCCCCTCCGCCACTGCTCGGGCGCGCTGCTTGACGACCCCCATGCGCGTGATCGGGCGCTGACCTCGGGCCGGACGAGCCGCGCCCCATACACCCGCCCCCGCGTCCGTGTGCACCTGGGCGCCGGGCGATGGGGCTCCCTTCGACCGCCGTTTGGCTGATGGCTCCTGCGAATCGAAGGAGACGTGTCCGCGCCGACCCTGCTTGCCGTCGTCGTGGCCAGCGACCTCGGAGGGCTCTGCCGCCACCTGCTCGGGGGCTGGCTGGCGCGCTCGGGGTCGGCCTTTCGGCAACCTGAACCAGTGCACAATCCAAGGTCGTAGGCGCTCTCGGCCCCAATCGTCCATGGGACTCGCGGTGCTTGCGGTCTCGGGTCTGGGCGGGCGCCGAGGCCGCCGTCGCGCCGACCGCTAGCTTCACGCCCTGTGACCAATCCACGAGCGCTGGACGGGCCGATCGGCGTGGTCGGCGCAGGCTATATCGGGCATCTGTTCGCACAGCAGTTCGCGTTGAGTGCGTTCTCGTGGCGGACCCGGAAGCGGGCGATCGTCGCGTGGTCGGGGATCTGGTTGGCGCAGATCACCCGGAAGGCGACGTCCTCGCAACAGCGACGCTCGATCCTCCTCGCGGAGCGCTCGCCGACCGCGTAGGAGTAGGCGAGCAGGGTGAGCATCATCTTCGGCTCGTGGGCGGCGGCGCCGTGGCCGTCGGCGCGGTAGGCGCCGTAGAAGGG
>WHSP01000100.1 GCA_009380025.1 Gemmatimonas sp. | reverse complement strand
CGATTCGACCGGGAATCCGCCGAATCGCGAGCGCGAGGCAGCCCCGCTGACGATAGACGTTTCCCCTGAATCGGCCATGATCCTCGGTTTCGAACGAGAAGTCCAACTCGTCGTCCACCTCGAAGCGTTCCTTTTGGCTAGTCGTGAGGATCTCTTTGGTGAGGGCGTGGGTCTCCTGGGCGCTGAGAACCCTCCCGACTTCAGCGCTCGCGATAGTCCCGTCGATTCGGAGCTTGGGGCATTCGCCAGCGGTAATGTGAAGATCGGAGGCATGACGGCGAGTCATTTCGTGGAGGAGGGGAAGGAGCATGAGGGCTATCAGCTATTATCGGCTATCGGCACGTCTCGCACGGTTTGCGAGTGCGGCCAGTCTTTGGGCGTCGCCCCACCGAAGTTGATCAGTAGGCCCACCGGCGGCCCCCAGCAGGCGCAGGTACGTGAGTACCTGCTTGCCGTGCGGTAATGTCGTCAAGTTCCTTCATGGCAAACTCCCCCGCGTTCCTCCGCGCCTCCGCGTGAGCCCCTCTACCCCTGGACCATCTGGATCAAGCCGATAGCTACAGTTCAACGCGTCTCCTTCCATACTTCCTCCAACGTCGTCACTCCCCTTTTCGCCTTCAACATCCCGTCCATCCTCAGAGTCAGCATGCCTTCGGCGACCGCTTGCTCACGCAGATCGGCGGCGGCGGTGCCCTGTAGGAGCATGCGGCGGAGGGCAGACGACATCGGCATCACTTCGTAGAGACCCTGGCGGCCCTGGTAACCCGTTCCCGAACAGGCTTCACATCCTCGACCGCGATAGAACGTGACGCCGGCCGCCAGGTCGTTCTCAGCGATATGCGCGGCGGCTAGATCCTCGGCCGAGTACACCGCCCTCGCCCTACAATCCGGGCAGATGCGACGGACCAGTCGCTGCGCGACGATCAGGCTGACAGCCGAGGCGACGTTGAACGGCTCGATCCCCATGTCGATCATCCGGGTGAATGTCGATGGGGCGTCGTTGGTGTGCAGGGTCGAGAGGACGAGATGGCCTGTGAGAGCCGCCTTGATCGCGATCGAGCCGGTGTCGAGGTCCCGAATCTCGCCGACCATGATGATGTTGGGATCCTGGCGCAGGAACGCGCGCAGTGCGGCCGAGAAGGTCATCCCGATGTTGGGCCGAACCTGCACTTGATTGATCCCCGGCAGGTTGTACTCGACGGGATCCTCGGCAGTCATGATGTTCACGTCGCCCGTGTTGACCTTCGAGAGTACCGAATAGAGGGTCGTGGTCTTCCCCGAACCCGTCGGCCCCGTGACGAGCACCATCCCGTACGGGTTCGAGATCGCTTGCATGAAATCGCTCCGGGCCTGTGACTCCATCCCGACCGACTCCAGATCTAGCGCCAGATTCCCCTTGTCCAGGATTCGCAGGACGATCTTCTCGCCGAAGAGCGTGGGAAGCGTCGCAACGCGAAAGTCGATGACACGACGTCCGATTCGCAGCTTGATGCGCCCGTCCTGGGGGAGGCGGCGTTCGGCGATGTCGAGGTCGGCGAGGATCTTGAAACGGGAGATCAACGCGGCCTTCAGCTTCACGGGCGGACGTAGGATCTCATGGAGGACGCCGTCGATCCGGTAGCGGACCCGAACGTCCTTCTCGTAGCACTCGAAGTGGATGTCGGAAGCACCGCGAGCGACTGCGTCGTTGAGGATGCCATCGATCAGCTTGACGACGGGAGCTTCATTGACCTGGGCCCGCAGCGATCCGACGTTGAGCTCCTCCTTATCCACTTCGAGGCGCTCGATATCGCCATCCCGGTCGAACTGGTCGAGCAACTCCCGCATCTTCTCGTCTGCATCATCGTACTCGCGCTCGACTACTCTTCGGAGGGTGAGCTCACCCGCGATCACCGGTTCGATGTCGAAGCGGGTCGTGAATTTCAGGTCGTCGATGACACCGGTGTCACCGGGGTCGCCCATCGCGACAGTGAGGGCACGTCCAACGCGCCTGAGAGGCAGCACGAAATGTCGGAGGGCAACCTCGGCGGGAATGAGTCTCAGGAGCTTGGGATCGAGCTTTGCTCGGTCGAGGTCGATGGCCGGGACGCCGTGTTCCCGGGCCAACACAAGCGCCAGGTCATTTTCGGATACGAAGCCGAGCCTGACGAGTCCGTAGCCGAGGCACGACCCACTCGCACGGGATTCCCCGGCAGCCCGTTCGAGCTGCTCTCGGTTGATCAGTCCGTCTCGGATCAAGACCTCTCCGATCCGATCAGAGGTCGCAACGCTCACCATGGCGCGAGTTCTCGGGGGTTTCTTATGACTTGCGATCAGGGTGCGATGCGGCCCACCTCCTGAAGGCGTTCACGCAGCGCGGGTCCTATTCCAGATACTCGCTCCAGATCATCGAAGGACGTGAAGCGCCCGTTCTCGTCGCGGTACTGGGCGATTCGCGCGGCGATCGCCGGCCCGATCCCTGGAAGCGACTGGAGCTCGTGGGCAGTTGCGAGGTTGAAGTCGACCGCGCGGGCCGAGCCGCGTCCGCCAGCACTGGACGACGGCGGTGCTCGGCTGGATGAGGGTGGCGGTGGTCGCCCCAGGTCCAGGTGCGGTTCGATCGCCGCCTGGAGCGCGGGCCCGATCCCGTTGACGGCCTGGAGATCCGCGACGGTGCGGAACCGCCCGACCGTAGTCCGATGGGCGACGATTCTCTCGGCGAGTGCCGGCCCGATCCGCGGCAGCCGAACCAACTCGTCGGCGGTCGCTCGATTCGGATCCAGCGTCTCCCCCTCGCTGAGTGGAGTCTGTCTGACTCGTTCGCGGCGTACCTCCTGCTCCACTGCCTCGTGGAGCGACGAACCCGAGCCGTGATTCAGCGTGTCCGAACTCTCGGACGTGTATTGCAGGCGGGTCTGCATGTCAGCCCGATGGACGGCGTGCCGGCCGGCGGCTCCGGCCATCAGAAGCACGGCGAGAACGAGGAGCGCCATGCGCTCTTGAGGAGTCGTCTCGAGCATCGACGGATCGAAAGGTTGGGGCAAACCATGTCCACGCACTCGTCGAGTGCCCAACGAATCTGGGTCCTGACGCGGGCGGCTGCTCCGACGCTCTGAACCAGGATTGTCGCCCTCGGCACGGGCCCGTCTCTCGTCGATCAGTCGGGACTGAACCGAGTCGTCGACAGCGCACGAAAACAAGCCTTGAACAGGCACGACAGGCCGCAGGTGAAGACGGAGGACGGAACCACCGGAGGGACGAGAGTTCAGCAACCCGGCGGAGTGTCCGGTGTAGTAGCTCCCCGGTGAACGGGGTGAGTCCAGAGAGACGGCACATGAGAGTTCTGACACGTTACTTAGTTCGAGCGCACATCGGGCCGTTCGTGTTCGCGCTCGTGGCGTTGACGGGCGTCATCCTCATCAACACGCTCGCGAAGGAGCTTGCGAACCTCGCCGGCAAGGGCCTTCCGATGAGCGTGGTGGCGGAGTTCTTCGTCTTGTCGCTCCCAGCGAACATCGCCCTCACCCTGCCGATGGCCGTGCTCGTCTCGGTCCTCTACACCTTCTCAAACCTGGCCTCCGAGAACGAGATCACTGCGCTGCGAGCGAGCGGTGTCGACCTGCGGAGGGCCGCGATGCCGCTGATCGTCGCCGCGAGCATTATCGCCACAGGGATGGTCTGGTTCAGCGATCAGGTGCTGCCAGCAGCGAACTATCGCTGGCGCATGCTGATGACCGATGTGGCCGCGGCCCGTCCGCTCCTCGCCCTCCGGGAGCAAACCATCAACCCCATCACAACGACCTCCGGCCTCACGCCCTACTATCTCGAAGCTCAACGGATCGATGCCTCGAGCGGCACGATGTGGAATGTCTCGATCTACGACGTCAGCGAAAGCCGGGTCACCAGAACGATCAGCGCCGACTCCGGCCGGATGGCGTTCAACTCCACCCAGACCGATCTACTGCTGACCCTCTTCGACGGGTCGATCCGCGAGATCGACTTCAACGAAATGGCCTCGTTTCAGACCGTCATGTTCAAGAAGCAGGTCATGCGGATGGAGGGCGTGTCCGAACGTCTCGAGCGCTCGGACGAGTCCACCTTCCGGACGGACCGCGACATGACGCTGGCGATGATGAGGGAGCGAATCGGGTCCTTACGGTCGGAGCTCGCCACCCTTCGTACAAACCGCGCGGCCGACTCGGTTGCTGCGGCAAACGGGGAGTTGCCCGAGGAGGTCGTCGACTCGGTCGTGAAGGCCCTCCAGGTGCCGGCGGATTCGGCGACGGCCGAAGGGGGGGAGGGCGAGATATCGGATTCGTTGGTGGCGGCGGAGATCGCCAGGGCCCGTCAGGCGGCAGCCAGTGCGCAGTCGACAGGCGGTTCGGAGGGGGCAGACAGTGCGGAGGCAGCCAGTGCGCAGGAGCACAACCCGGAGGCGGCGGACAGTGCGGAAGCGGCGGTCATCGCGGCGCCGTCGAGCGGACAGTCCGAACGCCCTCGAGGCGTTATCCGGGAGGACATGGAGCGCTACGCCACGACGCGGGTGCGGAACGTCGAGAACCAGATCCGCGAGTTCCAGGTCGAGATCCAGAAGAAGTACGCGATCGCGGTGGCGACGCTGGTCTTCGTGCTGATCGGCATCCCGATCGCCCTCCGGTTCCCGCGCGGAGGGGTCGGGATGGTGATCGGGGTGAGCCTAGCCATCTTCGGGATCTACTACGTAGGGCTGATCGGCGGAGAAACGTTGGGGGACGGGGGGTACGTTTCGCCCTCCCTGGCGATGTGGATCACGAACATCATCTTCGGAGCGCTCGGCATCTTCGGCTTCCTACGGCTCGGAAGGGAGCAGGGGACCGGTCGCGGAGGCGGATGGGGGGAGCTGCCGAAGTGGCTACGGATCCCGCGAGCCAGCCCAGCGGAAGGGGAGACCGCGTGAAGATCCTTGACCGCTATCTGTCGAGGCAGTTTCTCGCGACGTTCATCCTCCTCGTTACCGCGCTGCCGTTCCTCTTCCTGATCACGGATCTGACGGACCAGCTCGACAACTACATCGCGCGTGGCCTCCCAGCCCGGGCGATCGCGATCTCGTACATCTACTACATCCCGCAGCTCGTCTTCTGGGGTTTCCCGATCGCGGCGCTGATCGCGACCGTCTTCACGATCGGCAACATGACTCGTCACCAGGAGATCGCGGCCGCCAAGGCAGGAGGTGTCAGCTTCTATCGAATCGTCGCACCAGTGCTCCTGCTAGGCGGGATCCTGAGCGTCGCAGCGATCGGCGTCGGGGAGCTCGTTCCCGTCGCGAACCAGAAGCGGTCGGAGCTGCTCGAATCTGATGGTGGCTACGTCAATCCGTTCAGGATGAACCTGGTCTTCCGCACGGAGGATGGGAGGACGCTCGCGGCGAATCGGCTGAGCGCCGAATCCAACGAGATGCAGAACGTCGTCCTCGAGAACAGGGTCGCCGCTGACTCGATGTGGATCAGCAGTGCGGCCGGCCTCGCGCGTTGGAACCCCGAAGAGGGCTGGACGCTGGAAGAGGGATACCAGCGCTGGGTAGAGGACTCAGGGGAGGAGTCCTCCCTGCATTTCAGCTCGATGCAGGTGCCGCACCTCCGCGAGACGCCCGAGGAACTGCTCACCACCTCGAAGGAAGCGGAGGCGATGCGCTACCGCGAGCTGGAGCGCTTCATCGATACCATCGAGCGATCCGGCGGTGACTCGAGCGAGTTCCGCGTCTACCTGGCCCAGAAGCTAGCCCTCCCGCTCGCCGTGCTGGTGATTGTGCTGTTCGGAGCCCCTCTCGCCACCAGCTCGGAACGCGGCGGCACCGCATTCGGCGTCGGGATCAGCCTCGCGGTCACGATGGTCTACCTCATGTTGTTCCAAGTGGGTGAAGCGATCGGAGCGAGTGGCGCAATTCACCCCCTGGTTGCAGCGTGGAGCCCGAACGTGCTGTTTCTTGTGTCGGGAGCCTTCCTGTTCTGGCGAGTAAGGACGTGATTGGCGTTTGTTGATGAGCGGTTGTGGCGCCACCTATCTGCGGACCTCGTGACCTCGCTCGGCCAGGTAGTTTCTGGCTTCCGGAACGGTGATCTCGCCGAAGTGGAAGATGGACGCGGCGAGCACGGCATGTGCGCCGGAAGTGAGCGCCTCGTCGAGGTGGGATAGTTTGCCGGCGCCGCCCGATGCGATGACCGGGATGCTGACGACATCAGAAATGGTTCGAATCAGCTCCAGGTCGTAGCCGGCGCGAGTACCGTCGGTGTCCATCGACGTGAGCAAGATCTCGCCTGCACCGAGCCGCTCGACGCGTTGCGACCACTCGAGCGCATCGACCCCGGCCGGGTTTCGACCGCCATGAGTGTAAACTTCCCAGCGCGCCTCCCCTCCTACCCGCACGCGCCGAGCGTCCACGGCGACGACGACGCACTGCGAGCCAAACCGATCGGCGGCGCGAGCCACGAGCTCTGGATCGTTCAGAGCGGCGGTATTGACACCTACCTTGTCGGCGCCCGCGTTCAGAATGGCGATGAAGTCCTCGACCGAGCGAACGCCACCGCCGACGGTGAAGGGGATGAAGATGGAATCCGCGGTGCGACGGATCGCGTCCAGCATCGAAGCTCGCCCCTCGTGGGAGGCTGTGATGTCGAGGAAGATGAGCTCATCGGCCTTCTGCTCGTCGTAGCGGACGGCCTGCTCGACGGGATCCCCCGCATCACGGAGGTCGAGGAAGTTGATTCCCTTCACGACGCGACCGTCCTTCACGTCCAGACACGGGATGATCCGCTTCGCCAAACTCATGAGAGCTGCTCTAGGCGGCGGATGAATCCGGGGCTGAGCCGAGCCCGTGCCACTGACTCGACGGGCCCCCGAAGGACCAGATCCCATTCCGCCCCGACGGTGACCTGGAGGGTACCTCCGGGCATCACAACCCGGACGGCGTGCTCCTGGACGAGGCCACGTCGGACGGCGGCCGCCGCGACCGCGCACGCACTCGAGCCGGAGGCTAGGGTCTCGCCGGCGCCGCGCTCCCAGACGAACGCTTCGACTTCATCCGGACCGGTCGCGCGCGCGAACTGAACGTTCGTGCCCTGAGCGAACCAGGGATGGGTCGAGATCAGCGGTCCGCGCCGGCGCAGATCCTCGAGGACGAGCTCGTCCTCGAAGCAGACACAGTGAGGGTTGCCTACGGACACGGTGTAGATCGCGACCCGATCGCCACCGGGAAGCTCCAATGTCTCGCCGTCGACCTCTCGATCGGGGCCCTGCAGTCCGACAGCGGAGCTGCGGAAGGACGCGCGGCCCATCGCCGCTTCCACCATGTACACCCCGTCCGGAGAGACATCGACGACTTCCAGACGCACCGTTCCGCTCTTCGTCTCCACTCGGAACGGAACTCCAACGGTCACGTCGCCTGCCTCGAGCAAGTAGACCGCGAAGATGCGCAGGCCGTTGCCGCTCTTCTCCGCCTCCGACCCATCGGGGTTGTAGATCCGGATCCCAAAATCGGCTTCGCTCGATGCCACGCGGACCAGAATCCCATCCGAACCGAGCCCGTGGTTCCTGTCACAGATCAAGCGGACGACTGGTGGAGTCAGTTCGCCGGGCAGCCGGCCGGCATCGATCGCCAGATAGTCGTTCCCGAGCCCGTGTGCTTTCAGCCAGTCCATCGATCTAGCGTTCGGAGACGCACTGGTCGGGGCGACGATGGTCGCTCGACATCAACTCGAGTGGGGGAATTGACCGCCCGGCAGTCGCAGTGCGCGGCTCGCGGTGTAGAGGGTCCCCATATGGCGTCACTTTCTCAGAGCCTTGCGAAGTTGCGCAGCAACTTCAGACCCCACTCCTGGCTCTTCTCGGGGTGGAATTGGGCACCCCAGACGCGCCCGTGGCCGACCACGGAGGCGAATGGCACGTCGTATCGACACACGCCGAGGACCTGGCAATTCTCGACGTCGAGCTGTGCGTAGCTGTGCACGTGGTAAAAATAGCGGGGCTCGGATGCGTTGAAGCCGGCGAGTAGGGGATCAACCACGGCCTGGTCGGAAAAGGCTACCCCGTTCCATCCGACGTGAGGAAGATGTAGCTCGGTGGGGATCCGCCGGACGAGTCCCGGCAGGAGGCCCAACCCGGGTACGCCCGGGGCCTCCTCGCTCCCCTCGTAGAGGAGCTGCATGCCGACACAGATCCCCAGGAACGGCCTTTCGTCAGCGACGACCTCGCGGATCGCGTCGGCGAGACCGCCTTCCTCAAGGCTGCCGATGCACTGACCGAAATGGCCCTGACCGGGGAGGACGAGCCGCCCGGCTTGGCGGGCCACAGCCGGGTCGGACGAGAACACGACGTCGGCACCCTCGTGCTCGAGAGCCTTGACGACAGAACGTACATTGCCGGCCCCGTAGTCCAGAACAACGACCCGGCCGCAGGTCGTCACAGCACTCCCTTCGTCGACGGGACTTGCTCGGATCCCGATGGATCGAGGCGGACGGCTGCCCGCAGCGCTCGCGCCGCTGCCTTGAAGGTCGCTTCGGCAATGTGGTGGGCGTTCACTCCACGGACGAGATCGAGGTGCATCGTAAGCCGGCCCTCGTTCGCAAAAGCGCGCCAGAACTCACCGAGCAGAGCTGCATCGAACTCGCCGATTCTCGGCTGACCGGCGGGAAGCTCGACGGCGAAGTGCAGGAACGGGCGCCCCGAGATGTCGACGACCGCACGCACGAGCGCCTCGTCGAGCGGAACCGTGGCATCGGCGAAGCGTGCAATCCCCTTCTTCTCTCCGAGGGCCTCGAGGAAAGCGCCTCCAAGAACGATGCCCACGTCTTCGACAGTGTGATGGGCGTCAACGTGCAGGTCACCGGTGCAGCGGAGCCCTATGTCGAAGCCGCTGTGCCGGGCCAAGGCATCCAGCATGTGATCGAAGAAGCCGATCCCGGTGGAGACGTCTGACTCGCCCTTCCCGTCCAGATCGAGGCTTACTTTGACGGCCGTCTCGCGCGTCTTGCGTTCGTGTTGCGCTTGCCGCGCCATATTCATTCGAGGTGATTGTGCACTACCGGGACAGCACCGCCACGAGGCCGGCGACAAAGGCATCGTTCTCTTCCGGCGCGCCCGCACTGACTCGCAAACAGCGCTCGAGCATCGGATAGTCGGAAACGTCACGAACCAACACGCCGTGCTCCTCAACCAACCGGCGGAAGACGACCCGGTGGTCAACCCCCGGGTGCTCGACCCGGAAGAGCAGAAAGTTGCCGGCGCTCGCGAAAACTCGAATGCCCTCGATCCCGGCCATCCGCTCGAAGAGTCGCTCCCGTTCGGCGCGGATCCGGTCGATTTGCGGCTGGAGGAGTCCTCGATTGCGGAGCACCTCGGCCGCTATGCTCTCCGTGACGAAGTTGATGTTGTACGGTAGCTTCGCCTTCGAGATCTCCCGCACAAGATCGGGATGGCCGAGGAGATAACCGGCTCGGAGGCCGGCCATCCCCATCGCCTTGCTGAACGTTCGTAGGATGACGACCCTCGGCCGATCCACTAGCAGCGGAATGGCGTCGTATCCTCCGAATTCCACGTACGCCTGGTCCAGGACGATCAGGGCCTCCGTCCCGTCGTGGAGCACCTCGATCTCCTCGCGCGACAGTGCACTCCCCGTCGGGTTGTTCGGCGTGCAGAGGACTACGATCGACGCGGCGGTCCGCCGTGCGGCGGCAATGATCCCGTCCACGTCGAACTTGAGATCCTCCTCCAATGCCACGCTCTCGACCGTGCCGCCTCCAACGCCGGTAAGCAGCCGGTACAGGGTGAATGTGGGCTCCGGGATCACCACCGTTCGCCCCCGTTCCACCACGATTGCCAGCAGCGCCTGGATGAGCTCATTCGACCCGTTCCCGACCAGGATCCCCGCCTCTGGCCAGCTGGTTGCCTCGGCCACCGCACCAATGAAGTCCGAGGCGACGAACGGGGGGTACCGGCTCCACGTTCGCGCCGCCAAACTTGCCCACAACGCCACCTTCAACTCGGCAGGAACGTCGTACGGGCTCTCGTTCTGATTGAGCTTGACGCGCGGCTCGTGGTTCCGAAGCGTGTACGCCGACAGCTCGCGCACCGCCGACTTCACGTGGCGGAGCGCAGACTCGATGTCGGGAGTGGTGTCGACGGTCATCCTAGAAGGCTGTTGAAAAACAGGCTGCGCGAAGGCCGAAGAGAAATCGTGCAGGGTCAAGGCGTGCGACGAGCCGCGAGTGAGGCGTGCTACATCCGAGCCCACTGGTAACTGGTCAGCGTCGTTCTACCCGAATGATCTGGTCACGCCGAGTGCCGACCGACACATACCAGATCGGGGCACCTGTAAGGTCCTCGAGCCGCCGGAGGTACCGCTGGGCGGCGACGGGCAAGTCGCTCCAGTGACGGGCGCCGGCAGTGGAGGTCTGCCAACCGGGCATCGACTCGTAGACGGGCTCGACCTCGTCGAAGAGCTCGAGATCTCCCGGGAAATCCTCGAGGGGCAAGCCCGAGGCCTCGTACGCCGTCGCGATCCGGATCTCGGGGAGCGTATCGAGCACGTCGAGCTTGGTCACGGCGAGGCCGGTAAGGCCGTTCACGCGGGTGGCGAAGCGGACGACCGCCGCATCGAACCATCCGCAGCGTCTGGGGCGGCCGGTGGTCGCACCGAACTCGTCGCCGAGCTCCCGCACCTGCTCCTGAAGCGGTGAAGGCAGTTCGGTGGGGAGCGGCCCCTCACCGACCCGGGTCGTGTACGCTTTCACGACGCCGAGCACGGCATCGATGCGCGTTGGACCGATGCCGACGCCGAGCGCGGCGCCCCCAGCGGTCGTGTTGGATGAAGTGACGTATGGATACGTCCCGTGGTCGACATCCAGCAAGGCGCCCTGGGCGCCTTCGAGCAACACTTTCCCGCCGGCACGGAGCACCTCGTCGATGACCCGTCCGGTATCCAGCATCCGCCTCAGAAGCCGCTCACGAACCGAGAAGACCTCGTCGATCAACTCCTTCGCGTCGACTCGGTCGCCAGCCCCGGCGCTATCGAGGCGATGATTCGCGCGAGCCGCGGCAGCCGCAAGAACGTCGCGAGCCCGGCGCTCGTTCCGCAGTTCCGCAACACGTACCCCTTGCCGGGCCACCTTGTCCTCGTACGCGGGGCCGATTCCTCGACCCGTCGTGCCGATCTTATTGATCCCCCGCCCGCACTCGGCCGCCTCGTCCAGCCTCTTGTGATAGGGCAACAGAAGATGCGCCCGCAAGCTGACCCCGACCCTCTCCTCCGCATCGATCCCACGAGCGATTAACGCATCCATCTCCTCGAAGAGTTGGAACGGATCGAGCACGACGCCATTGCCCAGCAAACACCTCTGCTCCGCATGCAGGATCCCAGACGGGATCTGGTGCAGGATGAACTCCTCCTCTCCCACGTGGACCGTGTGCCCAGCGTTCGCCCCGCCCTGGTACCGGGCGACGACATCGACCTCCTCAGCGAGGACGTCGACGATCTTCCCCTTCCCCTCGTCACCCCATTGGGAGCCGACGACGACGACGCACTTGGACATTGGCGGGCTATCAGCAATCAGCTATCAGCAATCAGCTATCAGGAAAAAAAACAAAACGGCCCCACCGAAAAAGATGGGACCGTTTCTGGCGTATCCTATGGGGAATCTAGAGTTTGACGAACGGCCTGTCAATCGGGTGTGGGCGGGACTGATAGCGGACAGCCGATATCCGATCGCTACTCCACCACCGCTTCATTCGCCGCCCTTGCTACCCTGGCGATCTCAGAGTCGAGGAGGATCTCCTGGCTCTCCTCGGGCAGCGAGACCGTGAAGGTGGATCCCTCGCTGAAGCTGGACTCGACGTGGATCGTACCGCCGAGCAGGTGGAGCAGCTTCTTGGTGATAGAGAGGCCGAGGCCGGTACCTCCGTACTCGCGCGTCGAGGACTGGTCGACCTGGCGAAAGTCTTCGAAAATCTTGGCCAGATCCACTTCGCGGATTCCGATGCCTGTATCGCTCACTTCGATGACGATGCCGTCCTCGTCGGCGGGGTAGGTGCGGACGGAGACACAGCCTTCGTGCGTGAACTTCACTGCGTTCGATAGAAGGTTCAGCACGACTTGCTTGACCTTCGTGGGGTCGCTCCGGATAAGAGGCAGGTCGGGATCCAGGTTGACCTCGTACTCGAGATCCTTCCGACGGACCATCGGCTCGATCGTGTGGGACAACTCCCGGATGACCCGACCGACATCGACCGATTCGATATGCACGGGCATTTTGCCGGCTTCGATCTTCGCGAGATCGAGAATGTCATTGACGAGTTCGAGCAAGTGTTGGCTCGCCACGTACATCCGGGCGAGCGCCTCCTCCTGACGCCGATTGAGCTCCCCATAGATCTGGTCGCGCATCAAGGAGGTGTAGCCGAGGAGGGCGTTGATCGGCGTCCGCAGCTCATGGCTCATGCTGGCTAGGAACTGTGACTTCAGCCGGTAGGCGCGCTCGAGCTCCTCTCGCTGCCACTCGAGCTGCCGGTTGCGCTCTTCGAGCTCGAGCGTCGCTGCTCGGATCCGATCCTCGAGGCTCTCGTTGAGCTTACCGAGTTCCGCCGCCAACCGCTCGTTCTCGACCGCTTTCGTCAGGTCATGCAGGATCGAAACGATCGCCGTCATCTCGCCCCGCTCGTTCAGCACCTTCCCCGATACCACCTCCGCAGGGAACTCCTCTCCCGATTCGGGCAGCGTGAGATTGAACTGCGCCACCCGGGTGCGGTCCGGGCTCACGGCGAAGTCGGAGATGAAGGAGGAGAACTTCGTATCGTTGGCGCGAATGTCCTGGCGTCGGCGAGAGCCGGAGGACGTGCCCGCCGGGACGTCGAAGAGTCGCTCCGCCTGGCGGTTCATGAGGATGATGTTCGACTGATCATCCGTCACCAGGATCGGGTCACCCACGTTCTCGAGGATGAGGTTCAGCCGGTCGCGTTCGCGCGTCGACGTCACCTCGGCCTGCCGAACTTTCTTGAACTGGTGCTCGAGTTCGGTCGTCGCTCGCCTCAGGTCGGTGACGTCGCGCAGCACCGAAACGATCGCCTTCTCCGGCGAAACGGAGCCTGGTAGCGGGGTCGAGAGGACCTCGAAGAGTAGATCGCCTCCGTCCGACGGATCGACCAGGTTCAGCTCCCGGCTCGCTGACGAGCCGCCCCCGCCAGTTCCGGAACGCGCCTGGAACGACGAGAACAGGAGGTTGTTGATCTCGACGGCTCTCCGCCGACCTTCGCTATCGTCCTCCCCCGCTCGGAACAGCGACTCCGCCCTTCGGTTCTCGAGGACGATCGAATCGTCGAGTCCCGTGATGAGAACAGGGTCCGGGAGGGCGGCGATGATTGCGGTCAGAAGGTCACGTTGCTGCTCGAGGTGTCGGGCGCCGCGAGCGAGCTCCTCGCGGTCGGATATCCGACCGAGCACGGCCCCGATGATTCCAATTCGTTGAATGAGATCCGGCGGAACAGTCGGCGCGCTCCCTTTGCCACCGAGCAAGATGAGACCGAAGGGCGGATCCTTGGGATCGGGTGCGGCAAGCGGAAGGGCGACGAAGCGGGCGGTTCGGTCGGCGTCCAATTTCCTGGACGCCGAAACCTCCGTGACGGATTCGGTAAGGTACGCTTCGGCAATCGCCTCGGCACCGGAAATCGGTACAGCGATCGCAGAAACGTCCTGCGCATCCCAGCCGATTCCCGCCACACCACGAAGCTCGTCTTCCGACCGGACGAGAACGAGTGCGCGATCGACCCCGGCCGGGCCGAGCTCTGCATCGAAGAAAATCGAAAGCGCTTCCGGCAGGTCGCGGGCGCAATACAGACGGCCTAGCAGATCCTCGTGCTGATCGAGGCGGCGGCGGGGGACACTCACGGGCTCAGCTCGGGGATCTCAGCTTCGCTTCAACTCGACCTCTCGGCAGTGAGTCGATCCAACTCCGCATGCGCGGAGGGAGCCGAGAGCTCACCGCTTCGGGTCGCCGCCCCGGCGATTCCCACAGTCTCCGAGTCCCTTGGGTACGTATCGATCGACGCAACGACCACCCGATCTTCGACCCTTACCAAGTCGATGCCGACCAGGGAGATCCGAACATACGCATCGATTACGATGCCCTTGTCGAGCACCCGATCCAGAACGTCGATGAGGCTGGATCCGCAAGGTGCTCTTTCGACCGCCATGGATACCTCTTGAATCAATGTTGGATGCTCCGCCTACCGGTCGAGAACCCCCGTTCGCTCCTGCAGCGTAGGGCGGCAATGGCGCACCATCTGCACAGTAACGCGACATTCCTGCGCTCGACCCTGATCATCAGTCGGATCGGGACTCCATTTTGGCAGACGACGGGTAGCTCGACGACCTGGCGCCTCCATCCCGTATTTCGGCTCACGAAACGAATGCGGAATCCCTAAAGGGTCCAGCCACGCGAATGAGTAGATCCGACCGGCTGGGACGGGAGCCTAGCAACTCGGTTGCGATCGCATCGAAAAGCTGCCCATTTGCAGCAGATGTGCCAGCTTCCCGCCCGATTTCCGCGCCGTCGCCGCGAGTCGCGGTCCAGGCCATGGAGGGCCCGGATTCCCCTCGATCTGCCAAGCGATCTACGGCCGCGTGAGGTCCTCGCCGGGCTACCGTCGAACCTCGCGATCCTGAAGGGATCGGTGCCTGCCCGCTCGAGAGCAGCGTCCGACGCCAGCCAGGCCAATGGCAGGCGTAGACCAGGACGTTCTATCATAGGGCCGATCCTCAATCATGTCAATGACTTCCATGACTTTCAGCCCGAATGCACGGCCGCTTCGCTCCTAGGGCGAGGCGGCTATCCGCGATCGGCTAGTCGAAAGGGGGGGCGTTCCATTCAGGGGGTCGCCTTCTCGAGCTTCAGCTTGATGTTGACGAAGTTATACGGAGGCCATGGACCGGTGTACCTGAAGGAGAGGAGCTGATCGTACTTTTGAGCGATCTCCTTGACGGCCTCGTCGAAGTTCTTCTCCAGCTCGCGGTCGACGAGGAACGCTGCGTTGAGGATCATCCGGTCACCGATCGGCTTGTTGGAGCGCGACGCGACGGAGGCTGGCTTCAGCCCCTCGTGAATCTCACGTACGTAGCGGTTGCCGGTTTCCTCCAGAGCCGCTTCGACGAGACGGCCTAGCTGCATGCGGGCGAAATACGTCGAGCTCTGGGTGTTTCGATTGATCTCGTCACTGAGCTGGCAGATCTCCTGATCGGTCTTCTCGATCTCTGAAACCACCTTCTCTCGATCCCAGAGAACTTTCAGGCCGAACTCGATCTTGTCCTTCATCTTCACGAGGACGTCATCGAATGCCTGGTAGGTCGACTTCAGCAACTCGACGATATCTTCCTTGGTGCGAAACAGGGTCCCAAAGCTCATCGGGATGACGGTAAACTCGCGCATCACCGTCTCGTTGACGAACTCATGGGCGAGGACGTTCTCGCGCGTCGGATCATAGATCCGGATGGGCGAATCGCTGACCACGGCCGCGAGATCGCCATGGTGGATCGTATAGACCGAGTGGGTTCCCTCACCGATCCCGATCTGTCCGAAATCCCTTTCCTCGGCGCTCTTGATGACGCAATAGACGTACTTCCCGTCCCCCACGTTTGCCTCCTCGTTCATTGCTGATATCTCGCTCCGGGAGCGTTAGAAGCGTAGCCTGTTTTCAATAGCCTTTTAGGTGCTTCGAACGGACCGCAACTCAGGGCATGAATGTGAGGATCGCGAAGACGGCGACCGCGATCGACGCCGACGTCTTCACGGCCATGGCGATCGCTTCGCCGCCCAGATCCCTGAAGTCGGAGAGTCGACCGCGGACACCGATGGCCGCAGCAACCGAGCCGACGAATGCTCCGATCAGCGCGCCGAACAGATGGCCGACGAGCGGGAACGGAATGCCGAGCATTGCGCCGACTGCGGCACCGGCGAAAGCGCCTACGCTGGTCCTTCGGCGTCTGCCCGCATCGATCCTACCACCCGTCGCAGCCGCCTCGATGAGCTCGGCGAGGGCGACCACGGCGAAGAGCAGAACGAGAGGAATGCCCGCGATCGCCTCGAACCCGGACCACCAGCCGAACAGGGCGAGCGATGCGAGCTGAAGCCAGAGCCCCGGCCAACCGAAGGGCGTGATCAGCAGCCCGGCGCCCTGGGCGATGGCGAGCAGGAGGTATGCCAACGGCCCGTCAGAAGTCTGTTGACAAGCAGGCTTCCGCGAAGACCGAAGAGAAATCGTGCAGATCAAGGCGCGCGACGAGCCGCGACTGAGGCGTACT